>NZ_JH815205.1:263108-636758 GCF_000296465.1 Barnesiella intestinihominis YIT 11860
CGACATCCACAGCTTCGGTAAAGGGCTTATGCCCGATTATTATCCATGCAAAACTCCTCGACTAGTGAGCTGTTACGCACTCTTTAAATGAATGGCTGCTTCCAAGCCAACATCCTAGCTGTCTTTGCAGTTTTACTTCGTTTGTTCAACTTAGCCCTTATTTCGGGACCTTAGCCGGTGGTCTGAGTTGTTCCTCTTTCGGACATGGACCTTAGCACCCATGCCCTCACTCCCGAAGACCAAGTGATAGTATTCGGAGTTTGTCAAGACTTGATAGGCGGTGAAGCCCTCGCATCTTATCAGTCGCTCTACCTCTATCACTCTGCTTCGAGGCTGCACCTAAATGCATTTCGGGGAGTACGAGCTATCTCCAAGTTTGATTGGCCTTTCACTCCTACCCTCAGTTCATCCGTAAGCTTTTCAACGCTTATCGGTGCGGTCCTCCAATTGGTGTTACCCAACCTTCAACCTGACCAAGGGTAGATCACTTGGTTTCGCGTCTACTCCCGCTGACTGTACGCCTTGTTCGGACTTGCTTTCGCTTCGGCTGCGCGACTGAATCGCTTAACCTTGCCAGCGAGAGTAACTCGTAGGTTCATTATGCAAAAGGCACGCCGTCACACTTTAACATGCTCCGACCGCTTGTAGGCGCATGGTTTCAGGGTCTGTTTCACTCCTCTGTTCGAGGTTCTTTTCACCTTTCCTTCACAGTACTGGTTCGCTATCGGTCTCTCGGGAGTATTTAGCCTTACGGGATGGGCCCCGCTGATTCGCCCCGGATTTCTCGTGTCCTGGGTTACTCAGGTGTCCACTAGGCTTCTGTCGGTTTTCGCGTACCGGGCTGTCACCGTCTCTGGCTACGATTTCCATCGTATTCCGCTAACTTATTTCTTGCCGTGTCGTGGATCCTTCTACCCCACTCGTGCCGTAACACGAGTGGTTTGGGCTGTTCCGCGTTCGCTCGCCACTACTGGCGGAATCATTGTTATTTTCTTTTCCTGCGGGTACTTAGATGTTTCAGTTCCCCGCGTTGGCTTACCGCTTGGCGGTATGGCCATTGCTGGCCGGGTTGCCCCATTCGGATATTTACGGGTCTACGGCTATTTGCGCCTTACCGTAACTTTTCGCAGCTTATCACGTCCTTCTTCGCCTCCGAGAGCCTAGGCATCCTCCATGCGCCCTTGTTTACTTTCTTCCGCGTCTTCCGTCTCTGCTTAGAGACGGCGACGTTAGGGGTTGATATGGGTTTGCTTTGCTCGTTTACTCTTCTTTTTCCATCATGTCAAGGATCTTTCGTGGAGAATAACGGATTCGAACCGTTGACCCCCTGCTTGCAAAGCAGGTGCTCTAGCCAGCTGAGCTAATCCCCCCTTTTACCACCTGACCTCCGGCCTGGTAGTCCCAGGCAGATTTGAACTGCCGACCTCTACATTATCAGTGTAGCGCTCTAACCTACTGAGCTATAGGACTATTCTTCAAATCGTGCCTGCGGCGGGTTGTTTTCCTTCTTTTTATATTGAACGAAGCGTGTAGTACCAAGAGAGAGCTTGGTCTTTTCCAGTCTTATTGCAGGTTTTGCTTCTCCAGAAAGGAGGTGTTCCAGCCGCACCTTCCGGTACGGCTACCTTGTTACGACTTAGCCCCAGTTACCGGTATTACCTTCGTACGCTCCTTGCGGTTGCATGCTTCAGGTACTCCCGGCTTCCATGGCTTGACGGGCGGTGTGTACAAGGCCCGGGAACGTATTCACCGCGCCATGGCTGATGCGCGATTACTAGCGAATCCAGCTTCATGGAGTCGGGTTGCAGACTCCAATCCGAACTGAGACAGGTTTTCGGGATTCGCGCGTCATTGCTGACTGGCTGCCTTCTGTACCTGCCATTGTAACACGTGTGTCGCCCCGGACGTAAGGGCCGTGCTGATTTGACGTCATCCCCACCTTCCTCGCGGCTTGCGCCGGCAGTCTCGACAGAGTCCTCGGCTTCACCCGTTAGTAACTGTCGATAGGGGTTGCGCTCGTTATGGCACTTAAGCCGACACCTCACGGCACGAGCTGACGACAACCATGCAGCACCTCGCAGGTGACTATTACTAGCTGCCGGCTTTCACCGACATTCCCCCTGCGTTTGAGCCCGGGTAAGGTTCCTCGCGTATCATCGAATTAAACCACATGTTCCTCCGCTTGTGCGGGCCCCCGTCAATTCCTTTGAGTTTCACCGTTGCCGGCGTACTCCCCAGGTGGAATACTTAACGCTTTCGCTGTACCGCTTACATTGTATCGCAAACAGTTAGTATTCATCGTTTACTGCGTGGACTACCAGGGTATCTAATCCTGTTCGATACCCACGCTTTCGTGCCTCAGCGTCTGTTTCACCCTAGCAGGCTGCCTTCGCAATCGGGGTTCTGCGTGATATCTATGCATTTCACCGCTACACCACGCATTCCGCCTGCCTCTTGTGTACTCTAGCTCGCCAGTTTCAACGGCACACTCCGGGTTGAGCCCGGAAATTTCACCGCTGACTTGGCGTGCCGCCTACGCACCCTTTAAACCCAATAAATCCGGATAACGCTCGCATCCTCCGTATTACCGCGGCTGCTGGCACGGAGTTAGCCGATGCTTTTTCTTCGGATACTTGCAATACGCTACACGTAGCGTACTTTACTCTCCGACAAAAGAGGTTTACAACCCGTAGGGCCGTCTTCCCTCACGCGACTTGGCTGGTTCAGTCTGCCGACCATTGACCAATATTCCTCACTGCTGCCTCCCGTAGGAGTTTGGACCGTGTCTCAGTTCCAATGTGGGGGACCTTCCTCTCAGAACCCCTATCCATCGTCGCTTTGGTGGGCCGTTACCCCGCCAACTGGCTAATGGAGCGCATGCTCGTCTGTAACCAAAATTGCTCTCTTTAATGAACTCTCCATGCGGAGCGCCCATATTATGGGGTATTAGTCCGGATTTCTCCGGGTTATCCCCCTGTTACAGGTGGATTGCATACGTGTTACTCACCCGTGCGCCGGTCGCCGGCAAAGGTATTGCTACCTCCCCGCTGCCCCTCGACTTGCATGTGTTAGGCCTGTCGCTAGCGTTCATCCTGAGCCAGGATCAAACTCTTCGTTGTATTTTCTTTATTCTTTATTATACCTTCGAAGCGTTACCTGACCGAATTGACTTCTTTCTCTCTTATTTCCTGTACTACACTTGCTTCTTCAATTCCTTCAATGAACTTGGCAAAAGTTCCCCGGGGCGTGCCCCGTTTCCTCTTTTGCGGTTGCAAAGTTAATGCATTTTCCTATTCCGCTCCAAATTTTTTTCCCACTTTTTTATGCTGTATAACATGAAAATTATACAATAGACTTATTTTCAACTAAGTATATGTAAAAAAAATTTCTCGAATAGATGCTTTCAAACAAATTATTCCGGACTCTTAAATGGAGCTATGCAGTCCACATAATAAACTCAGAGAATAAAAACAGCTGTAAAATTATCTTTTTACCTTTATTTTCTTACCAGACAAATCTTCTATTTCTGCATTAACACTTAACCGGAAGCGATCGCAACTATCAAATCCATGAACCTTCTTCGGTGTTTCCCCTACAAAGCAGGAACTTTGCAACGATGAATAATGTGCACAATTCCTACATATCAATTTCCCTTTATGAACAAATGTCTGTTCTTTTTTCCCATATCGATCTTTCACTCCAAAAGAAACATAATTGCCCAGCCCCAATCCATGATGGACAATCTCGATAATACCTACCACCAAAAGACAACACAATAGCAGTACAAACAAGCCGATGATATTGGTGAACATATAAATCATTCCTACAATACCTACAAAATAAACCATCGACCACAATAGTCCTGCCCGCAGACTACCCCGCTGGACGAAACTCTTAACCATCAAGAATATTTGGAGACCCTGTAAGACCAACAGCAACCCCAATGAGAGAGCCATACCGGGTTGCCAAAACAATCGCGACGCCATATATCCCAAGAGGCACAAGGGCATAGAATATACACCTATCCGCCGACCACCAGACCCGATGGAATGTACAAGCTGAATGTCGTCAAGAGTAGCGGTGAACGAGGTCCACTGATTGATACATATAAGCGCTACCAGAATATACAATATGAGATATACGAACATTCCCAACGCTCCATATCCGGCATATCCGTAAAACCAAAGCGCCTGATCGCCATGCCCCGCCATATAGACCACTTCTATTATGCTCAATGACAAAAACACCACGATGTTCAGTTTGTACCGCCACCCTTCCAACCAATTACCTCTTACCCGGTGGACCCATAACAAGAAGCACGACAAAATGAAAATCGCCCATACAAAAGTCATCGCGACATTGGCGTTAACAATCCACGTCCACCTCTCTCCATACAACGGCAGAGGCAAAATATTTTTCAAGAAGGATAGATTTTCATCTTTTTCGGCTAAATTCCCCGCCTCAACTTCTTCGAGATAATTGGCATTCACATACGCCACCTTACCATTAAAGTTGATTTTCGCCCAAGCATCTTCAACCGACTCCGCTATGACAGTGTCGCTTTTTGTAATAGTTCCAATTTTTTCACTTTGTACAGACGGCTGCTCACGGACATTCAAATTCGAGACACTAACGGCACGATACGAGACAACCTCTGCCGAACAAACCGCACACATAAAAGAAGAGAGAATGAAGCCAAACAAAACTGTTTGAATACGAGTAATCGTTTTCATGGAGAGTAATTATAAGATTTACAATCCGATTATGATATCACTTGCAAATATAATCTTTTCCTACAAAGGTCCAACGACTCTCTTCACATTATTTTCTTCATTCTCCCCAAACCTCTTCCAGACACTTTCTACAAGAGGAATTACCCGATTGAGATTTATCTCTCTTTCAACTAAGAAGCTGTTTTAAATTTATTGAGAAATAATATTATCATTGCAAACAGGTATGTTCCGGCCATATTGAGCCCCTGTCTCGCATCTTGAATCCCTTGATTTTTGTCAATAGCCCGCTATTGACTGCATATCTCGGACTCCAATCTACTTCAACATAGGTCTCAATCTGTCTCGGAATAAATTTAAAACAGCTTCTAAATCGTTTCACACGGCAACCCAAAGGCTTCGGCAACTGCCGGATAAATGATTTTGCCATCGACAATATTCAGTCCTTTATACAATGCCTCATCTTCGGAACAAGCTTTTTGCCAACCTTTATTGGCTAATTGAACCACATAAGGAAGTGTGGCATTTGTCAAAGCCAATGTCGAAGTCGCAGAAACAGCACCGGGAATATTGGCTACACAATAGTGTATTATACCATCGACTTCGTAAACCGGTTCGGAGTGAGTCGTCGGACGAGAAGTCTCGAAACAGCCACCCTGATCGATAGCCACATCGACCAATACAGAACCCTTTTCCATCGTGGACAGCATATCTCTCGTAATCAAATGAGGGGCTTTCGCACCTGGAATCAATACAGCTCCAACTACCAAATCGGTCGTAGGAAGCTCTGCACGAATATTAAATTCAGAAGAATATAACGTTTTAATATTAGCCGGTTTTATTTCATCAATATGCCTTAAACGCGACAATGAAAGGTCTGTGATTGTCACGTCAGCTCCCATTCCGGCGGCAATGCGAGCTGCCGAATACCCCACAACCCCTGCGCCAATAACCAACACTTTTGCGGGTTTTACTCCCGGAACACCACCCATCAATTTTCCTTTTCCACCTTGCGGGCGTTCTAAAAAACGCGCACCCTCCTGCGTTGCCATTCGTCCTGCCACTTCCGACATAGGAATCAACAAAGGCAGGCTGTGATCTTTCAACTCTACCGTTTCATAGGCCAAACACGTGGCTCCACTCGACATCATGGCCTCCGTTAATCTTCTATCCGAAGCAAAATGGAAATAGGTAAACAACAATTGGCCTTTACGGATAAGCGGATATTCAGGAGCAATAGGCTCTTTTACCTTTACAATCATTTCAGAGATAGCGTACACGTCTTCAATAGTCGCCAATATTTTTGCTCCGACTCGTTCGTATGAACTATCCGGAAAACCACTATTCTCTCCGGCTCCTTTCTGGACATACACCGTATGCCCATGTTTCACCAACTCATTCACTCCTGCCGGAGTCATGCCTACTCGGTTTTCATTGTTCTTGATTTCTTTTGGAATTCCTACAATCATAGCCTATAAGTATTAAGATTAGATTAAATTCGGTTGAAAGATAAGAAAATTATTTTTTACTTTATTACATCAACATTCATTTTTTTCGACAAAAAACGGGGAGGTTCTGATTCATCAGAGCCTCCCCCTCTAAATATCTATACAGTAATGTATTTAATTCTTCTTGACCAACAAAACCGAAGGCACAGCCCGCTCTCCTTCGTGGTCGTATATTCCATTATCGCAAGGATAATTAATAACACCATATCCTTGTATATACAGCGTGGAAGAACCGCCACCATCTAAATTAAGAGCATCGGTCGCCCCCATTTGCCGAGCAAATGTCCGCAAATCATACAGATTCACTCCTTTCGCACCATCTAACCTCCCATCAAAAACTATCAACAGCACCTTATTATCATCGGTAGTAGCCACGCAGGTGCGAGGATGCGTATCGGTAGTGAAAGTATTGCTCCACATAGCGACATCACGACCGTCGTCCAACATCAAAGGCCCCGACACAACAACTTGCTGATAATTTCCACCCTGAGTAGCTTCCTCCGTCGAACTCCACTTTTTTATTTCTACAACATCTCCCGTCGCACAAAAAGCGCCCGTCGCACGTGTGGAAAATTCATTTGTCTGAGTAGCAGCCATCACTGTACCATTACATTTCAAAAAATGACGGCTGATCCCGGTAGAAGTATTGAAATATGTTCCATTTACAGCGGCCAATGCGTTAGCAGCCAATGCCCGATCGCTAGTCGTCTTTTTTAGCGAACCTGCCTCATAAGACACCAAAAAGGAAACATCGGCTTTATTCAAATCGATTTCCAGCATGCTTATCGTTTGAGGATAATCGAATAGTAACGGAACTTGGGCCGTTTTACTAATTATTCCTGTCTGAATTTCCCGTTCCTGCCATTGTATTCCGGCAATAGCAATTGAATCGGCTTGATTTCCGCCCGATGGCCTTTGCGGAACCGACGAACTACCATCATCTTTCCCACACGAAGACATACCCGCAATCATCGACACAACCATTACGGGCAAAAACAACTTACTCCATTTCATCTTCCTTGAACTATTGAAGAAACCGTGTGAATATCAAAAATTAAATTTTTCGAGTTTCATCTCGGAAAGCTCTTTCATCTTTCCTACATACGAAACGAAATGAGCTGTCTGTTCATGAATCGACAATGCATCGGCATCTTTCCATGTCTCGCAAATCATCAATACATCGGGACGTGTACTGCTCTCAAAAATATCATATGCTACACAACCCGGCTCCTTCAATGAGCATTCTGTCAATTTTCTCGCTATATCAAGAACCTTATCTCGACAAGATTTCTCTACCTGAATAAAAACATTCAATCTAATCATAACTTTTCAATTTATTCGATACCAGTTTTGAACTGGTAAAAGTAATATATTCTCCTCATAAAAGAGATTGCGAAAAACAAATATAACTAAACAAATTCCTCAATCTCTAATAAACGAAGAGCCGCCTCTGCAACAGATACGGCTCTTCCATCTACTATATTTTAATTCTATTAGAATGGCAAATCATCGGTAGGAGAAGGCGCCAAATCGGGAGCTGCCGGAGCCGGTGGGAACGGAGCTATATCGTTGGGCATCGGAGGCATATCGGGAACACCCTGAGCAACAGGAGCTGACTTTTCTATCTTCCAAGCTCTCACATCGGTGTACCAACGACCATTAAACTCCCTACTTTCAAGATCAAAGCTAACCACGACATCTTCGCCGATAGCGGCAGGATATTGATCTACTTTATCACCGAAAAGATTGAAACAAACTTTTCGAGGATATTGCTCTTCTGTTTCCAAAACATACTCTTGCTTTTTCCACGGATTGCCTGCTTTCGAAACACCCTCCTGCAAAGGCAACACATGGATTATTCTTCCTTTAATTTCCATATTCAATTTACAAACTGTGTAATTATTCGGCAACAAATATAGCAAAAGGTAAGGGGTAAGGCAAGATGAAAACAAGTTTTTTTCACTCCGTTCTGCCCAAACTTCATTTTATATCGCAAAAGCAGCGAGACTTCCAATAAAAACATTTTCACTTTTTTATTTGTTATCTTACAAAAACCTTTCTCTATAACATTTATTAAAAAGGAGTTTTAACTAAACCCTCAATTTTATAACAAGTCACCTCTCTTGAAATCGGAAAAATCGCATTATCTTTGCAAACTGAGATTATATATTCAAACAAATGAAAGAAAAGCAATTACTTAAAACCATCGTAGAAGGCATTCAAGAAAAAAAAGGAAAGAAAATTACAACCGTAGATCTCTCAAAAATAGAATCGGCAGCCACCTCTCATTTTATTATTTGCGAAGGACAATCGACAACCCAAGTCATGGCGATTGCCGATAGTATAAGAGAATATGTATTACAAAATACAGGGATAAAACCTTTCGGATACGACGGATATCAAAACGGACAATGGATTGTTATCGACTACGGTAGCATATTGGCCCACATTTTTTTACCGGAATACCGAAATTATTATAAGCTCGAACAATTATGGAATGATGCCAAATTGGCAGAAATTCCCGATGTGGAATAATTTTTGATACATCAACAGCACATTATATCATCAAAATATGGGAAACAACAATATGTCTCCATTAGGACCTAAAAAGAAAGGTATTCGATTCAATTTGTATTGGATGTACTCGCTCATCGCTCTCGTTTTAATAGGACTTTACTACATGAATGACAACACGATGAGTAAAGAAGTGAATTGGACCGAATTCGAAAAAATCGCCAAAGAGGGCGGTATAACCAGACTGACCGTTTTCGCCAAAAAAGATTATGCCGAAGCCCAACTGAACGACAGTACAGCCAAAGCTGTCTTTAAAACTGACAAAATAAACGGGAAACCAGTAATATATACCAATATTCCTTCGGGAGACAGTTTTGCAAAAACTCTCGATACGTGGAAAAAGGAAGATGGTTTTAATGCAGAAGTCTATTACGAAAACAGTAGTGACCTAACTAACATATTATGGTCGGTAGGCCCATTCATATTACTCATTGTATTTTGGATTTATTTAGCCCGCCGAATGACCAATCAAGGCGGAGGAGGCAGCGGAGGAGTATTCAATGTAGGGAAAGCCAAAGCTCAACTTTTCGATAAAGACGGCGCTGTAAAAGTGACGTTCAATGACGTTGCCGGATTATCGGAAGCCAAACAAGAAGTCGAAGAAATCGTAGAGTTTCTAAAAAATCCCAATCGTTATACCGACTTAGGGGGCAAGATCCCCAAAGGCGCCTTATTGGTAGGTCCTCCGGGAACCGGAAAAACATTATTGGCAAAGGCCGTTGCCGGAGAAGCCAACGTCCCGTTTTTCTCTTTATCTGGTTCCGATTTCGTAGAAATGTTCGTCGGTGTGGGAGCCTCTCGTGTTCGCGATCTTTTCAGACAAGCCAAAGAGAAAGCTCCGTGTATCGTCTTTATCGATGAAATCGATGCTGTGGGGCGTGCTCGTGGGAAAAATCCGAATATGGGTTCTAACGACGAACGAGAAAATACATTAAATCAGTTGCTAACCGAAATGGACGGATTCGGCTCGAACAGCGGAGTTATCATTTTGGCTGCTACCAACCGAGCCGACATATTGGATAAAGCATTGCTGCGCGCCGGACGATTCGACCGTCAAATCTACGTAGAACTGCCCGAATTGAACGACCGGAAAGAAATATTTAAAGTCCATTTAAGGAATGTAAAAATAGACGATTCTGTCGATGTAGACCTTCTGGCTCGACAAACCCCCGGCTTTTCGGGCGCAGATATAGCCAATGTCTGCAATGAGGCCGCCCTCATCGCCGCCCGAAAAAACAAAAAAAGCGTTCAACGGCAAGACTTCATGGATGCTGTCGATCGTATCGTCGGCGGTCTGGAAAAACGATCTAAGATTACAACCCAAGAGGAGAAACGCTCCATTGCCATACACGAAGCCGGGCATGCTTCTATCAGCTGGTTATTGAGATATGCCAACCCCCTCATCAAAGTAACGATCGTTCCTCGCGGACGTGCATTGGGAGCTGCATGGTATCTCCCCGAAGAACGACAAATCACGACTCGCGAGCAGATGCTCGACGAAATGTGCGCCACATTAGGAGGTCGTGCAGCAGAAGAAGTATTTCTCGGACGAATCTCAACCGGTGCTTCCAACGATTTGGAAAGGGTTACCAAACAGGCTTATGCTATGGTCGTTTATTTCGGTATGAGCGAAAAATTACCGAATCTTTCTTATTATGATTCCACAGGGCAAGAATATGGATTTACCAAACCGTATAGCGAAGACACGGCTAAACTCATCGATGAAGAAGTAAGCAAAATCGTAAGCGAACAATACGAAAGGGCTAAAAAAATTCTAAAAGAGAATGCCGACAAACACGCCCAACTGGCAGAAGTATTGATCTCCCGTGAAGTTATTTTCTCGGAAGATGTCGAACATATCTTTGGAAAACGTCCGTGGGTATCTCGCTCCGAAGAAATCTTGCAGGACGAAGAATCGGCAAAACAAGAAGGAGAAAAAGCCGAGAAAGAAACCCAAGAAAAAGACCTCTCGACAGGAAACGACAATACCCATGAAAGGGAAAACAAAACGGAGGAAAAACCAGAGAAAGATTCGGAGAATACATAGTTTTCACCAACTCCCCCTATATAAGAAAAGAGGTATCGACTTGTCGATATCTCTTTTTTATGTCGCATCACCAAAAAAGAGCCCTAAATAAACGTAAGTTTTTTCAGAGAATAGTTATATTTGTCAGCGATTTATCAAAACAAAAAAATCGTGAAAAATTTATTGACCCGAACTTTAACCGGTATCCTTTTTATCGTTATCATCACAACGGCCGTTCTATCAGGAGCTTATACATTTCTCTTTATATTCGGTATCATCTCGCTCCTCGGATATATCGAATTTATAAACCTGACTCAATTTGGCAGAAAGTTCGATAAGATATTACTCATGCTCGACATGGCAGGAGCCTGTGCCCTATTTCTAGCTGTATTTTCTTTCTCTGGACAATTACCATATAACTTCCAAAAGGCTTCTATCCTCACTTACGTTATTTACCTCATCGCACGTCCAGTCACGCAACTCTATTCGACACCCGAAAAATCGCCCATAACCAGTTGGGCATATAGCATTTTAGGTCAAATTTATGTTGTACTGCCTTTGGCCCTATTAGGAGTTTGGGGATACAAAAGCGACTATCAACTATTCATGAATACCGAATATTTGCTGATGGCTCTTTTTGTATTCGTATGGACAAACGATACCGGTGCGTATATCGTAGGTTGTACGTTAGGTAAACATCGACTGTTCGAGCGCATATCGCCAAAGAAGTCATGGGAAGGATTTTTCGGAGGTTTGGCATTCTGTATCATACTCGCTTCTTTGGCAAACTACATCATACCGGGTATGCTTTCGACAGCCCAATGGATAGGTATGGGAATCTTAACCTCCATATTTTCCACTTGGGGAGATTTATGCGAGTCCTTACTCAAACGTACGGCAGGAGTAAAAGATTCCGGGAAAATATTGCCGGGGCACGGAGGTATTCTCGATCGCTTCGACAGCGAATTGATAGCCTCGCCCGTTATATTCATATATCTGACTTTCGTTTTATAACCCCGATGCTTGCATCGACTTCTTTTTTACATTAAATTTGTAATTATTCAAATATCCGCCTATGAACGACCAACGTTATAATCTGCGAGGCGTATCGGCTTCAAAAGAAGATGTACATAACGCCATAAAAAATATAGATAAAGGAATTTTCCCAAAAGCGTTTTGCAAAATTATACCCGACATACTCGGAGGAGACCCCGAATATTGCAACATCATGCACGCAGATGGAGCAGGGACCAAATCGTCATTAGCTTACATGTATTGGAAGGAAACTGGCGACCTCGGTGTATGGAGAGGCATAGCGCAAGATGCCCTCATCATGAACATAGACGATCTGCTCTGCGTAGGCGCGACCGACAATATACTCGTGTCCTCGACGATCGGACGAAATAAACTATTGGTCCCCGGAGAAGTCATTTCGGCAATCATAAACGGGACAGAAGAACTCCTCGCCGAATTGCGGGACCTCGGAGTAAACGCATATAGCACCGGAGGTGAAACGGCCGATGTCGGAGATTTGGTTCGAACGATCATAGTCGATAGCACTGTCACTTGTCGCATGAAACGGAAAGATGTCATATCGAATGGCAATATCCGGCCGGGCGATGTCATAGTAGGATTATCGTCCTATGGACAAGCCTCGTATGAAAAAAGCTATAACGGAGGCATGGGCAGCAATGGTTTGACATCGGCACGACACGATGTATTCGGGAAATATCTCGCGACCAAATACCCCGAAAGCTATGACAATGCAGTTCCTGACGAATTGGTATACTCAGGGACATTGAAACTTACAGACAAAATAGCCGAATTAGGAATAGATGCCGGTAAACTGGTATTGTCACCTACACGAACATACGCCCCTGTCATAAAAAAATTGCTCGACGAGATGCGGTCGCAGATACACGGTATGGTACACTGTTCGGGTGGAGCTCAAACCAAAATCATGCATTTCGTAGAGAAGATGAGAGTTATCAAGAACAACCTCTTTCCGGTTCCGCCTTTGTTCAATATCATACAGGAACAATCGGGAACCGACTGGCATGAAATGTACAAAGTATTCAACATGGGGCATCGCATGGAAATCTATGTAGACTCATCGAATGCTCAAAAAGTTATCGAGATCAGTCATTCATTCGGTATCGACGCTCAAATTGTAGGATATACCGAAGCGTCCGATCGCAACGAGCTAATCATCGAATCGGACAAAGGACGATTTGAATATAGATAAATTCCGTTTCACACTTTAACTAAAACAACTATGTTAATTATAGGAATAGCCGGCGGAACCGGTTCGGGAAAAACCACCGTTGTACGAAAAATTATCGAAAGCCTACCCGCCGGACAAACTGCCGTTATTCCACAAGATTCCTATTATTGGGATAGCAGTCATATACCCGTAGAAGAAAGACAAAATATCAATTTCGACGAACCGGCTGCCATCGACTTCAATTTACTGGTAAAACATTTGAAAGAACTGAAAGCGGGACACTCCATCGAACAGCCCATATATTCGTTCCTGACATGTACCCGCTCCAACGAGACAATAACCGTCGAGCCCCGCGATATAGTCATCGTCGAAGGTATTCTTATTCTTTGCAATGAAGAACTCCGAAACATGATGGATATGAAAGTATTCGTCGATGCAGATGCCGACGACCGACTTATCAGAGTCATCAATCGGGATATTATCGAACGAGGACGTACGGTCGAAATGGTTATCGAACGCTACGAACGGGTTTTGAAACCGATGCATCTGCAACATATCGAACCTACAAAACGATATGCCGACATCATTATCCCCCAAGGCGGACACAACTCGGTGGCCATAGAAATCATGACCAATTTTATTTCCCACAAACTTAAAGGTTAGAAATCATGCGGAGGGCAATATCCTATTGGATATATATACTCTTCGTGCTGATTTTCGTCTCGGCTTGTGGAGGAAACAAACAGCACTCGTCGGAAAATGTCTTGAACGATTTCGATTCTATCTGCCAGCGTGGAGAATTACGTGTCTTGACATTGTATAGCTCCACGTCCTACTTTATTTATCGTGGAGAAGAAATGGGATACGAATACGAGCGTATCAAACAATTCGCAGATCACCACAACCTAAAAACGAAAGTCATCGTCGCCGACAACATCAAGCGCCTCACCGAAATGTTACAAAAAGGCGAGGGTGATATTATAGCTTATGAAATGCCCATTATCGGCGATGCCAAGAATGAATGGTTATATTGCGGAGCGGAAAACATCACTCACCAAGTGCTGATTCAACTTCGAAAACCTAAAAACGAAATGGTTAACGACGTTGTCGATTTAATCGGGAAAGATATTTATGTCGAAGCAGGATCTAAATACGAAGACCGAATCAAAAACCTCAACGATGAACTCGGCGGCGGGATACATATACATCATATCGACAAAGATACAGTCGTTACCGAGGAACTTATAGAAATGGTCTCTACGGGAGAGATACCTTACACTTTGGCCGATAATAACCTCGCGCAATTGAATCGTACCTACTATAACAACATAGACATTCATCTGAAAGTCAGTTTCCCGCAAAGAGCTTCATGGGCGGTAAACAAACACTCCAAATCCCTCGCTCATGCTATAAACCAATGGGTAAAGGAAAACCACAAATCAGACTCTTACCGAAGTATTTCCCGCCGATATTTCGAACTGAGTAAAACTTTACCGGCATCGGCCGTACTATCCATACCCAAAGGACAAATATCTATCTACGACCCTCTTTTTAAAAAATATGCCAAGCAAATAGATTGGGACTGGCGCATACTTGCCGCCCAAGCCTATAACGAATCCCATTTCGATACTTTGGCGGTATCATGGGCCGGAGCGAGAGGGCTTATGCAACTGATGCCTCGTACGGCTCAGGCATTCGGTGTTTCCATGAACGAAATAACCAATCCCGAAAAAAATATCGGTGCGGCTGTAAAAAGTATCCAATCTCTCAATAAGAGTCTTGCTGATATCGAAGATAAAAATGAACGCATAAAATTTATATTGGCGGCTTACAATGGAGGGCTCGGACATATACTCGACGCTATGGCTCTCGCTAAGAAATATGGGAAAAATCCCCATGTATGGGATAAAAACGTGAGTGAATTCGTTTTACTTAAAAGCAACCCTGAATATTTCAATGACGAAGTTTGTAAATTTGGCTATTTCAAAGGCAGACAAACCGTAGCCTATGTCCATGAAGTTTTACGCTATTACAAAATATACCAAGAAAAAATTCCTTTATAAAAATCACATTCTCCAAAAAATTCGTATATTTGTATAAATAGAATACAAAAGTAAGCTATATCCCGACATAATCAATAGGAACATTTGTTTTCATTCTTGTATTATTTTGTACATAAACATATTACTAACTTAAAAATTGAAGTTATGAAAAAGAACAAATTAAACATGGTTGTTGCCATAGCGTTGTGTGTATCGCTGGGTCTTTCTTCTTGTATCGGATCATTTAAATTGACTAATAAAGTACTCGGCTGGAACGAAGGTGTAGGCAATAAATTCGTAAACGAACTTGTATTCATCGCATTCCACATTATCCCCGTATATGAATTGACAGTAGTTGCCGATATTCTTGTATTGAACTCCATCGAATTTTGGAGCGGTGAAAATCTTGTATCTCAATCGACAAAAGAAGTAAAAGGAGAAAATGGAGATACTTACTTAGTAACGACCGATGAAAACGGTTATACGATTACCAATCAAAAAGACAATACGACTATCGGGTTCGTGTTCGATAGCAATGACAACTCTTGGTCTGTTTCTGCCAATGGCGAAACGACGAAGTTTATGACATTCGTCGATGACAATCATGTAAAAATGCCGGGAGTCGATGGAAACGACATGATCATAGAACTCTCGCAAGCGGGTGTAATGGCTTATCAAGAAGCTGCACAGCACTTTAATTTCGCCATGAAATAATCATTAGACCATAACACAAAAAAGAGGGAAGCCGATTAATCGGCTTCCCTCTTTTTTGTTCGAATAAATGGAGAGATATTTTTCAAAATTCCCGTCTCTCCCTCAACACGTTATTCCAACGCAACTTTTTCCAAAATCAAAACCAAATGGTTCCAAAATTTCTCTACCGCCGGAATATGCATCTTCTCATCGGGCGAATGAACTCCCCGCAATGTAGGACCAAATGAAATCATATCGAGCTGAGGATATTTCGTTAAAAACAATCCACACTCCAATCCGGCATGAATAGCCTTGATAGCAGGTGTCTGTTGGTATAATTCTTGATAAGCCTCGACTGCAATATCTTTAATGCGAGAGTGCATATTGGGTTTCCAGCCCGGATACCCGTCGCCATGAGAAGGTTCAGCTCCGGCCAAACGGAACAGACACTCAACTTGATAAGCGATATCGTATTTCTCCGACTCTACCGAACTGCGCTGACTGGTTGCCACGACAATCTTACCCGGCTCGGTCATTTTAACAGATGCCAAATTGGTCGAAGTCTCCACCAAGCCCTCTATATCATGACTCATGGCTATTACTCCGTGAGGAGCTGCATAAAGAGCGCTTATCAAAGCACGTGCAACTTTATCCTCTATCATAAATTCGGGAGTATCGGCAGTCACCATGTCCACAGTCACATTGGGATCAACTCCGCTCAGTTCAGCAGCGACATCGGCAGCATAATGATTCAACTCGGCTCGAACAGCCTCTTTTTCCTCGGGGTTTACCGCGATAACAGCCATTGCCTCCCGCGGTATGGCATTGCGCAAATTACCACCGTCGATAGCACACAAATGCACTTCGTGACGTTGCATACACAACCATAAAAAACGAGCCAACAATTTATTGGCGTTTCCTCGACCCAAATGAATATCCCCGCCGGAGTGGCCTCCCAAAAGATTCTTTACCTCGACACGTAAATAAAATTTACCGGCGGGTAATGCTTCTTGCTTATATGTAAAAGCCGATGTCGTATCGATACCTCCGGCACAGCCGATAAAAATCTCGGCTTCATCTTCCGAATCGAGATTCAATAAATATTTGCCATCGATCATTCCGGACTCTAATCCGAAAGCTCCTGTCAAGCCCGTCTCCTCATCGACCGTAAACAGAGCTTGTATCCGTCCGTGCTTCAACTCTTTATCGGCAAGAACAGCCATAGCTGCCGCCATACCTATACCGTTATCGGCCCCTAATGTCGTTCCGCGAGCCTTCACCCATTCTCCATCTATATACGTTTCGATAGGATCTCGCTCAAAATCATGCTTCACATCTCCGTTTTTCTCACACACCATATCCATGTGAGCTTGCAATATTACCGTAGGAGCTCCTTCACAACCCGGAGTAGCTTCTTTGGTAATAACTACATTCCCGGTTTTATCAACCTTTACTTCAAGGTTCTGCTCCTTAGCGAAGTTCAATAAAAACTCACGAATACGTTCCTCCTTTTTCGAAGGGCGGGGAACCCCGGTTATCGCATCAAAATAGTGCCAAATTGATGTCGGTTTCAGCTCTTTTATGTCCATACTTTTTATATTTTAGTTGCAATTTGATCACTGCTAAACTTTCTGCATTCGAAGAAATTTATGTTAAAATTCACTCTTTTGCCGATTCTGTCGGCAAAATATTTCCATTCTTCGACCGAAATCACATTTTCCTTTCCTATCTTTGCAAAACAAAGATAATGTAAAAGCACAATCAATGAGTTTGTTTTTGCTATATATTGCTTATCTTTGTTTTACTATACAAATATAGTGAAAGGTAAGAGAAGGACAAAATGGACAAGTCCATTTTTCACTCCGAACCTCGGTCTATATTCGATGAAATCAAATATAGTCAAAATGTGGAATATTTTACTTTTTACCGTAGGGTTTGTTGCAGTGGCTGTCGTTCTTTTGGGAATAAGAGTTTTCTTCGTGAAAGGAGGTCGTTTCCCGAGTTCGCACATCAGCGACAACCGGCATTTACGAAATAAAGGAATCGTTTGTGCTGTATCGACCGATGCCCTAGAACGGAAAAAATGATCTGGTAAACGCAATATAAATTTTTAGACTGATAAATACGAATTATGAAAACATTCACCCTTGCAATCCGGATTACAACTGTGGTTGCCCTTTCTTTATTGATGGTACAATGCGGCAATAAACAGGCTGCTCCAAACCAATCCGTAAGCGATGACACTACTATTTCTTCTTACGGAGGCAAACTGCCTATCGCCTATATTAATGTAGATTCTTTGCTTTCAAAATACAACTATGCCAAAGATCTAAATGAAAAGATGATCAACAAGCAAGAAAACGCAAGAGCATCCATCAACGAAAAAGCGAGACAATTGAAGAAAGAACAAGACGATTTTCAACGTAAATATCAAAATAACGCTTTCCTCTCTCCCGAAAGAGCCCAACAAGAATATCAACGATTGGAAAAAAAGGCTGCCGACTTGCAAGAATATGCTCAAAGATTGGAAAACGAAAATATGCTGGAACAACAAAAAATGTTGATGCAAATGAACGACTCGATCAATCTCTTTATCAAAGAATATAATAAAGAAAAGAAATACGAGGCTATCTTCAATAATGCCAGCACGCTTTATATCAATCCTCAATATGACATAACCAACGAAGTGGTCGAACTATTGAATAAGCGATATACTTCTGCAAAGAAATAAAAATTAGGAATTAATCTTTTTTTACAAAACCTGTTACCGAAATGTAGCAGGTTTTATTCATATTATAAAATGAAAAACATCTTCCATCTCATTATTACAGCCGGATTAGTTTCCATGCTCCTTGTTTGTTGTCAACCCCTATACGGAAAACAAATGGTCGCCATCGGCAACAGCATCACAGCGCCCAAAGATTCATGGGCATGGATCACAGCCCAACATTTCGACATGGAACTAACCAACCTGGCCGTGTCGGGAGCCCAATGGACCGACTATCAAGGGACAACTGTCGATACGAATCCGAAACCCGTATACGACGGTGTACACACAAATAATGTCATATCCAATCAAGTATATCGGTTTTTACAACTGATAATACCCGAAGGTGAAATTATATCGGAAGCCGAAGGAGAAAAATTCCATACTTCCACCCCTGCTCCTTTGACCGGATTAAAAACTAAAAATTCTACATTCGACCCGACTATTGTCATTATATCCTGCGGAACGAACGACAGTTCTAACGGAAAGCCTATCGGAGATCCATCGGAACTGGACAAGCCCTACCAAGAGGCAGACAGAAAAACTTTATATGGAGCTATAAACTGGGCTGTCTCCATCATTCGTAAATACAGTCCCGATACCGAAATCGTATTGCTGACTCCGATCCAGCGTTCTTCTCATTCCCAAAAATTACCGATGTTTGTCGATGCTATCCTGCTTGCCGGAGAAAAACTGAACTGTCCGGCAATCAACATGTATGAAGAATCGGGTATTACAGAAGCCGTTGAAGCCAAAGAGCATAAATATCTTTATGACGGACTGCATCCCAACGCTCTCGGACAACAATTAATGGGAGAAGTCGTTATCAAGCACTTGACAGAGTTATATGAAAATAAACAGTAAATAGGCACTACTTCATAAACGCCCTTCGTCGACATAACTGAAATAACCATCTTCACCGACAATGATGTGGTCAAGAACCGAAATATCGAATAAAGCGGCAGCCGACTTTATTTTTTCGGTTACTTTATCATCGGCTTGACTGGGATTAAGATTATTCGAAGGGTGATTATGACACAAAATAACAGCCGATGCCAATTGCTGTAAAGCCGATCGCATAACTAATTTTACATCGACCACCGTCGCAGAAGTTCCCCCTTGACTAACTTTGATCGTATCTATCACCCGATTGGCCCGATTAAGCAGCAAGACCCAAAACTCTTCATGAGGCAAGTCTATCATCTGTCCCCTCAATAAATTATATACATCGGCACTGCCGCTTATCGAAGGTCGTCTGGGCAATTCTTCGTCGCGACGCCGCCGACCTATTTCAAGAGCAGCCATAATAGTAATAGCCTTAGCTTCTCCTATTCCCTTAAATGGCTTTACAAAATCGTCCATTCCGTATTTACCCAAGTTGTTCAAGCTGTTTCCAGCCGAATTGAGTATACGTTGGGAGAGTTCAACCGCTGTTTCATCGACATTGCCCGAACCTATCAAAATTGCTATAAGTTCGGCGTTACTCAACGCCCTGATACCGTGTAGCATCATCTTTTCACGAGGACGGTCCTCGATTGCCCATTCGGTAATTTTCAGTTTCTCTCTTTTCTTGTCCATTGCTATTTTCCTTTTCGCAAACGCACCTCTTCTGCCTCGTCCCTACCTCTGCCTAACAGAACTTTATAAAAAAACGCTTTCAGAAAACCCATGCCATATCCCCCCAACTGTATTATACTGGCGACTACCGACAAGGCTGCTATTTTCAACCGTTTGTTCACGCACCATGAAACTAAGAAAACAGCAAACAAATACATCGCTAACGGCAAGATAGCCGGCCACCAGAAAAAAGAGGCGACTATCATGGCCAACGTGCCTATGACAAAACATGCCGGAAACCAATGAACCAGTTTCAACGTATCAGGATAGAGTAAATAAAGGGAAATGCGCGACATGCCGAAGATATAAATCTGTCTGAAAAACAAACGCATACTAATTCTTCGTTTATGATAGACAAACGCATCGCGGATAAGAGATATATCGAACCCGGCCTGACGAATGCGGGTACTCATATCGATGTCTTCACTGAACATTTCTCTAAATCCCCCGACTCGATCATAAACCTCTCTCGAAAATCCCATATTGAATGTTCTCGGCGTAAATTTTTCAAGTTGAACTTTTCCGCCTCTGATTCCTCCTGTCGTCAGGAATGACGTCATCGAGTAATTTATTGCCTTCTGAACGTCACTGAACGAATCGTGAGCAGCATCGGGCCCGCCGAAACAATCGGTATAATGCCGATTCAATACTGCATTTAAAGCCTCGAAATAACCTTCCGGAATCACACAATCCGAATCAAAAAAAATGAAATAACTCCCCACGGCTCTTTCCAGCCCATAATTACGGGCTATACTTCGACCCTCGTTTTCTTTATAATAATAGTGTATATCCACTATACTAGCATATCTTTTCACGGCATCGGCACAACATACCGTCGAACCGTCTTCTACTATTATCACTTCAAAATCTTTATAGGTCTGTTTCGACAGACTTTCCAAAAGATCATTGACCTCGTCGGGACGATTATATACCGGAATTATGATCGAAAAATAAGGCATAACGACAATTATTCAGTTTGAGACAAATATAGAGAAAGGTGAGCGCAAAGGCAAACGGAAATCTCATTTCCGATTTGACTCTGCCGAACCGCATCCTATATTCTACAAATATAGTGAAAGTTGAGTGCAGAGACAAGAGGAAATCATATTTCCAGCTTGGCTATGCCGAAACAAATCCTACATTATACAAATATAGGTAAAGTCGAATGCATAAAAACAAACTTGTTTAAGAAGCTGTTTTAAATTTATTGAGAAATAATATTATCATTTCAAGCTGGTATGTTCCGGCCATATTGAGTCTCTGTCTTGCATCTTGAATCCCTTGATTTTTGTCAATAGCCCACTATTGGCTGCATATCTCGGACTCCAATCTGCTTCAACATAGGTCTCAATCTGTATCGGAATAAATTAAAACAGCTTCTAAGATTTTTGTCGAGACGCATACCATATTCCATAAAAAACAGAGAGAACAAAGGTTACATTCGGCACTACCGTTTCTTCCCTATCGTATTGCGAATCCCCGTAAAGCATGGGACACGGCAAGGGAGAAGTGTAAAATATATCCTTACACCCCAAAAGGAGAATAATCCTTTAAGCGCCTCTCCTATACCTGCGGCATTGCGGGGTATTCACACACTCCTCCACTGCCGTGTCCCGTAGCCTTACGGGGTGTTTTGCACAGCAAAATATAGGGGAGGTGGCACGCAGTGACGGAGGGGTTAATACATACAATCAAAATTTTATCCTATCTTTCCAACCCCTCTCCTCAGAAACTACTGTTCCTTTGGTCTCTCCCCTATTGTCCGCAACAGGGGAGAAAGTTGAATAGTTCCCGCTCACTACAAAAACACCAAACCATAAAGAAAAAAGTTCACCCTCTCCTCCGCCGTACCCCATAACATTACGGGACACGGCAGAGGAGAGGGTGAAATGCAATCCCATCGCATTCGCTAAAATTTAGGTCTATCCCCTCGAATTTTTTACTGAACCGAAAAAACCTCTATGTCCATAGAGGAAAGGAGTTCAAGAAAATAAAAAAACGGAGTTCGCTTATGGTGAACTCCGTTTCATACATCTTATTTAGATTCAATCTTATTTCGCACGTTCGATATAAGAACCGTCGCGAGTATCTACAACAATCATCTCTCCCGTTTCTATAAAAAGAGGAACACGCACCGTAGCCCCGGTTTCCACCGTAGCCGGTTTAGTCGTATTGGTCGCTGTATCGCCCTTCAAACCGGGTTCGGTATAGGTAACTTCCAGCTGCACCTTTACGGGAAGCTCGGCAAACAAAACAGTTTCGGTAGAAGCATCGGAAACGACTTCGACAACCATGCCTTCTTTCAAAAAGTCTACCCCCGTAATCAAGTCCTTATTGATGATAAGGTCGTCCCACGTTTCTTGATTCAAAAAATGATAATGTTCTCCTTCATTATAAGAGAATTGATACGGACGACGTTCTACACGAACATCTTCCAGCTTTTCGCCTATATTGAAACGGCGTTCGAGCACTCGACCCGATACCACATCTTTCAATTTGGTACGCATAATCGTATTGCCCTTACCCGGTTTTACATGTAAAAATTCTACACAGAAATAGAGTTTTCCGTCCAAACGAATACAAGTTCCGTTTTTAATGTCTTGCGAGTTAATCATACTTGTCTTTATTACTTTATTTTGGATTTATATTATTCTTTGTTTCTGACGATTCCAAATGCAAAAGTAAATTAAATCGGTAAAATCTCAAAAAGAAAACCCCAAAAATAGATTATCTCTTGGTTTATTAAAAAAAAGTATCTATTTTTGCAGTCCGAAAAAAGAATAATAACGATAAAATATAACGGCAATGAAAAGAACATTTCAACCTTCAAACAGAAAGAGAATAAATAAACACGGATTCCGCCTGAGAATGTCGACTGCCAATGGTCGTCGTGTATTAGCCAGCCGTCGCGCCAAAGGTCGTGCTAAATTGACGGTATCGGACGAAAGACATCCTTTCTAAAATTTTTTATTCGACATATAAAGAAAGCCGTATCGATCGATACGGCTTTCTTTATATCTATACTTATGTAATTCCACACTTCCTTAGAACAGAATATTCGCCGTCGCTCCCCATGTGAGAGCATGGATCGTACGATTTTTCGACGAAATATCCATGATACCCAGTTCGGTAGAGGGAGACAAGCCCAACGAAGTCGAGGTAGACGAGTAGTCGCAAAACAGTCTTGCCCCGAAATTGCGCTTCAACACATAACCAACCGACACGCCTGCACTCCAAGCAAACCCGTTATTTCCCAATTTTATCTCGTCACGACCAATCGAGCGGTCCAGTATATAACTATATCCAGCCAACGCCTTACACCCCAAGTTCCAACGTCTTGTAAAAGGATATGAGAAATAAGCCCCTGCCATAACCCGACTCTCATCTATCGCCTCTAACGTGACATCGGGACGATTATTCAGCGATACGGGGATATTGGACACCGTCGCCAATCCGCCGCAACCTATGTATTTATTGAAAAAATAAGCTCCTTCGACACCCATACGGCTACCTATATTCGTGTTTATTCGAAGTCCGTTACCTATATCTATACTTCCCAACCCGGATATAAAACCCATATAAAGCCCTACAAACGAGGGATTTTCCAACAAAGGATAATACCGGGGAGATTCGAAATTAAGACCTTTATCCTTAAAAATCAAATCGGCCAAATAATAGCCTAATTCCGTTGAAAGAATACCGATACCGGCTCCCGCCAACACATCGGACAACCAATGCCGATTATTCAATATCCGACTAATTCCCGTAGCCGTTGCGACTGTAAAAGCCGAAATGCTATACCACGGACTACGATCGCCATACTCCTTATGCATCATCATGGCCGCCATAAATGCAGTAGCCGTATGCCCCGAGGGAAAGGATTTATAATTACTTTTATCGGGTCGACGCACATGAGCCGTATATTTAATGGTATTGACAACCGAAGCCATTATAGCCACGGAAAAAGCATCGGAAACCAACATACGTCCCCACGAACTGCGGCTTTCCACACCGAATCCTTTCAACCCTAACATAACTACGGCCGGAGCATATTGCAGATAATCGTCATAACCGTAATGAAAATTTGGAACAAAATCTTCTCTAAGTTGACGAAAATGCTCGCTGCCATGTTTCACCGACAAACCGGCAATAACCAACGGAACTCCCACGTAGGTCATCTGGAACCACTTCGCATCGGTAATTTTATCGGCTTTCCTCTGAAACGGTTGTTCGTAAACGAGCGGTCTTAAATCGACAATCGTATCGTTAACCTCTGATTTAGGAGCGACCGCACCTACTTTAAATACCGAAGAAGACAGCAACCCGGTCACCAACAATCCTGTAATGAATCTCATCTTATCGAGCGATTAGAATAATACAATAAAAACGGAACAAATTTCTATTATTTATTCCGTTTATCCAAAATAAATTAAATATTTTAAACCCGTTCTAATTTCCCAAGAGACACATACCAAATAAATCCCGACACTCGGTCATATCCCATCTTTTCAATCAAGGAAGTATAAGTATTTACTTGTCTTTTGTATGAGGCACGTTCCACATTCCCGAATTTATAATCGACAACAATAACCTCATTGTCCGTTTCGACAACCCGGTCGGGACGATAAAACGAACCATCGGGCTGTAAAATTTCCCTTTCCGTCCACACGTTCACCCCCGGCGAGAACCACGAACTCACCCGTTCGTCGGCAAGCCAACGATTTATATCCTCACGAATCGATTTCGACTCCAACTCGGAAAGCTCTCCCGAACGGACAAACGCAGCAATCGTATCGTCGACGCGATCGAGAGTTTCTATCTGACTCAAAATGCGATGCATGAGCGTACCGTATGTACGATCCTTCCCCTCACCGAAAACGCCCTTCCCTTGCAATCGCAAGTGCAACCGATTTCCCGGTTCGATAGAGCGATATATACCGGCAGGAAAAGCCGGTACGGCAGAAACGTTTTTCTTTTTTTTCTCGGCTCGCCAATCGATTCCGGCCTCATAATGAAGGTCGCCGCCATCGTTCCCCTCCGGGAACAACACTTCACCCAACATTGCCGAGATACTGCCGAAACGCCCTTTGTCGCTTTTATTTTTAACAGCCGGAGCAAAAATATGCAATTCTTCTTCCGCCCGGGTAAAAGCGACATAAGCGATATTCAGATTATCGATACAAGCATACATCTTTTCATCGAAATACTCGGTTGCGTAGTAGGTCTGGGCCAAACTGCTACCATATCGTAACGGTAGCACCGGAATACGAGAAAAAGGCTCTTCATGAGTATGACACCAGACAAAATTGGTTTGATTGGACTGATGATCCAAACTCCAATTACAAAAAGGAATGATTACGACTTTAAATTCAAGGCCTTTGGATTTATGTATAGTCATTACCCGCATGGCATCTTGCTCCTGCGGAGTCGTCACCGACAACTTATCCTCATTATCGTCCCACCACGACAAGAACGAACCCAAGTCGGCCGTATGTGTCCGACAATAATCCAAAACATAATCTTGAAAAGCCTGTATATACACCCGTTCACCTTCGTCAGCCCCCTCATCTGAAAAATAAGAAACAATCCGCTCGCACATCTCGAACAAAGGCTCTTTGCGAATACTCTCGACAAAGGAGAAAAAATCATTATCGAGATGCCTCCCGATGTTCTCTCTATCTTCGAAATAAGACAAAATAACCGCATCATCAGACGCCTTGAATTTTCGGCTATTATATTCATAGACAGCCAACAGTCGGTTCAATTCGATCGAAGGATCTTGAATATATCTCAAAATTCCTATCAACAAATTGATTATAGGAGAGTTTCTTATCAACAACGACTCACTCGATATAACGTCGTAACGATAACGCCCATCGGTATTCTCGGAATTCAGACGCAACAACAAATCGACAAGCATGGTCCCTTCTCTGGCAGTTCTCGTCAAAAACGTTATGTCACCGGGGGTGTACCCCCTATCCTGTAAATCCCTCAACAAATCGGGAATACGAGCTAAGGACTCGTTATAAAAATCCTCCTTTTTATCCGATTCCCACATCGTTACAGAAACATGACCGCTGCGCAAAAGATTCGAATCGGCGACTCTCTGCCCGATATCGGCATAAGCCTTTTCTATCTTGACATCGAAGCTCCCTTCGACCAAAGCGGACTCCTCGATCTCTCGCTCTAACTTCTGCTGTAACAAACGAGCAGCCTCGCCAAAGATTCTATTATTAAACTCTACTATGCAGGCACAACTACGATAGTTCATATTCATAGACCTTTCGCTATACTGCGACGGTCTGAACAACGACTGAACGCCTTCATTCAACAAAGACCAATCGGAGTTACGCCACCGATAAATGCTCTGTTTCACATCACCCACGATCAAATCGGTGTGGTCATGGCTCAAACTCTCTCCTATGAGAGGTGCGAAGTTTTGCCATTGCAGTTTGGAGGTGTCTTGAAACTCGTCGATCATAAAATGGTTGACCCTCGTCCCTATTTTTTCATAAATGAACGGGGCATCGTTCTCGTTGATAACCGCATTGAGTATACCGGCCGTATCGGACAGGAGAAGTACATTATGTTCCTTTTCGTACTCCTCGATACGGCGGTCTATATCGACCAATATCCCCAGAGCATAAATATATTTCGAACTTTGTACCGCTGTGTTGTAACGCACGTAGGGTTCTCCGAAACAATCTACTATTTCCTGCAACACCGGATTAAGTTCCTCATAGAGACTATCTATACAAGCCGGTATTTCTTTTTTCAAAAACCAACCGTCCCGATTGCCCACATTTGCCCGAAAAGTCTGTGTCGGAGGCTCCACTTTTCCATCGACAATTTTTTTAAGATACTGAATCCAAGAACGCCCCTTCCCCTTAAAATCATCGGGCGACAATCCATAACGTTCGAGTACAGCCATAGCCGCCTCTCCCAATTTCCGTAAAAGGGACTCGAACTCGACACGGATACGGCGCATCTCTTTCAGATAATCGTCGAGAACCGACTTATCCTTGATTTGCGAAAGTATCTCGTTACGAAACAATTTATAAGTTTCTTTCGATAACTCCCCTGCCAGTTCTCTCAAATCGTCTTTCCGTTCGGATCGATTTCCCAAGCTCCACCAGTTCCCCGACTCTATACGCTCCTCGGCATAATGTATCAGCCAGTTGAGAAGACCTTTTTGGTCGACGTCGGACAATTCGGAATACATGCGGTCTATGGCAGAAGCCGTAACGAAATCGTTATCCATCTCTATCTCAAAACTTCCCTGCAATCCAATTTCACGGGTAAAATTCCGAAGCACTTGTTGAAAGAAACGGTCGATCGTGCTGATATTGAAATAAGAAAAATCGTGTAACAAAACATACAGCGTCTCCGAAGCTATACCCCGAATCTGTTCAACCGTACAACCGAACAGTTGCATCAAGCCATCGACATAAGGCGACTTCTCCGTATCGTGCGCCAATATATCGAGCTGGAAAACGATACGATGCTTCATTTCTTCGGTCGCCTTATTGGTAAATGTAACCGCTAAAATACGTCGATGCTGTGCATCGCTCTTCCGATATAACCGATAACGCCCCTGTTCGTCCCTATATCCCAACAGCAATTTAATATACTCCAATGTCAGGGTATAAGTCTTGCCCGAACCGGCCGATGCTTTGTATATATGTAACATAAAATCAAATAATGCGAGCTCGATACCCTTCCGACAATAAAATTTCCAATACTTTTTGACGGAAATCTCCTTGAATCAATATATCGCCTTCTTTATCAGACCCTCCTACCCCGCACTTGGTTTTCAACTTTTTCGCCAAAGCCTTCAAATCCTCGGCCGTACCGATAAATCCGGTCACGAGCGTAACCGATTTTCCGTTTCTGTTACGTTTATCCAACGATATGCGCAACTGTTGTTTCCCCGGTTCCAAAGTTTCAGGTTCATCTTCCTCGCCATTATCGAATTTGAAATCGGGATTCGTAGAATAAACTACATTCAATCTGTCTTTCCAATCATTATTTTTTTTCATTTCGGTAATTTTATCTCTTCTATCAATTTAGGATATAAAAGGCAATCTCGCATAGTTAAATTCAAAAACCGTTTTCATTTGTCTCTGCTCCCGCCTTTCGCTATATTTGTAGAATATAGGATGCGTTTCGGCATAGCCAACCCCGAAATACAATTTCCGTTTGTCTCTGCTCTCACCTTTCGCTATATTTGTCCTCAAAAATAATAAAGATAGCGATACGAAACAACCCGCATCGCTTTTTATTCAGCAATAAACCGAGCGATTTCCCGTTATATAAAATACGATGAAAGATATTACGAGACATCACGATATATTCTTTGCAAACCGTTTGTCCTTATTGCGTATATGGCTGTGCATAAGCACGCTCTTTTTTACCATAGAGACATCGTTTGCACTCAACCCCAGCCGTTATGCGACCCAATCGCAACTCGCCGACGGATATTGGGTGAAAGTGGCTGTTTACGAATCCGGTATTCACCAAATCACCTATCGGGAACTCCGTAGATGGGGATTTTCCGATCCCTCGGCCGTGACCGTTTTCGGATACGGAGGCGCCATGCTACCCGAAACATTTTCTGAGAACGATATAGACGACCTGAATCAGTTACCCGTCATACGCACCGACAGTAAAATATTGTTCTACGCACAAGGCCCCATTTCATGGTCGTATAACGAAAAAACCAAAGAATACGACCATGAACAAAACACATATTCTACCGCAGGATATTATTTCCTGACTGACAGTAAAAATCAATCGGCGACCATCGTCGAGCGAGAAGGGGGACAAACGACCGGATTACAGGACATAACTTCATTCGACGAACACGCCGTATACGAACAGGAATTATATTCTCCCGGTTCGACAGGACGATTATTTTTAGGCGACGATTTCCGCTATACGACATCTAAGAGTTTTACATTCGAACTTCCCGGCGTAGACAATTCCTCTCCTGTAAAATTAAGAACTTCTTTCGGAGCAAAAATATTAGGTGGAACTGCCACACTTGTCTTTGCCCGCAATGGACAAACTCTTCCATCGAGCAACACCGACAATATAGGAGCAGGATCGAGCAGTTCTTATGACTTCGTAAGAATGACCTCGACGCTCAAAGAAATCGACCTCGACAGCGAGGAACTGGCTTTTACGCTCCTTTTCCGACAAAACGGAGGTTCTCTCTCTATGGCCCGTCTCAATTATTTTCGGTTCAACTATAAAAGAAAATTGCAATTATACAACGGAAGTATCCAATTCCGGCTGGGTCAGCTCCCTGCGAACAGTTGCTATAACCTGCAAGGTTACTCGACGACGACTCATATCTGGGATATATCGGATCCTCTGAATCCCGTTTCTATCAAACCCAACGTCAACAACGGTAATGCACGTTTCGTACCTACGAAAGGAAATGAAGAATACATTGCATTCGACGAACAAGCTACCGTTGCCTCGGTAGAGTTTATTGAAAAAGTGCCTAACCAAAATTTACACGGTTTGACAACCCCCGACATGGTTATTCTCACGCCCAAAGAATATATCTCCTACGCCCAAAGCATCGCTCGATTGCATAATGAGAACGACGGTATGGAGGTAGCTGTCATCGACCATGAAACCGTATTCAACGAATTCTCCTCGGGAACACCCGATGCGACAGCCTATCGACGACTGATGAAAATGTTTTTCGATCGAAAAGGTGGCCTCGACGGAGAGCCTTTATACCTATTGCTTTTTGGAAAAGGATTATACGATAACCGAAAAATAGGAGAAACCGGTAAATATGTGAAATACCCCACACTCCTCACATACCAGCACGGCAGCGGAACAGACGAACGTCAATCCTATACGACAGACGATTACTTCGGATTCCTCGACGACGATTCCGGGAATAGAATAGCGTCGGATAAACTCCGTGTCAATATAGGCCGTTTGCCCATAAAAAGCGAACAAGAAGCCAAAGATGTGGTATCCAAATTATACAATTATATAGAGAATAACGATAAGGGCTCTTGGAAAAATCAGGTTCTTGTCGTCGCCGACGATGAAAATTATGCCATTCACATGGAACAGGCCGAAGAGATTTGCAGCATTATGGAGAATAGCGATGCCCACTGTTTCATCAACAAAGTCTACACGGATGCTTACACGGCAGAAATAGGCTCCACGGGACGAACATACCCTTCGGCCAAGAAAAAATTATTACAAATTTTAGATGACGGCGTTCTCGTAGTAGATTATATAGGTCACGGCAGTACCGTGGCATGGACACATGAAGATTTATTGAATATAGGCGACATTCAATCCATGTATTTAAAAAGGTTGCCACTGTTTATCACAGCGACTTGTGACTTCGGACGTTACGATCACGAAGAAACATCGGGTGGAGAAATCCTTTGCCTGAATCCGAACGGAGGAGGTATAGCCCTCATCACCACGACCCGAGTCGTTTATATCAGCGACAATCACTATCTCAACAGTGGTGTAGCGCAACAAATATTCAAAAAAAATGAAAATCACGAGTATCCACGACTCGGCGACATATTGCGTGAAGCGAAATGCAACATTGCACAAACAGACAGCAACAAATTGAACTACACCCTATTGGGAGATCCGGCTCTAAAATTATTATACCCCGATTACCAAATTAAGGTAACCGAAATAAACGGGCATGACATCACTCAAACCACACCGACCATACAAGCGAGAGACTCCGTTTCTATAAAGGGAGAGATATATACCCCCGGCGGAGAAAAAGCGACCGATTATAACGGTATCATCTGTCCGACGGTCTATGATTCCGAAGTAACCGTAGTAACCCACGGCTATGGAGAGGAAGGCAAAGCCATAGAATTTAAAGAAAGGAGCAACCGCCTTTATGTGGGAAAAGACTCTATCGTCAACGGCATTTTTGAAATTTCATTCAAAGTCCCGAGAGAAATCAACTTTGCCGATGACAAGGGATTGATAAATCTATATTGCTATAACGATGAAGGTCAAGAGGGAAACGGCAATGAATCCAACTTTATCGTAGGAGGATTTAACGACGACTCGAACGAAGATTTTGAAGGTCCGCAGATATATTCTGCCTACCTCAACTCCGAAGAGTTCAAATACGGCGATACGGTCAACGAATCGCCTCTGTTTATGGCCGAGGTGTATGATGAATCGGGAATAAACATATCCGATGCCGGTATCGGGCATCAGATGACTATTACCTTAGACGATAAAACCGTATATACCGACGTATCTTCTTACTTCCAACCTGCATTGGGCGAATTCGGCAGAGGGTTTATCGCATACCCTTTGAGCGGACTGAGCGAAGGGGAACACTCTTTACGATTAAAAGTGTGGGACACCGAAAACAATTCGTCGGAAACCGAAATAGGCTTTACGGTAAAGGCCGGATTAAAACCTGTTATTTATGACTTGTATGCCGATCGTAACCCGGCCAGCACTTCGACAAATTTCTATTTGAGACACAACAGACCGGATGCCGTGATAAACGTAACCATATCGGTATATAATCTGATGGGGGTAGAAGTATGGCGTTATACGGGAAAAGGTCTCTCCGACATGTACAAGTCCTACCCGATTACATGGGATTTGACCGACGGTAGCGGAACTCGGGTTCCCGGTGGTATCTACTTGTACAAAGCGATTATATCGACCGACAACGAACACGAAACCACTCGTTCGAAAAAACTCTGTGTGACCGGCAGAGAATAGCCTGTTTCTTCGACAAGGATATACATCGCCGATCCCTTTTAAGGGATCGAGTAAAAAATATTTGAACCAAAATTCAGTATTTTGTTATATCTTTGTATATCAAACAGTCAAAAAGATGTATAATTCGGATTCGAAATCTACAATTAAATTACCGGAGCCTTCGCTTCGCAGGCTTCCGTGGTATTTGGCTTATATAAAATTGCTACAAACAAAAGGAGAAGAATATGTTTCTTCCACACAAATAGCAAAGGAAATAGGCGTAGATTCGTCGAAAATAGCCAAAGACCTCTCTTTTATCAATATTTCGGGGAAAACCCGTGTCGGTTATGAAATAAATTCGTTAGTCGCTGTACTGGAAGAATTTCTCGGATTCACGTCTATGCACAAAGCATTCATTTTCGGAGTTGGAAGTTTGGGGGCCGCGCTCATGCAAGATTCGGGATTGTCGCAATACGGTCTCGAAGTCGTTGCCGGGTTCGATGTCAAACCCGAGTTGGCAGGAACCTTCATTAATCATATTCCGGTATATCCCCTGTCTCAATTCACTCAAAAGCAAAAAGAGTTGGGTGTCCAAATAGGAATATTGACCGTCCCGATAGACAAAGCTCAAAGTGCGACAGAAGAGATGATAGCCGGAGGTATCAAAGCGATTTGGAACTTTACCCCTTACCGGATTCGAGTTCCCAAACATATAGTTATTCAAAACACATCTATTTATGCTCATTTAGCCGTTATGTTCAATCGGTTAAATAATATCAAGTAAATCTCATGAAAATAATTGCCGTCGGTTGGAATTATAGAGGACACAATGCAGAGATGAACCAAAAAGAAACTCCTCAAAATCCCATCATTTTTTTTAAACCCGAAACGGCTTTACTAAAAGACGGGAAGCCATTTTTTTTACCTCAATTCTCCGACCGTATCGAATACGAAACCGAATTGGTTTTCCACATTTCCCGATTAGGGAAAAACATAGCCGGTAAATTTGCACATCGATACTACGACTCTGTAACGGTAGGCATCGACCTCACGGCCAGGGACAAGCAAGCCGAAGCAAGGGCGAACGGAAATCCGTGGGACATTGCAAAAGGATTCGACAACTCGGCTCCCATCGGAAAATTCATTCCATTACCCGAACAAACACCCAAAGCCGACAATATAAATTTCTCTTTGTTTATAAACGGAGTAAAAGTACAACAAGGCAATAGTCAAGATATGATTTTCCACATCGATGAACTCATCGCTTATATCAGCCAATTCTATACCTTGAAAATAGGAGACCTCATCTTTACCGGAACACCGGCAGGAGTAGGACCCGTAAAAATAGGAGACCATCTCGAAGGGTATTTGGAAGAAACAAAAGTTCTTGATTTTTTTGTTAAATAGCCATTAGTTTATACCAATGCCTCATACGATTAAGCGAACACAAAAACAAAGAATATTATCCATTATAGCTTGTTTTTATATTTTACTCCAACCTACATACGGAAGAGATCGACAAGACTATGCGGAAAACTCCATATTAGCGGAAGGCAATTGGGTAAAGATATCGACAACCGATGCAGGAATTTACCAAATAACAGAAGACTCTTTGAGGGCTTGGGGTTTTACAGACCCTTCAAAAATAAAACTGTTCGGATATGGAGGAACCGTCATCGATGAACTATTTGCAAACAGCGATAACTACATAGACGACCTACCGCAAATTCCACTTTGGCGACATAACAACAAACTATATTTTTATTCGCAAGGCACTACCAAATGGTCTTTCGATTCTGCCAGTCAAGAATTTGTACATCGGCTTCACCCCTATTCTACATATGCCTGCTATTTCCTGACAGATAGAAACATCGAATCTACCGACTTTCCTACCATATCATCTTCCTTACCGACCGAGATCGATACCCCGATTACCGTATTCGACGACTATGCCCTACACGAAAAAGAATTAATATCGGTAGGCAAAACGGGACAAAATTTCTTCGGTGAAGATTTTCTATCGAATTCGAATCAAGACTTCACGTTTCACCTATCGGGAGCACAACCCTCTCCGATAAAAATAAGAGTATCTTTCGGAGCAAAAATCAGTGGAAGCGAAGGGTATATACACATTTCTTACAATGGGACCGAATTACCGACCAATACCTCGAACAAAATCACAAAATATTACGATAGCCATGAATTTCTTCGAGTAGCTTCCCCACTTAAAACAGTGAACCGAGCCGAGGAAGAATCAACGATAAGCCTTCGCTACGCCAGTACTGGAACAACCCTATCGGCATATCTCGATTACATCAGACTCAATTATAAACGTAAGTTACAATTATACAACGGGCAAGTCTGCTTTCGTTTTATCAACCGGCAAACCGACAATTATTACCAAATAGAAAACAGTACAGCCACAACATTGGTTTGGGACGTCACTACGCCCCATAGACCGAAAAACATTACAACCTCATTCGATAACAACACAACCTCATTTACACCAGAAGATGCTCAACTCAGAGAGTTCATTGCGTTCGACCCGGAACAAAATTTTCCTTCTCCGTCCTTCGTACGGCAAATCGAAAACCAAAACTTACACGCATTGAATATCCCCGAACTAACGATCATCACCCCAGCAGCATTACAGACAGAAGCCGAACGCGTAGCTCAGCTGCACAGAGAAGAAGGACTAACCGTCGCAGTTATTGAACAAGAAAAAATTTTCAACGAATTTTCATCGGGAACACCCGATGCCTCGGCCTATCGAAGATTAATGAAAATGTTTTACGACAGAGCCGAAGGTAATGAAAACGTTCGTCCGCGTTATCTGCTTCTTTTCGGAGACGGTTCTTACAACAACCGCAAATCTATGGAAAAGTTACATTCACCCGAATGCAACATGTTACTTACCTACCAATCGAAAACAAGTATCGACGAACGAGAATCATTCGTTATAGAAGATTATTTCGGTTTCTTGGAAGACAATTCGGGCGAAGAAATAAAGGTCGATAAAGTATGTTTAGGAATCGGTCGTTTTCCCATTTCCTCGATTAAAAACGCACGATTGGTAGTAGATAAACTATATCGATATGTACACGACAAAGACTTTTCCTCATGGAAAAACAATATCTGCATAGCTGCCGACGATGGAGACGGAGCGATACACGCCGAACAAGCCGATAAAGGAAGTGACACCCTTTTACTCAAAAATACTTCTCAACCGAGATTGGGATTCAGAGTGAATAAAATATACATCGACTCCTATTATATGGATCCCCAAACAATAAAATACCCCGAAGCCAATCGGGAGTTGATGAAACAATTCAATGAAGGTATGCTCGTCTTCAATTATATAGGACACAATGACCCCGAAGTAGGATTTACCGGAGAAGGATTATTTTCCCGATATGAAATGGACCATCTTACCAATACGCGGTTACCCCTATTTATCACCATCACATGCGACTACTGCCAATTCGACGCAGAAGACGTTTCAGCCGGAGAGAACGTATTCCTCAACCCCTCTGCCGGAGCCATAGCCTTAATAACGACTACCCGTGTGGTTTATACCGATGGCAACGATAAAATCAATCGACGATTAATGAAGCGACTCTTTGATCGGGATTCCAATGGTTCTCCTTTACGAATAGGAGATGTTTTAAAACTGGCTAAACGAGATTTCAACACCGAAATCGACAAGAACAAACTCAACTACGTTCTTATCGGAGACCCGGCTTTAAAACTTGCTTACCCCGAACATTCCATACAAGTTACCCGTATAAACGGAAATAGCGGCGAAAAAAATATCGAAATGATTCCGGGCAAAAATTATACGGTGGAGGGTGAAATACGATCTCACCAAAATGAGCTACTTTCCGATTTCAACGGTTATATATACTATAACCTATATGACAAAGAAAAACAGTTCACCACATTGGCACATCAAGACGAAAAAACATGGACTTATACGCATCGCCCCGATTTATTGACTACCGGTAAAGGCACGATACAAAACGGGACATTCCGAATCACCGTCGCACTCCCGATTGACAATTCACATTCCGGGAAATCCGGGCTGCTAAATTTGTACGCCTATGACGAATCGGGCAGAGAAGCCAACGGATATACCGATAAATTAATCGTCAGCACGGCTGTCGAACCGATAACAGAAGATATACAAGGCCCCGACATCGAGTTCGCCGGAATTAACGACGATTCCTTCACCGAAGGAATATTAGTAAACAATCCGGCCACGTTCGTTTGTAAATTCTCGGACCCTTCCGGTATATGGAGCGGAAACAGCTTAGGCAAACAAATGACCTTATCGCTCGATGGCACATGTATCGAAGAAAACGTCGCTCGCTATTACAAGCCTATCGCAGAAAGCGAGATTCCCGAAGGAGAATTCATATACCCCCTCCCTCGACTGAGTAACGGATTGCATACACTTACATTCAAAGTATTCGACACCTTAGGAAATTCATCGGAAGTAACCATAGCTTTCGAAGTCAAAGAGAACAGCGAAACATATACCATCTCCCTTGAAGAAGAACCGGCGACCGAAAGAGCAACAATCTCGTGTCAAGACCAAAACGGGAACGACGTCACAGAATCGAAACATACCCGAATCTCTGTTACTAACACCTTAGGCGAAGAAATCTGGTCGTATGAAACGACCGAGAATAACCTGTTCCCCTTGACTTGGAATCTCCAAGACAACAACGGAAAGAGAGTATCGGCCGGTCAATACTATTGCAAGGGTTATTTCGAAACATCTGCCGGGACAATCGTTACACCCGCTAAAAAAATCGTGGTTATCACGCAATAATCCCCACGATTCTCTGTTTATTATATACATGTAATTCGTAACGTCAGCAAAGATGAAAAGAGTGTCTTTTTATATTATAACAATTATTCTTGTATCGTTATTCTTGCCGGTATATGCCTTTGCAGCCAACGGAAATTCGACCAAGAATGAATTCAACCCTATCAATACAGGAGTCACTTCGCTAAGCATAACTCCCGATTCTCGTGGAGCATCGATGGGTGACTTAGGTGTCGCCACCGACCCCGATGCAAACTCTCAATTCTGGAACCCTTCCAAATATGCTTTCGCTTACAGCCAAGCAGGTGTATCTCTATCGTACACACCGTGGTTACGCAAACTGGTAAACGACATCTATTTGGCCTATTTAGCGGGGTATTGGAAATTGGGAAGCAGCGATTTACAGGCATTAAGTGCCTCTTTACGCTATTTTTCATTGGGAGAAATCGTACTCACCGATAATCAAGGAAACGCACAAAATAGCATAACCCCTTATGAAATGGCTTTCGATGTAGGATATTCCCGCAAATTGTCCGATAAATTTTCTATGGGTGTCGTATTCCGTTACATTTATTCCGACTTAGGGTTTCATTACGACGAATCGAGTGTTTCCGATGCATCGGGTGCATCGGCCTTCGCTGCCGATATATCGGGATACTACACGACTTATCCCATCATAGGTCGTAACGAATGCCAATGGTCTTTGGGTTTCAATATCTCCAACATCGGAACCAAAGTATCTTATGACGGAGGTAATGAAAACGCATTCCTACCTACTAATTTGAAAATAGGTACATCGTTTCTTTTTCCATTAGCCGAATATAACACACTATCGTTGAACCTCGATCTCAACAAATTATTAGTTCCTTCTACCCCCCAAGTTTCCAATTACGAAACAGAAGAAGAGTATGAAGAAGCCAAAGAGAAATGGCAAAATACCTCACCTATATCCGGTATATTCAAATCGTTTACCGATGCTCCGGGAGGATTCAAAGAGGAGCTTCGAGAAATAAACTTTTCGATAGGAGCCGAATATTCTTACAATCAACAATTCTTCCTGAGAGCCGGATACTTCAACGAAAACAAATACAAAGGAAACCGCAAATATTTTTCTTTCGGAGCCGGATTTTCCTTGAACGTATTGAAAATAGATGCGGCATATATGGTGGCAACAGCACAAACAAGTCCTTTGGATCAAACACTTCGTTTCACCCTCTCGTTCGACATGGACGGGCTTAAAGACCTTCTGGGAAGACGATGAAAACACGTATAGGTTTCGGATTCGATGTCCACAAATTGGTCGAAGGACGGGAATTATGGTTAGGAGGAATACGTATCGAGCACACCCTCGGACTCTTGGGACACTCCGATGCCGATGTTCTTATTCATGCTTTATGCGATGCCCTGCTCGGAGCGGCGAACATGCGTGACATAGGATTTCACTTCCCCGATACGGCCAACGAATATAAAAACATAGACAGCAAGATTTTACTAAAAAAGACCGTGGAGCTCATTCGAGAAAAAGGATTTTCGATAGGAAATGCCGACATAACGGTCTGTGCCGAACGCCCTAAACTCAACCCACATATTCCTCTCATGCAAAAAACACTTTCAGAATGTATGGGCATCGATCTTGAAGATATATCCATTAAAGCCACTACTACCGAAAAATTAGGCTTTACAGGAAGAGAGGAAGGAATTTCTGCTTATGCCGTAGTACTTTTGGAAAAATAACGAAGAGAAAGCCGTAAAATCAACAGCTTTCTCTTCTCTTTTCTGCGATTTCTTTAACCAAACAATTCTCAGAAAAAAAGGGCTATGACCCAATAAGTAGCCCACAAGTTCAATTCATGGTCTTTTCGCAGAAAATAAACAGGAAAATCCCCTCTTTCGTAATCTCGTCTAAACAAAAATAAACCCACAAAACTTTAAAATAAAAAAGCGTGAGCCTGATGGTTTATCCTATTCGAGGTTCAGCAAAACCTTTGGTGGATAAACAACCAGCCCACGCTTGTCCATATAACAAGCGTAGGCGTTTAGTTGTCTATTACCCCACCATAAAAAGAATTTTGCTGATTCCGAATAGAGGTAATATTCTAAACGCTTATATTCCCAATATTTTTTCAAAGATACTCTTTTTCCCATGAGACGTCCAAAAACTCCCCGTTTTTTAACATTCTCAACATATACGTTTTTATGAACAGATTGTATCTGGCTTCGTAAAAGTTCGCTATTTTTGCAATAGATGCGAAACAGGATACAACTCGACATAAAAATGAGCGAATACATTTTATTCGGTTTTCACCTTTCCGTATTTTTGCAGCAACATGAAACGCTATGGATTCTGACAAACGAGTATTGATAGGCATGAGCGGTGGTATCGACAGCTCTGCCGCATGCATGATATTACAAGAACAAGGGTACGAAGTAATCGGTCTCACCATGCGCATGTGGGATTTACCCCGACATTTCCCGAACGAAGGACAATCGATTCCTCAATTCGCCATAGAGGCCAAAGAACTGGCAGAGAAGATAGGAATAGAACACCACATTCTCGATGTGAGAGACGATTTCAAGAGAACGGTCATAAAAAGTTTTACCGACGAATATTTAAAAGGGAATACTCCCAACCCATGTGTTCTTTGCAATAAACAATTCAAATGGCATTACCTCTTGCAGGAAGCAGACCGGTTGAATTGCCAATGGGTCGCCACCGGACATTATGCTCGGATTTCACGGAAAAATAATCACTTCATACTAAACAGGGGCGCCGATCCTAAAAAAGATCAATCTTACTTTTTGTGGAGACTCGGACAGCAGGAACTTGCCAGAACCATTTTCCCGTTAGGCGACATCACCAAAGAGGAAATAAAACAATACGTCGAGAAAAAAGGATTCCACGAAAAAGTCGAAAAAAAAGAGAGTATGGAAGTTTGTTTCATACCGGGAGACTATCGGGACTTTTTACGTGAACAACTTCCCGACTTAGACCGGGAAGTGACAGGAGGATATTTTATCGATGCCGCCGGACGGAAGCTCGGACAGCACAAAGGATTCCCATTCTATACCATAGGGCAGCGCAAAGGATTGGAGATAGCTTTGGGGAAGCCCATGTTCGTCACCCGCATAAATCCGATAAAAAACACGATACGGTTGGGAGAACGGTCGGAACTGCTCACCCGGAATATGGTTATTAGCGATGTTATCGAAACCATACCCGGCATTCTGAATACATCGGAACCAGTCGACGTTCAAATTCGTTACCGCAGTGCGGCTATACCGGCGACCCTTCGCAAAGGAGAAACTCCTAACGAATGGATAGTCTGTTTTCAATCCGACGCTTCGGCGGTAACTCCGGGGCAATCGGCAGTCATTTACCAGAACGACTGTATTATCGGCGGTGGAATCATTGCCGATCAACGGTTATTAAAAAAGTATGCTCTATGATACGCCCGATACTGCTATTATCCTTTTTCATCGCTTTCACAGCCAATAATATAGCACAAGAGCAACAATACCGGATATGGTTCAACGACAAGCCCGAATCGGTTCACTCGGTCGATGAACCCGAGAAATTCTTATCAGAACAGGCTATCGCCCATCGGGAAAAACAGAATATTCCCATAGACTCCACCGATTTACCCATAGACCCCGTCCGATTAAAAAAACTTTCGGAACTCGGAGCCCGTATATTGGCCACATCGAAGTGGCTGAACACCGCCACCATAGCATTGACCGATACAACCGACTTATCGGCAATCGCCTCTCTGTCGTTCGTCAAAAAGCACGAAAGTTTAGGAATAGCCGTACAACCTGTCTCTAACCTCAAAAAAAGGCAGAAACAAATCGAATCGGAATCCGAGAATCCCTACGGAGATGCCACCCTGCAAATAGATGTACACAATGGGGACGAATTACATCGAGCTGGATTCACCGGAAAAGGAATGACAATCGCCGTCATCGATGGTGGATTCTTCAACGCAGACCGCAATCCCAAGTTCGACCCAAATAAAATTATCGGGAACCAGGACTTCATAGACAAGAAAATGGATTTCACGCACGGAGATACACACGGTTCGTCCGTCCTATCGACCATGTTGGTCAAAGACAGTTCCGTCTTTATCGGTACAGCCCCCGATGCCGCATACTGGCTCTTGCGTTCGGAAGATACCGATACGGAATATCCGGCAGAAGAAGATTATTGGGTGGCGGCTCTCGAATATGCCGACAGCATAGGAGCCGATGTGATAACCTCTTCTCTCGGTTACTCCGAATTCGACGATTCCCGATTCAACCACACATGGGATCAACTTGACGGCAAATCGGCATTTATTTCCCAAGCAGCCGCTATGGGAGTACAAAAAGGATTGCTCATCGTGGTAAGTGCAGGGAACGAAGGAGGTAACACCTGGGGAAAGACAACTTTTCCGGGCGATGTCGATGGCGTTCTCACGGTAGGAGCAGTTTCACCCAATCTGAAACCTGCATATTTCTCCGGCAGGGGATTTACGGCCGACGGCCGCATTAAGCCCGATATCATGGGAATCGGGGCTACCGCCGCAACAATAACACCCGAAGGAAACACGGCATGGAAAGACGGGACCTCATTTTCCGCGCCGATAATAGCAGGACTTACAGCCTGTCTGCGACAAGCTCTTCCCGACCTTTCTGCACAGGAAATCGTCGGACTCATCAAAAATAACAGTTCGCAATCTTTAACACCCGATTCCGTCATGGGATACGGCATACCCGATTTCTATGCAGCCTATCGTCAAGGAACCGGAATCGAACCCTCCCTAAAAGAAGATATTCCTCTACAAATCATTGACAGGGAAGGAATCCCCGTCATAAAAATAAAAAGGCTACCGATCGGCGAGACCTCAATTACCCTCCACATATACACTTTGGAAGGCGTTATTATACAAGAGTATAATGTTTCGGAAAATTCTGAAACGCCCTTGTACACATTGAAAAAAGGGATATATATACTGGCAGCCCGCTGTCAATCAAATTATTGGACTCAAAAAATACAACGGTTATGACCTCCGGGAAAAAAGAATTTTCACTACTCGAACTAAATGCTTGCGTGCGCAATACCCTACAAGAGTCTTTGCCGGAACGGTATTGGGTACGCGCCGAAATCAGCGAGGCGAGAATACACCCTTCCGGTCACTGTTATTTGGAACTGATCGAGAAAGAAGAACAATCCGGGAAAACCGTAGCCAAAGCCAGAGCCACCATTTGGGCGACGACATTCCGATTATTGCAACCGTGGTTCGAGCAGTCGACCGGACAACTGTTCACATCGGGTATCAAAATTCTCATACAAGTCAGTATCTCTTTTCACGAGCTATACGGTTATAACCTGACCGTGCACGATATCGATCCCGCTTATACGTTGGGAGATGCGGCTCGTCGTCGAGCCGCCATACTGCAACAACTCCGGGAAGAAGGAGTGGCCGACATGAACAAAGAGCTCACATGGCCGATACTGCCGCAACGTATAGCGGTCATATCTTCTCCGTCGGCCGCCGGCTATGGCGACTTTATGAATCAAATACAAAACAATTCTTACGGGTACAAAATATACACTGTTCTCTTCCCGGCGGCCATGCAAGGCGACCAAACAGAACAATCTATCATTCATGCTCTCGACCGAATCAACCGGCACGAAGAGTTGTTCGATGGTGTCGTCATCATTCGGGGAGGAGGAGCGACGTCCGACTTGAATAGTTTCGACAGTTATCCTCTGGCCGTCAATGTAGCCCAATTCCCACTACCTGTCATTACCGGTATCGGGCACGAACGAGACGACACCGTTATCGACATGGTAGCCAACACACGGGTAAAAACCCCTACGGCGGCAGCCGAATGGATTATCGCTCGTATGCACGAAGCCGACACATATGCCGTCAATCTGTCTCACACGGTAAGCTCAGAAGTCCGTAGTCGAATCGACCGGGAAAAGCAGACGATACAACGCGCGACCTCCTCACTTCCACTGCTCATCGAACGACTGATACTCGGAGAAAAACATAAAACCGGATTGTTAACTCAACAAATCAAACTCGCTTTACGAGCCGTTATCGATTCGGAAAGGAACAAGCTAGACCATACGGAAAAGACTGTCCGGCTATTGTCTCCCCAGTCACTACTCGAACGAGGATATAGCCTGACCCTCCACGGCAACCGGGTCGTTAAAAGTGTCGCAGAGCTATCTCCCGGAGACTCGATAGAGACTATCTTTGCTGATGGCAAAACGACAAGCCGGATAGAAAAAACAGAACCTTCGAAAACAAAATAAAATATATATGGCTAAAAAAACGACTCTCTCCTACTCCGATGCGATAGCCGAGTTGGAAACGATTGTAAACAAATTACAAAACAACGAATACGAAATAGACGAGCTGCAAAAATGCACGACACGTTCGCTCGAATTATTGAAATTCTGCAAATCCAAATTATTCGAGACCGACGAAGCTCTCCAAAAAATATTGGCCGAGTTGAACGATTAAACAGAATATATAAATGGCTCTTAACACCCACAATATAATATATGCCGGTTTATATATCCAAAAACAAAAAAAATGTTTAATTTTGCCGAGTTTTCAACTATATGAATATGTCCGAAAGAAAAGTCCGAGTGCGTTTCGCACCAAGCCCCACGGGAGCATTACATATTGGCGGGGTTCGTACCGCTCTCTATAACTATTTGTTTGCCAAGCAAAATCACGGAGATATGATCTTCCGTATCGAAGACACCGACTCTCAACGCTTCGTACCGGGAGCCGAGGCATACATTATCGAAGCCCTCGAATGGTTGGGAATCAAGTTCGACGAAGGGGTCAGCTACGGCGGAAATTACGGACCTTACCGGCAATCGGAACGAAAAGACATTTATCGTAAATATGTAAATCAACTGCTCGATGCGGGAAAAGCCTACATCGCATTCGATACTCCCGCCGAATTAGAAGCCAAGCGAAACGAAATCGCCAACTTCCAATACGACGCCTCCACTCGCATGCAAATGCGAAACTCGCTGACAATGGACAAAGAGGAAGTAGATTCCCTCATCGCACAAGGACAACAATATGTCGTAAGATTCAAAATAGAGCCGGGCGAAGACATCGTAGTCGACGATCTTATCAGAGGAGAAGTGACCATCAACTCGTCCATTCTCGACGACAAAGTGCTATACAAATCGGCAGACAATCTGCCCACCTATCACTTGGCGAATATCGTCGACGACCATCTAATGCTTGTCTCCCACGTAATCCGTGGAGAAGAGTGGTTACCCTCGGCTCCGTTGCACGTATTGCTCTACCGGGCTTTCGGTTGGGAAGACACCATGCCGCGGTTCGCCCATTTGCCCCTGTTGTTGAAACCCGACGGTAAAGGCAAGTTAAGCAAACGAGACGGCGACCGGTTGGGATTTCCCGTATTCCCGCTCGAATGGCACGACCCCAAAACCGGCGAAGTATCCTCGGGATATCGCGAGTCGGGTTACCTGCCCGAAGCCGTGGTTAATTTCCTCGCCCTGTTAGGCTGGAATCCCGGTAACGATCAGGAAATCATGTCGATGGACGAACTTATCGAACTCTTCTCTCTCGAAAAATGTAGCAAAAGCGGGGCTAAGTTCGACTATGAAAAAGGGAAATGGTTTAACCACAAATACATACAGGAGAAGAGCAACGAAGAGCTCACCGAGTTATTCATGCCTATTCTCGAAGAAAAAGGCATAAAAGCCGATAAATCCACCGTCGCCCGTATCATAGGCCTTGTAAAGGGTCGCGTAAGTTTCGTAAAAGAATTGTGGGATCAAGCAGCTTTCTTTTTTGTCGCACCGACTACCTACGAAGAAAAATCGGTAAAAAAACGCTGGAAAGAAGAGACCCCCGCTCAAATGCGTGAACTCATCGAAATATTGCGCAATATGGACGACTTCTCGTCTGCCCCGGCCGAAAAAGTCGTATTAGGTTGGATCGAACAGAACGGTTACCATTTGGGTAACGTCATGAATGCTTTCCGTTTGGCCGTAGTTGGGGAATGTAAAGGGCCTCACATGTTCGACATTACGGAAATCATGGGCAAAGAAGAGACTATCAAGCGTATCGAGCGGGCTATCGAATATTTAGGTTAATGAAATACAGACTGCCACATACACTGCTTTTGATTATTCTCCTTGCCGCACTGTTTCCTGCAAAGGCTCAGCAAATAGCTTGGAGCGTAGATATGACCGGATTTTTCGACAATCGGGAGTTCGGTTATTCCAAAGCACAGTCCCAAACTTTTTTCGGGACACGCTTGTCTCCCGAAATCGGTATCAGAATAGGACATAGCACGATCATGGCAGGAGCCTCATGGGTACAGCCCATCGACGGATCCACTCGCGAGGCCAAAGTGCACCCCACGGTCTATTACCGTTACGACACCTCCAAATTCCGAATGTCGTTGGGTATGTTTCCCCGTACCCAATTAATCGAAAACGTACCGGCAATCTTGCAATACGATTCTCTCACCTACTTCCGTCCCAACATAGCAGGTGCATTATTCCAGTATATACATGCCAAAGGATTCGCCGAGCTCTATATCGATTGGAGACAAGTACAGACCGAGGTAAAACGAGAGGCTTTCATGGCTGTATTCAACGGCCGGTGGCAACCCCTGCCCTACCTTTTCGCGGGAGGGCATTTGGTGATGAACCACTTGGCTCGTCCTCGCAATTCGGATAGCCGCTATACGGTTACCGACAATCTCATCGCCAGCCCATACATCGGACTGGATTTAACCACATACACACCGTTGGACACCTTGACCCTCAAAGTGGGGTATCACATCAGTCTCGACCGGCTTCGCAACGTCGGGACGTGGCATCACCCGCAAGGCATTCTCATAGACTTATTGGCCGAATGGCGCTTCTTGGGTCTACATAACACATTTTACAAAGGAGGTTCGCAAATGCCCCTTTATCCCCAATTAGGAGCTCAGCTCAATCAAGGAGATCCGTTCTACCAGTCTTCGACCTATAATCGCACGGATATATACGCCTACATTTTCCGCAAAAGTTATCTTAATTGCATAGCTTCCTGCAACCTGCATTATACGCCCGGCAACCTCGATTTTCAACAGCAACTCACCCTACGATTCTATATAGACGACCAAGCATGGAAAAACCGTAAGGGAAAACAGAATCGAGGTTACCTGAAAAATATCTTGTAACCCGACAAGAGAAAATCGCCGCTATGAAATTGATTTATAATTTTGGAATATATTGCTATAAACAATTAGTCGCACTCGCCGGAATACGAAATGTCAAGGCCCGGAAACTGACTCAGGGACAAAAAGGAATCTTCGATTACCTCTCCCGGCATGCCGATCCGCAAGGAGGTTATTTGTGGATACATGCCTCGTCCCTCGGAGAGTTCGAACAAGGACGTCCGCTTATCGAAGCCATAAAAAAAGCGCAACCCGATACCAAAATATTACTCACGTTTTTCTCTCCATCGGGTTACGAAGTCCGCAAAGATTATTCGGGAGCGGATCTTATTTGCTACCTTCCGTTCGACCTGCCGGGCAATGTAAGACGATTCCTCGACTTGACCAAACCCACGAAAGCCATATTTATTAAATATGAATTTTGGGCGAACTACCTCAACGAACTTAAACGCAGGAATATACCCACGTATATTGTCTCGGCTATCTTCCGCCCCAAACAAATATTCTTCCGTTCTTATGGAGGATACTTTCGTCGCATTTTGAAAAACTTTACCCACCTTTATATACAGGACGAACGCTCCCGACAACTACTCGCCAGTATAGGCATCGACAATGTATCGATCGTAGGTGACACTCGTTTCGACCGGGTCGGCGACATTCGTCGCACGGCCAAAGAATTACCTCTTGTCGAAGCGTTCGCACAAGGGAAAAAGATACTTATTGCCGGCAGCTCGTGGCCCAAAGACGAGGAGTTCATTACTCGATATTTCAATCACAACGATAATATCAAACTCATTCTGGCCCCACACGAAATACACGAATCTCATTTGCAATCGATAGAGAGACTACTGAAACGCCCGGCTATACGTTACACACAAGCCACAATCGACACCGTACAGTCGTATGATTGCCTCATCATAGACTGCTTCGGGCTTCTCTCCTCCATTTACAGATACGGAACCGTCGCTTACGTCGGTGGAGGATTCGGAGCCGGCATACACAATATTGCCGAAGCTGCCGTATATGACATACCCGTTATTTTCGGGCCTAACCATCGCCGATTCAAAGAAGCCCACGAACTCATAGCATGCGGAGGCGGCTTTGCAATCCACAACAGTCAAGAATTTGCAACCGTTGCCGACAAACTACTAACCAATCCCAAATACTTAGCCTCTGCCAGAAAAAATGCAGGTGATTACATTTCGACTCATGCCGGAGCAACCAAACTCATTTTGAAAGAGTTGTTCGGGATAGAAGAATAACGGTACACCTGTTCTTTATTGTTTCCGCCTCTACTCAATCTCGGCTGGATTAAATTCGATTTAAAATGGAAAAGGAGATAAAGAAACCCGTTAAAATACTTTTCGTCTGCCTCGGAAATATTTGCCGTTCGCCGGCTGCGGAAGGAGTATTTAAACATATGCTTCGACAACGGGGGATAACCGGTCGCTTCGAGGTAGACTCTGCCGGGACTTACAGCGGTCACGCCGGAGAATTACCCGACCCTCGCATGCGTTCACACGCTGCCCGACGCGGATATTTGCTGGAACATCGCAGTCGCCCTGTAAGACCCGATGATTTCGAGAAATTCGATTTGATTTTGGGTATGGACGATTACAACATCGATACGCTCCGTTCTATGGCCGACTCTCCCGAAGAAGCCGCAAAAGTAAAGCGTGTAACCGATTATTGCCGACATTACCCGGTAGATTGTATCCCCGACCCTTATTACGGTGGAGCCGACGGCTTTGAGAATGTATTGAATATCTTGGAAGATGCCTGTGAAGGAATAATCGAGGATTTTTACATCGCATGAATATAATGCACTTCACACCGCACAAGACATAAAATTACCGACTTTCCATCTTTCCCTTGACAAAGGGAACATTTCTACACCTCTCCCCTGCCGTGTTCCACGTGGCATTGCCAACACCCTTTTTAGAACTGTGAGGGAGTGGCGCAGCATTATTGGTATGGTATTTCCCCCTACCGTGTCCCGTAGCATTGGGTGTCGCAAAGCGATATAGAGATCTTCTGTTAGCCGTATAGGGGAATAAATACGAGGAAAGTATTTCTCCCTCCTCCCTGCTGTGTCCCGTAGTATTACGGGGTGTTTTGCAACGCAAAATATAGGGGAGGTGGCTCGCAGAGCCGGAGGGGTTGAAAAGAGATGGTGAACAACTGGCTTATAGGCTCAGAGACGAAAGATAAATAAACAATAGATATGACATTTTCATTAAAAATATAAAGTTTCCTTCAAAAAAGCTTTTTCTTTCCGATTCGTTTTTATATTTTTGTTAGACTAATTTCAATGGGCTCAAAATAAACCATATAGAATATTCTAACTCTAAAACAATACATCTATGAAAAAAAATTACTTCTTACACACAGCTATTTTATTAGTAGCGTTGGTTTGTGGTTCTGTCCCGGTGTGGAGCCAGACTTACAAAAAAATATCTTCTATCGAAGAACTTACCGATGGAAAATATGTAATAGCTTATGAAAACATGGCTATGGAAAATAAAGCTAATGGTTCTAGAATTGCTGCTACTGCAATCAATGTTACAGATAATGCTATTATTAGTCCCGATGCATCTATTATTTGGGAGATTACAACAACAGCAAACGGTATGAGCATTAACAATAATGGAACATATGTCGTTGGTGTAAATAGCAATAATGCCTCTCTTTCTTCAAACTTTGAAGAAAAAACATGTGAATGGAATTTTTCTGTGGAAAAAGACAATTTTCGAGCCACCAACGTACAATATAGTAATCGATTTTTGCAATATAACAGCAGCAGTAAGTGGTTTGCATGTTACCAGTCAAATAGCAACCAAAAAGATTTGACACTCTACAAATTGGAAGAAACGGGAAAATCAAATCCCGAATTAACATTTAGCGGAATCACTGGCGACATAACCAAAATGTTGGCAGACGGAAGTTACAGCAGCAAAGCCACAACGAAATCGGATGCCACTATCGTTTACAGCAGCAGTAATCAAGAAGTAGCTACCATCGACCAACAAGGTACGGTAACGCTCCTTGCCGGAGGAACAACTGTAATCAAGGCCGAAGTTGCCGAAACAGCGACTTTCAACGCCTCTTTTATCGAATATACGTTGAAAGTAACAGATCCGGCAGCTCTCAAAACATTTGTAAAAGTGACTAATGACGCCGTAACCGAAGGGAAATATATTATCGTCTATCAAGCAAATGATGATGCCAACTCGGTAATGGCTTTGAATACAACCAATGCCGGGAAATTCTTTGGAAACACCGAAATAGATCTTACCGAAAATAAAATCGTCACCGACGACAAAACAGTTATGTGGGACATTACCCTAGAATCGGACGATCATTACTCTATCAGCAACGGAAATATATTTGTAGGATTTAAGGGTAACAATAATGAAGCCTATATATACAATGACTATACAATCGGAGAATGCGGTTGGAATTTTATATACGATGAGAATAATAAAGTTTTCAAAATCCAAAATGCTGGTGTAAATACTCGTTATTTACAATTCAATGCTAACAACAATCAATATCGATTCGCTTGCTATACCGGTTCCCAAAAACACCTTACTCTTTATAAACAAGAAGACAGCAGAACAGCCGTAGAAGTAACGTTCAATGAAATAGACGGAAACCAAACCTTATTCTTCACAAAAGGATTCACCTACAATAGTGCAGCTACTGCTACTCCAACAAGGCCTATCACTTACAGCAGCAGTAACCAAGAAGTAGCGACCATCAGCACAGAAGGTGTAGTAACACTCGTAGGTGCAGGAACAACTGTAATCAAAGCCTCCACTGCTGCCGATAACACCTATCAAGAAGGTGCTGCCCAATACACACTGACCGTTCGTAATACATCGGTAGCACTTCCTTATCAAATTGATTTCAAGACAGAAGGATTAGGCGATTGGCTCACCTATACAACCGAGGGAACAGTAGAATGGGAATCGACCAATTATGGGGTTCAAGCTAATGGTTTCAATAAAGGAGTCGGTGAGGCTTATTTAATCTCTCCCGCCGTAACAGCCTTAGATATAGTTTTAGCGTTCAGCAGTCAAAAGTCATTTAACGGTAACGATTTACAACTGTTCTACTCAACCGATTTCGACCCCAGCATCATGTCGCAACCGAGCGATGCCTCATGGACCGAAATCACCGATATGGCAACATGGGCTACCAGCCAAGAAACGACCGAATCGGGTAACATCGAGCTGCACGATCTCACCGCGCCCATTCGTTTCGCTTTCAAATACACTTGTGAAGCCAATGAAGCTGCCCGTTGGACAATCGTCGAGCTGTCAATCGCAAAAGGTCAACCTAGCGGTATCGAAGATGTAGCCACCAATGAAATGAAAGTCATCAACGGCAAAGGTCAAGTAACCATCGAAACTGCCGAAGCTATGCCTATCGCTATCTATGCACTCACCGGAGCACAAGTTCGACAAATAGAACTTGTCGAGGGAACCAACATTATAGAATTACCGGCCGGTATTTATCTGATCGGAAATAAAAAAGTAGTCGTATTTTAACCGATACTACTTTCAACCATAAAAAAGGAGCGGCATTGCATGCCGCTCCTTTTTTCTATTCCTCACGCGCCAGACATCGGTTCGGTAGAAAATCCGCAGATAAATAGCAATGAAATTCTTGTCGACAACCTCATTCCGATCAACTCGGTGAGAGACAGAGAACTATCGTTTGATTGAAGATTTAACCCCCTCGCCCTACGGGCACTCCCCCTATCTCATCTACGATGAGCAGAGGGAGAGGACTGAAATGTCGCTTCATCAGTTTTAAACTCCTCCATTGCCGGCATTTTCTAACCCCTCCGTCCTTCGGACACCTCCCCTATATTTTGTTGTGCAAAACACCCCGTAATACTACGGGACACAGCAGGGAGGAGGGAGGTAAATACTTTCCTCGTATTTATTTTTCTAACAGAAGACCTCTATATCGCTTTGCGACACCCCGTAATGCTATGGGACACGGCAGGGGAGGAGGTTTTAAAATGCCACTCCAACAATGAGCCATAAATCCCTACCAATTATCGAATGGCCCAAACATCGGCTTATTCCTACGAGCCAGAAGAAATAAATAATCAATAAAATAATCGACTCCAACTCCCAATAAAAACAGAAAGAAAAACCATTCGCCCTTCTTTTTGTATTTTTTTTACTCAAAAGAAATACCTTTAACCCCCTATGTTTGTTTAACTTTAAATGATAAACTATGGTAATTGCGTATTTAAGAGTCAGCACCAGTAAACAACATCTTGTCAACCAACAAGACGAAATCAGGCGTTTCGCCCACACCAAAGAGATAGAAGTCAGCCGATGGGTAACCGAAATTGTAAGCGGAAAAAAGAATCAAAAAGAACGGAAGTTAGGGAGAGTAATCAATCAATTAAAACCGGGAGACACGCTCATCGTTACCGAAATATCGAGATTAAGCCGCACTCTCACAGAGATTATGGCCATTATGGGAAAATGTCTTGAAAAAAATATTACAATCTACTCTACCAAAGACGGATACGCATTCGATAATACCATAAACAGCAAAGTCCTTTGCTTTGCATTCGGTCTTGTCGCAGAAATCGAACGGAACCTTATATCTATGAGAACCAAAGAAGCTCTTGCCTTACGAAAAGCAGAAGGAGTCATTCTCGGTCGGAAAAAGGGAAGTATCACCAAATTGAAAATACTCATCGATAACGAACTTGAAATAATAGATCGCCTGAAAAAAGGAGAATCTATGGCTTCGATTTGCCGTATATACGGAGTCTCTACCGATACGTTCTCCAAATTCAGAAAGGTTTGTCCAAGCGTAGAAGAAGCATTCCAATACAAGATGACGCATTTTTATACTTCGTCAAAATAAAAATCACCCCGGAGAAGAAGCACCGGGGTGAAAATAAAGAAACCTATTTTTTCAGAAGGTCCAGCAGAAGTTCCGGCTCATTCGTCGTGATAAAGTCGGCTGCTTCATCGATAAAATACTGCAAGTCGTCTGCTTTATTTACGGTCCAGACATTAACCGTCAAGCCCAAATCATGAGCTTCCCGAATCCAACTCTTATTGTTTTTCAATACCTTTTGATGATAATCGAGACCCGTATACCCCAACTCTTTAAGCTCGGCGGGTGTTTTATCTCCATTCAAATAAGCGACCTTCGCATTCGGGTCCAACCGGATAATCTCCGTTCCCACCAAGTTGCTGAATGCGATGTATTCTACCTGCCCTTCCATTTTCATCGATTTGACCATATCCACAACCTTTTTAGCCAACTCGATATTTCTTTCGGGAGTAGATTGGGTTTTAAGTTCCAGCACCAATATCATGGGTTTCAACTTCTTTCCGGCTTTTAAATAATCCTTCAAAGAAGGAACAGTCTCCCCGTTTTTCAATTTTGACTTCGTTATGGTCTTGAAATCCGTTTCTTCGATTTTCAATCCGTCCAATGTTTTGGGGTCATGGTTTACCACCAACCCACCGTCCGAAGTCAACCATATATCCAATTCCGACCCCCAGCAACCGACGTCATGAGCTTTTCGCAATGAAGTCAAAGAGTTCTCGGCAGAGCCTTCACATTTCCAATATCCCCGATGAGCCACGGTCTTGGTCGACGACTTTGCCTGAATAGCCGGAGTCATAGCCAATAACATCAATGCAACCATTAAAATTTTAGTTTTCATAATCATTTGTTTTTTATTAAGGTATCTACTTACTTCTTCGGATTCTCCAAATTAGTTCTTATCTTGAAGTCGGCGGTTTTAAAAGAAACGTTCCTATCTCGAACATCGTTACAATGAACGATCAAAGCTCCTTCTTTTTCCCAATACGATTTCACGGTATGCCCGCTCATCGGGCCGTCTTCTTTGCCTCTCACCGTCACATCGTCGGGGTTCACCACAATTTTCAATCCTCTCGATTCATTCAACATATCCATGTCTCCTCGGCTATTCCCGCCCACAATCAAAGGCACGGCTTTAATATAAGTAGGTATAACCTGAGCTTTGCCATCGTCTTGCGGTATGGGCATAATGATTTCATCGGACATGACTCCGTTTTTCACGACACCCTTAACCCCCAGCACATGAGTGACAGGTATTCCCAACTCGGAAGCGACAAACCTTTGGTATAAAAATTCGGGAGAGGCTGTCAATATCCACACCTCGAAACCATATTCTTTCAAGTTGGAAATAAGAGCCTTCATCTCAGGATACATTTTCCCCTTATACGAACGCATATAACAATCGTAACCGAGGGTAGCGATTTCCTCGGGAGTCATGCCAGACAAAAAATGTACCCTATCTTCCACATAAGGTTTCCCTACGTTATTACCGTCTTTTACCATACGGTCGAGAATCGCCATCTTTTGTCTCGATTCTTTATCTTTACGGTTCTTGTAATTTTTATCGGCATAATCATACAACGCCTCGTCGGCCAAATAGTAAGGAGCTTGCCCGAACACCGTACCGTCGCAATCGAACACGGCGACCTTACGGTCGGTAACGGTCAACGTCGTATTCAGAAATTCCTCGATACGAGCATTCGTCTCATCGGGCCAAGTCGCAATAGGACGATATTGTTGGGCACAGATACTCCCTGCCGCAAAAACATTTAACAGAACTACAATCGCATAAAAAAATCTGTTGGAAATAGATCGCATAATATATTTTTTTTAATTTGCACTTTATGCAAATATACAACAATTATCTACATATAATATTATACGAATCGAAAAAATTCGAAAGTAAAACCCCCTTACTTGAAATAAAATCGAAAGGAAACGAAAATTTCATAGAATCGTAATAAAGCGATTGTTCATTACATTCCGTACTCATAAAAGAGTACATCGCAGTTACCCGACTTTGCTCCGCATTCTATCGCTTAATATCGCTGCCATATTCTCCCCAGCCCATGCAATCAGACTATCAATACAAGGCAACAAAGATTTCGCCCGGTCGGTCAAAGAGTATTCTACCCTCGGGGGAACCTCGGCATAAATCACTCTTTTTACCAATCCGTCTTCTTCGAGGGCTCGCAAGGTAACCGTCAACATCTTTTGGGAAATATCGGGGATATTCTTCTGCAAAACATTAAAACGCATAACAGACGAACCACTCAATGTATAAAGAACCAACAGGGACCATTTATCACCGATACGCGAAAGAATATTCCGAATAGGACAATCGGGGAAAAGTGCATCCTTAATTTCTATTTTAGCCATAATCATTATATTTCAATAACAATACAAAAGTAATTAAGAAACTTAGATAATGCAACAGTAAAATTCAGTTATATTAAAAGAAGTTAAAACACACTTTAATAACTCATTCGTATTCAACGAAGGTTTCAAAAAAGTAACTATCTGACTTCGAGGTATCTTCTTGTGAAGAAAAAATTATAGTTTCATATTTGCAGCTAAAAAGAGAGTAACAATAATTTAGTAACTAATAAAAACTAGAATTATGAAAAAGAACATTTTAATTTTATTATCATTAATCACATTTACAGCAATGGCACAAACAAAAGGAAAATTCGAAGTTCTGGACTTGAAGGATTTCAAATTGCACGTGTATTACACGAACGATGCTCTGAACGATGCAAGCTACATCGTAGAAGGTAAAAACGGACTCATTACCTTGGAACAGCCTTTATTTAAAGATAATGTGGCAGAATTCGACGCTTATGTGGCCTCGTTGAACAAACCTGTACAGACAATCATCACCGATTACCATGTGGGTGGGACGGGAAACCACGATATAGTAATGGCCGAAGGTATGCCAGCCTTTACAAAAGGAGCGACCTACGACGGAATGATGCGGAACTTCGCCGAAATTTTCGGCGATGCAATCGTACCGCTACCGACCGGGAAAGCAGAAGAAATTAAATTTGGCAGCAAACAAACGTGGGATAATATAGAGTTTTACTTCGACAAAGGAGCTTCCACCGACTTTCCCGCAGCCAGTATCATTATCGGGAATAAAGTTTACTACACCCACTGGACTCCGGTAAAAGCTCACATAAGCTACTTGCAAATAAGTTCTCCGGCCGCCATAGATGCAGAAATTGCCGAAGCCGAGAAAGCGCTGAAATCGGGATGCGAATACTTTATCGGAGGTCACGACGGAGCTACCGGACGCGAATCGGTTGAATTTAAAATCGACTATCTGAAAAAAATGAAACAAATCCTCCGGGAAAACTCCACCGCCGAGAGGTTCATCTCGGCCATGACTCAGACATTCCCCTCTCTGCCAGGAGAAAACAATCTGACCGACTTGGCGAAAGCCCTCTACAAGCACTAACTTTCCTATCGAACAAAAAAATCCGATAGCTTCAACTGCTATCGGATTTTTCTGCATCCTCTCCGCTTTTATAGCTCTCAACTCATCGCCTGATTACGAAACTCGTTCGGAGTACACCCTTCGAGTTTTTTGAACAAACGACTGAAATGTTGGGGATATTGAAATCCCAAAGAATAAGCGATCTGACTGATTCCGAGCTGTGAGCCCAATATATACTCCTTAGACAATTCAATAATTTTACCTTGTATATATTCCTGCGCTGTCTTCCCGGTCTCTTTTTTCACCAAGTCGCCGAAATAACCCGGAGAAAGAAAAACTTTGTCGGCAAAATACCTGACGGAAGGTAGTCCCCGCACTTGTGATTCCCCGTTGCGGAAATAGTCGTTTAAAAGCTGTTCGAACCTGATAAGGACATCGTTATTAACCTTTTCACGAGTATAGAATTGACGGTCGTAAAACCGCAAACAATAATCGAGCAACAGTTCTATATTGACCGATAACAACTCCCTTGTGTGTTTGTCCACCGGGTGTTCCAACTCCACTTCTATTTTATGGAAACAATCCATAATAATTTCCCGCTCTTGATCCGAAAGATGGAGTGCTTCGTTCTGTTCATACGAAAAGAAAGAGTACTTCCCTATCTTCTTCCCTAATGCCGTTCCATAAATAAGATCGGGGTGAAAAATCAATCCATACACCTCGGGGCTTATCTCGTCCTCATCGGAATCTACGCCAACCAACTGCCCCGGAGCGAAACTGACGATCGTACCCTCCTGATAATCATAATACCGTCGGCCATATTTCAACGTACAATTCGTTCCGTTTTTCAAGAACAAGGCATATACGCCATAATTCATCTTCACGTGATTGACAACTCGGGTCGCTTTCCTCAAATCCACGACCGAGACCAGAGGATGCAAGGTTTTCAAGCCATACATCTTATTATAAACATCGACACTGTTCAACTGAATAATTTCGTTCATATCTTTTTAGAAAACTAATTGCAAAAGCTGTACGGCCAAACCGTACATTCTTATACAGTGCAAAATTACAACAACTTACGAAAAGAGAAAGAGACGCATCACAGAATCCGGAATTCGGGTTATTCTTTCCGTAATTCATCTACTATCGTTATAGAATATAGGCGGTAATTTTACATCGTCAAACCAACCATGCAAAAAGAATATAATATGGATTTAAAACGATTCCAACAAATGATTGCCGCAGGCGAGCCGTTGGCGGGTGAAGAAATGATTGCTTTCATGCGTGAACAAAGCGACGACACTCGCCGGCTACTATTCGATTTGAACGGTTCTTACCACACACCCGAAGAGATCGTCACCCTATTCAGCCAAATTACCAACAGCAAGATAGACAATTCTTTCCGTCTGTTCCCACCTTTTTATACCGACTTCGGAAAAAATATCCACGTAGGGAAGAATGTCTTTATCAACTCTTGTTGCCAATTTCAAGACCAAGGCGGTATCTTTATCGGCGACGGAGCACTGATAGGGCATAGCGTGGTGATGGCGACTTTGAATCACGGCTTCGCTCCCAATGACCGCCAGAATCTCTATCATGCACCTATTCATATAGGAAAAGGTGCATGGATCGGTGCACATGCCACCATCTTACCCAATGTGACTATTGGCGACAATGCCATTATCGGAGCAGGCTCGGTCGTTACCAAAGATGTACCGGACAATGCAATCGTCGCTGGAAATCCGGCTCGATTCATCAGAAACATAAACTCTTAAACCGAATGAAGCCTTTTATTATTGCTTTAACCCTTTACCTTTTCGTAAACATTTCCTCGTGCTCGACCAACGATGCCCCGATTGTGGAACCGCCGAACGGAGAAACAGCAGAAGACAGTAATACGCCCACGATGAACGAACAAATACGTATCATTATCGGCAACGCCTCTTTTACGGCCACTTTGGAGGATAACGCCACAACGAAAGCGTTCAAGGCATCGTTGCCCATAACTGTAAACATGACCGAACAAGCCGGTAATGAAAAGTTTTATTACTTGCCGACAGCCTTGCCCACGAGTACTGTTACGCCCGGAACAATCTTCGCCGGCGACCTGATGCTATGGGGCAACAGTTGTCTCGTCTTGTTCTATGAGACCTTTTCCAGTCCGTACAGCTATACGCGAATCGGGAAAATCGACAAGCCATCGGGATTATCGGCAGCAGTCGGCGACAGGAACATAACCGTGACATTCGAATAACCTCAACCATATAAACATCAATCTTATGAAACAACGAATCAAATTTATCTTTACAACATGGTTCATCGCCATAAGTCTGTTTACAATAAATGCACAAGATGTACAAACCAATAAAAACGATATGGAAAATTTGAATCTGACAAATGAGTGGGATAAAACATTCCCCCAAAGTGACAAAGTGAAACATAGTAAAGTAACATTCAGGAACCGTTACGGAATTACGCTCGCAGCCGATTTATACATGCCGAAAAATGCCGAAGGCAAATTACCGGCTATCGCCGTCTGCGGCCCGTTCGGGGCTGTAAAAGAACAAGCGTCGGGACTCTATGCGCAAATTATGGCAGAACGAGGCTTTCTGACAATCGCCTTCGACCCCTCTTTCACCGGCGAAAGCGGCGGCGCACCTCGCTACGTGGCATCACCCGACATAAATACGGAAGATTTCTGTGCAGCCGTCGATTTTCTCTCCTTGCGTGACGATGTAGATTCGGAGCGAATCGGGATCATCGGCATCTGCGGTTGGGGCGGACTGGCTATAAACGCCGCAGCCATAGACACACGCATTAAAGCGACCGTAGCCTCTACCATGTACGATATGAGCAGATGCACGGCCAACGGTTATTTCGATGAAAACGACAACGCCGATGCCCGTTATGAAATGCGTCGACAACTCAACGCCCAACGTACCATCGATGCAAGAAACGGCTCGTATGAAACGGCCGGTGGCGTAGTCGATCCTCTACCGCAAGATGCACCGCAATTCGTAAAGGATTATCATGCCTACTACAAAACTTCACGGGGTTACCATTCTCGTTCGTTGAACTCTAACAACGGCTGGAACAAAACTTCGGCTCTCTCGTTTCTCAATGCTCCTATCCTCGCTTATAGCGACGAAATTCGTAGTGCCGTGTTGCTGATTCACGGAGAGAAAGCTCATTCGCGTTATTTCAGCGAAGATGCTTTCAAAAAGTTGAAAGGCGACAACAAAGAGCTGATGATTGTCCCAGGAGCCAACCACACGGATTTATACGACCGAACAGACATTATTCCTTTTGATAAATTGGAATCTTTTTTCAAGGGGTATTTGAAATAAAATAGAGCCTGACGAATAAATAAAGCCCGATAAATCTATGTTATCGGGCTTTATTCTTTATTCCAACGAAGCATCATCTCCGGCAGGGCAATCGTACCATCGCCCCGCAACCGGAAAAACCAAATGTTACTTACCAAAATTTATTCTGCTGAGGATTGTATTCAAAACCGACGCTTCCCAACTTAGCGACTAAATCAGCTTTACTGATGTGCATATCATCGCACAATTCATCTAACGACACATAATTATCCCGTAACTTCGTATTAATAAACGAGAATAAAATCATCGGGTCTTCTGGCAAAACAGTCATATACTTTTCTCCTTTTATTTCGGGTAGCAAAGATAGTGTAAATTAAACGATTCTCTCAAAAAAAAATTACAGATACCCAATTGCTAAGTATCTGTAATCTTTCTCGGTGATCCGCTTGGGGCTCGAACCCAAGACCCCAACATTAAAAGTGTTGTGCTCTACCAGCTGAGCTAGCGAATCTAACCTTGTTGCTTTTTGTAAAAGCGTTGCAAAGGTAGAACTATTTTTTCTTTTTGCAAAATTATATATCTATAAAAATATGTTAAATAATATCTTTCATTCTTGTACCTCTTCCGAAACAGAGGTGTCAGTAGGAGAATCTGGTGGCTCGACAGAATCGGCTCCTATCACATAACGCTGATAATAAGACAGACACAACGTCGTTAACGGAAGAGCGATAATCATACCGACAAAACCGAGCAATGTGCCCCAAATAGAAAGCGAGAGCAAGATAATAGCGGGATTCAATCCTGTGACCTTACCCATAACCCGAGGAACGATAAACACATCTTCGATAATCTGGACTATGATAAAGACCAATATGCAAGCACCGAACAGCAACCAGAAATTAGTTCCGGTATCGGATGCCGAAACAAGACATAGCAGGATCGTCGGAATAATACCGATAAGTTGCAAATAGGGAACCATATTCAATACCCCGATGAACAGCCCCAATACGATAGCCAACGGCAACCCCACAATCAAGAAACCTATACTGAATAAGATACCTACCAAACCGGCGACCAACGCCTGTCCCCGGAAATAACGGTTCATACTCTCCTCTATATCGTTTCCTATCGAGACGAGCATAGGCCGGTATTTTTGCGGTATCATACGCTGGAACCCACACAATATCCTGTCATAATCGAGCAATATAAAAACTATATACAACAGCACGACCAGCCAGCTCACGATATTGATGATTTCGCCTACCGAACCGGTGATGAAGCCCCAAGCCCCGGAAAAACTCTCCTCGATAATCGAGAGCCATTGTTCCCGACTCAATAATCCCGACAGCTCGGAAAAATTAATATTATCACGAATAAAATCATGTACGGCTTGCGGGACGAAAGGTATACTCGAAGAATTGTAAACATACTCGCTCAACAGCTCCCTCATATGAGCAATCTCATCGATAATCGACGGCAGAAACAACACACACAACAAAGATATGGTTATCAACACTTCCAGAAAAGCCAGAGTGATGGCTACTACCCTGCCTTTCAATTTAAACACCCGCTTGTTATACACGACCAACGGATTGAGCATATAGGCAACTATCCATGCTACAAGGAAAGGGAGCAAGGCTCCTCGAAGTATGTAAACCAAATAGAACAATCCCACGACGGAGACTACACCGAATAGAATACGGATAACACGGTCGAACGTGTATGGTTGTCGGTCTACCATGACTATAACGATTTTAATTATACCCTACATAACAAATATTCGCGGTTCGAGTTTAATCCGAATGCTCTTTATCCTCTCGGGCTTGCAACTCCTGCAAATAGCATCGGCGACACAAAGGCTGATATTCATTTTTCTCTCCCAAAAGCACCCGTTTATCGTTATCGACTAAACGATAGGAATAATTTGCCAAATGCCCGCATTTCACACAAATGGCATGGACTTTATATACATCGTCGGCTATCGACAATAACGAAGGCATAGGCCCGAAAGGAACTCGACGGAAATCCATATCCAACCCGGCGACAATCACCCTCGTCCCGTTATTGGCCAATTCGGAACAAACCTCGACAATACCTTCATCGAAAAATTGCGCCTCATCGATTCCTACGACATCGACCCCCGATGCCATCAACAATATACTGTGAGAATTATCGACCGGAGTGGAAAGGATAGAAGTACTGTCATGCGAAACGATATTCTCCTCGGAATAACGCACGTCGATGGCCGGCTTGAATATCTCTACTCTCTGACGGGCTATCTTGGCTCTTTTCAAACGGCGTATCAGCTCCTCCGTTTTGCCTGAAAACATAGACCCGCAGATCACTTCTATACTCCCCCTACGGTTTGTCTCATAATTACTTTCGGTCAAAACCATAATTATATTATATCTATTTTAATATTTTCAACAAAAGTAAAAAGATAGTTCGATTTTGGCAACCTTTCCCAAACTATTTCTCCCAAGTGAAAAACAGAATCGCCATACAAACAGAATCACTTTTTCCTTCGGCTTATCTTTTCTTCGATAAATACAAGACAAAATACAGCTCGATAAAAAAGAGAAAAACACCCGTTTTTACATCTCTGCGCTCTCCTTTCACTATCTTTGTAACGAATGCAACAGACAAAAACAATGGCAAAACGAATCTTATTATTTTTTCTCATATTCAGCGCATTACCGGTCATAGCCACCACGCAGCAGATTATCGATAAATTCGTATCCGACCCGGATTTTATTCCGTCGTCGATAGGGATTTGCATTACCGACGTCAAAACGGGAGAAACTATCGCCTCTTACAACGAACGACAAGCCGTCATTCCGGCATCGACGATCAAAGTTATTACGACCGCTACGGCTCTGCGATTGTATCGTCCCTCATTCTGTCTATACACGACAGTGGGACACACCGGAACAATCGACGAAACAGAAACTTTACACGGAGACCTTGTGATACACGGCGGCGGAGACCCGTCCTTAGGCTCGGCATACCGTTGTCGCCACACCGAAGATTTCATCGACCAAATCATACAAAGAATTCTGTCCAATCACATCAAATCGATCAAGGGTCGCATAGTTGTCGATAACTCCTTATTCGACGAGCCAGCCATCTCTCCCAAATGGATGGTAGAAGATATAGCTTGGGATTACGGCACAGGCTGCCATGCTTTTTCATACAAAGACAACCGAATAGAGATAAACCTGCGATACAATGGAAAATCGTATGACGTAACCGGAGTCAATCCGCCTAACCGTTTTGTCGTTGAGACCAGTTTGACAAAAGGCGAAAAAGAAAACATCACAGTCAAGTGTGAAAACAACCGATACACGATTTCGGGAACTATTCCCAAAAGAAAAGATCGATACCGTCTCTATTTGTCGATAGCCCGACCGGATAGCCTATTCATAACAGATTTACAAGAAAAATTTCAAACAGCGGGAATAGAGGTCAAAAACTCCAATCTCGGTCAACTCCCGGAAACGACATGGTTTCACTATCCGTCCGACTATCTCGGAGATATAGTACACAGCCTGAATGTACGCAGCGACAACCTGTATGCCGAAAGCGTACTCCGACTCTTGTCTCTGTCGGATCATGAGAAAGGGAGCGCAGAAAAAGGCATCGACATAATCCGTAAATACTGGCAAAATTACGAAGCCGACTCTCTCGAACTATTCATGTACGACGGTTCGGGATTGGCTCGCAACAATAAAGTTTCAGCCAAATATCTGAATTGCGTCCTCAAAGAAACAGCCCGAGACTCACTGATTGGAGAGTATTTCGTGCAAACGCTTCCTTTGGCGGGAAAAGAAGGCTCTGTCGCCACAATTATAAAGCATGGAGAACTGCCCGGCGAACTACGACTGAAAAGCGGAAGCATGAGCGATGTACACGCCTACGCCGGATATTACACGACTCCCCAAAACCGATATGCGATAGTCGTCATGATCAACAACTATACATGCACGAGGGCTCAACTGAAACAAAAAATATCTACCCTGTTGACTCAGGTTCTTTCTAAAAAAGAGTAATACCGACTAAAAAACTTTCACACGATACACGCATCTATCATTTTATCATTATTTTTGTGAAATAACTAAATGCATATGTTATGCTTCGAGATAGTCGTATCGTACACATCATAGACCTGTTAGGAGAGTTGAGGGAACTCTTGCTTGTCATCGATCAAGCGGGAGATACGGCTCCTGCCATACTGTTGAAACTGGCAAAAGAAAAAGCCGAAGAAATTACACGATTGACCCGTGAACTTCGACAGCCTGAATTTTGGGACGGAATACTTCGCTACGATCCCTTCACATCGGTCAAGACAACGACACACGAAGATGCGATTCCAAGCATGGAAAATCCCCTCGAAAAAGTCGGCGAACCCGTATCTTCTCACATCACCGACGAAAACATAATCCCCACAGAAAAGCAATCCGAAGAATCCGGTGAAGAGCTGGACACGGACAATAATATCGCCGATACGGAAGATTATTCGGAAAGTCCGATTATAGAAAATAACGAACCCACCCACGAAAACGATACCGAAGAAAATGAAGAAGAAAACGACACGCTCTATCCGTGGGAAAAACTGAATGGGGAAGAACTATCGGCTGTACAAGACGAAAACGATGACGAGTACGAAGACTCCAACGAATTTGACGAAGACATAGAAGACGACTATGAGGAGCCCGATTTATATGAGGAGGAAAATACGGAAGAAATCATCGAAGAAGAGGAACCTGCAACTCCCGTAACTCTCGAAGAAGCCCTTCAACGTCAACAAGCCAAAGAGCTCCGTAAGGCATTAAGTTTGAACGACCGGTTCAGATTCCGTCGTGAACTCTTCGGTAACAGCGATATCCGTATGAACGAAACGCTATCTCTGATAGATGCCATGCAGTCATACGAGGAAGCAGAAGATTACATTTTAAATGACTTGAATTGGGACGTAGAGAACCCCGACGTCGCCGAATTCATGAAAATCGTACAAAAACATTTTTTATAGCAGTATGGCAAAACTGTATGTAGTACCCACCCCGGTGGGAAATCTCGAAGACATGACATTTAGGGCTATCTCCGTTCTGCGAGAAGTAGATTGTATCTTGGCGGAAGACACCCGCACAAGCGGCATATTATTGAAACACTTCGACATACACACTCGCATGCAGTCCCACCATAAATTCAACGAGCATCAAACCATCGAAGGAATCGTCTCCCGGATAGAAGGAGGAGAAAACATAGCTCTTATTTCGGATGCCGGTACTCCGGCCATCTCCGACCCCGGGTTCCTTTTGGTAAGAGAGTGCCGACGAAGAGATGTCACCGTCGAATGCCTGCCCGGAGCGACAGCCTTTGTGCCGGCATTGGTAGCATCGGGGTTGCCGAATGAAAAATTTTGTTTCGAAGGATTCCTTCCCCAAAAGAAAGGCCGAGCTACACGACTGACCGAATTGGCGGAAGAACCACGCACAATCGTTTTTTACGAGTCCCCGTTTCGTCTGCTCAAAACGCTCATTCAATTCAAAGAAACTTTCGGGGGAGAAAGAGCGGCATCGGTAAGTCGTGAAATTTCCAAAATACACGAAGAAACCGTACGGGGAACAATCGACGAATTGATAACTCATTTCTCGGAACACGAACCGAAAGGAGAAATCGTCGTTATTATAGCAGGAGCTCCCGACAAACCCAAAGAGAAAAAAAAGGAAAAGTACCCTAAAAGCGATACCTATCTATAAATTTAATTTTAACGATTATGAAAAAGGCTATTACAGCTGCTATCGCAGCATCAGTTTTAATGATTGGCTGTACGAACCAATCGACCGAAGTAAGGAAACTTCAAGCAGAAAATGACTCTCTGCTCAGAGTCAACGCCCAAACGACTGCGGATTTCAACGAAATGATCCAGCTGATGAATGAAGTCGAAGATGGATTTCGGCAAATAAAAGAGGCCGAAAACTATTTGGTAACACAAAAAGATGCCAACGGAGAAGTATCCTTGACTACCCGGGAACAAATCAAAAACGATATGACACTGGTCGCCGAGACTTTGCAAAAAAACAAAGAACGTTTGGATAAACTCCAAAAGCAGCTCAATCAAAACAAAAACCAATCGGCTGCCCTGCAAAAAACAGTGACTCGTCTCCAAAACGAAATCGAGGAAAAAACACAACTCATAACCTCTTTACAAGAATCTTTGGCTAAACGCGACGTACGCATCGCCGAATTGGACGAGGCCGTAACGAATCTGACCGGTCAGGTAGAGCACCTCACTACTGAAAACGAGCAGCAAAAAGAAGTGCTCATGACCCAAGACGAGGCTCTTAATACGGTATATTACGCATTGGGCACGAACAAAGAGTTGAAAGAACAAAAGATTGTCGAAGGCGGAGGGCTGTTCTCCTCGAAAAAAGTAATGGAAGGAGAATTTAATAAAAACTACTTCACGGCAGTCGATATGCGCAAATTACACGACATACCTTTCGACAGTAAAAAAGCAAAACTATTGACCAATCACCCCGAAGGCACATACGAACTTCAAAAAGATAACGAAGGTTATTTGACCTTAGTAATCACCAACCCGGATAGCTTTTGGAGTCTGAGCCGCTATCTGGTTGTCGAGCTCAACTAATCGAATACGAATCCCATTCCCCCGACGAGGCCAGAGGTATCGCCTCCGGCCTCGTCGGTTGTCCTCACCTAAACACGCTATCCTATACCCATGACCCGCTACCTGCCCGCCCTGCTGGCTCTGCTACTGTTCACCTCGTGCGACAGTTTTTTTGAAAAAGAATCGGTTTTACCGCACAACCCCGAGCGTCCCGAGTTGCCCCCGGCTCGCGACCGCCGCTTTGTCGTTGACAGTATCCAATACCACTTCGACTATTGGAGCCGTAAGAGTACCCAACAGGCCGACGAGATATGTCTAACTATCTTTTCAAACTCCCTCGATTCGGAATGGCACTTCACTCCCACTCTGGAAGAGCCGCTTTACAACTACTCTTGCTTTTCCAGCGAAGACCCTGTATTTGCCCAGATTTACACCGACACCCTGCTGGTGAGAACTCCTTGTTATGTCGATGACGACAACCGCATCATACTGGGAGACTCGCTGTACAGTTTTCAGCAGATTACTCAACAGACTCTGGCCGAAATCGACCGGACGGGCGAAGAGACCATCATTCCCCCACATACCGAAACCTACTTCTACGGCCGGTACAGCATCACCTACTACGATATAGCATACACCATCTGGCTCACCGAAATGACGAGTCAGACCCCCATCACCATCGAAGGTATGTGGCAAGGTGGTATCATTAACGACGATCTCACGATACGCATCGAGTCGCACCCGTTGTAAATCGCCGGCCGGCACAGCAACCACTTCGGTATCAGTCTTAAAACAAAGATCCCTGCTCCGGTTCTTTCGATAAACCTCGGCGAAGATATGTAACCCAATAAATGGCAAACATAGACATGGATAAAAAACATTGTCTATAATAAATTTATTAGTAATAATATTATTACTTATCTTTACATCAAAATAATATGTGAAGATGATGGAGAATAAGCCTTTTATATTTGGTGTTGCAACATCGGGCGATAATTTTACCGACCGAGAGAAAGAAACGGAACGTTTATTACTCAATTTCCGGCATGGTGTAAATACAGTGCTGATTTCGCCTCGCCGTTGGGGTAAGACTTCATTGGTACAGAAAGCGTGTGGTTTGGCTCAATCCGATAAATTGAAAGTTGTGTATCTCGATATTTTCTCTTGTCGTAACGACAAGGATTTCTATACCGCATTTGCGGCTGCCATTCTCAAACAAACATCTTCGAAATTAGATGAATGGTTGGAAAATGCCAAGCTATTCCTTTCTCGTATCAGTCCTAAAATCTCAATAGGTACAGATCCGATGACAGATTTTTCCATTTCGCTCGAAATGAATCCCAAGAGCCACGATGTCGATGATATTTTACAACTTCCGGAAAGAATAGCACAGAAGAAAGGTTGTAATATTGTCGTGTGTATCGACGAGTTTCAGCAGATTGCCGAGTTCAAGGATTCTAAAACATTTCAGAAACGGCTGCGCTCTGTATGGCAACTACAAAAGTCGGTATCCTATTGTCTGTTCGGCAGTAAAAAGCATTTGATGAATGAACTGTTCGAGAAAAAGAGCCTGCCGTTTTACAAGTTCGGCGATGCCATTTATTTACAGAAGATAGGTACAACAGATTGGATAGATTACATACGCAGGCGATTTGAAGTTACAGGCAAGCAGATTTCAAAAGAGTTGGCCGAAAAGGGTGGATAACCATTCGTCTTACGTACAGCAGTTAGCATGGTTGGTATGGATTCATACGGATAAAACTGCTACCGAGCAGGATTTTGAGGCGGCATATCAGGATATCATCGACCAGAATACTCCATTGTTCGAAAAACAGACCGAAAGCCTTACTACTTATCAAATGAATTTCCTGCGAGCTGTCATAGACGGGGTTCATAGTGAGTTTACTACACAAGAGGTTCTACAAAAATATCAACTTGGTTCATCGGCAAATGTCAGTATCATAAAACGAGCATTAGTAAAAAAAGAACTTATAGAAATCGAGAAACGTCAAGTTGTTATTCCCGACCCGGTGATGAAAGTGTGGCTAAAAAAGGAATTGGGAATATAATATCACATATTATAGGATTTCATCTAAAATCCTATAAATACATCTAATCTTAAAAATAAAATTGGAAGCCATTTCATCATGACCTCCAATTTTATTCCATTAGAAAAAGCTCTTTTTACTATTCTTCCACATGCAACGTATGCCCCATGCGCTTCTCTTTGGTCAGCAGATAGCGACGGTTGTACTCGTTGGGTGTAACTTCGATAGGCACGTTTTCGACAATTTCCAGTCCGTATGCCTCTAAACCGATTCTCTTTACCGGGTTATTCGTCATCAATCGTAACTTACGGACACCTATATCCCTTAAAATACTCGCCCCGACACCATAATCCCGTTCATCGGCTTTAAATCCAAGATGCAAATTGGCATCCACTGTATCGAGACCGCCCTCTTGCAAACGATAGGCTCGGATTTTATTCATCAACCCTATACCCCGGCCTTCTTGATTCATATAAACAATGACACCTTTTCCTTCGGATTCGACCGCCTGCATGGCTTTATGCAACTGCTCCCCGCAATCGCAACGCATCGACCCGAAAATATCACCCGTCATACACGAGGAATGAACCCGAACCAATATCGGTTCATCGGGTTCCCAAGATCCCTTTATCAAAGCGATATGTTCCAACCCATTGGAAAGCTGACGGAACGGAATCAACCGGAAATGTCCGTACTCCGTAGGCATATCCACCTCGTCTCCACGTTCTACCATCGACTCTTGTTTCAGGCGATAAGCGATCAAATCACGTATGGCGATAATCTTTATACCAAACTTTTCGGCTACCTTAGCCAACTGTGGCAATCGAGCCATTGTACCGTCTTCATTCAAAATTTCGATCAATGCGGCTGCGGGATATAAGCCGGCCAAACGTGCCAAATCGACCGCAGCCTCCGTATGTCCGGCTCTTTTCAAAACTCCTTTATCTTGGGCATAAAGAGGATTTATATGTCCGGGACGCCCGAATGTCTCGGGCGTCGAAGAAGGATCGGCCAAAGCCCGTATCGTAGCCGCCCTGTCGTGGCTCGAAACACCTGTCGTACAGCCCTCCAATTTATCGATGGTTACTGTAAAAGGTGTACCCAGCATAGAGGTATTGTGATTCACCTGACGGTATAAATTCAATTCTTCACAACGCTGCATGGTAATGGGAGCACACAAAACTCCTCGGCCGTTAGCCAACATAAAATTTACCTTCTCTGGGGTAATGGCTTCTGCGGCGATGATAAAATCGCCTTCATTCTCACGATCCTCATCATCGACCACAATCAAAAATTTACCCTGTCTGAAATCTTCGACAGCATCTTCTATCGAACTTAAAATCGTATCTTTACTCATATCTATACAGTTTTATTTTCTTCAATTCTATCGCTCTCCTCTTTCTCCAACTGTACGCACAACTCTTCATTCGTGTGAACGATAGCTTCCACTTCATTCCGCAACAGTCGTTGCTGCCGTGAACCTATCCAATACAACAACAAGCCTATCGGGAAAAGAGCCGCCAATACATAACCCCATTTCACCGATGGAGCCGGACGATAAACCCACAAGTTACGCAAAACAGGATAATCCATCAGCTTACTAATCACCATCTGACTATGGCTGTTCGAGACGTAATCGACCAGTTCGTTAATTTGGTTTCCCAATGCAATTATATCCGATTTGTTATATCCGTACAGACAATATTTCCAATAAGACTGACGCTTCCGTCCCACCTTATCAAGGAACCGCTGACAAGAATCAGACAAACAATGAGCCCTTTCAATGGCTTCCATCGGATTCATATCCTCGATAATCACCTCTTTCAAAACAACCTTACGCAATTCTTGGCGACCGATCAATTTTCTGAAAAAATTGATATACACGTCGGGGTTAAACACGGCCGAATCTTTCACCGCCTTATAGGTCAAAAATATACCCAATGGTAGAAGCACCGCAGAACTGAGCCACATACCTTCCCACACTTCCCAACGTCCGTCCCTTGCCAACTTATAACCGCTGTTATCGATAATATAATAAAAGATAAACATAAATACCGACACCACCACCGGCATTCCCAATCCCCCTTTGCGGATAATAGCTCCTAACGGAGCCCCTATGAAAAAGAAAATGATACAGGCAAACGAAAGCGTAAACTTTTTGTACATCTCGATCTGGTGACGCCTGATGACTTTATTTTCATCGCCCATCGTATAGCTGCGAAATTCATAATCCGATTTATATCGTCCGGCTCTTGCCACGGCACGATCCAAATACAACTGCTTGCGTTGGAGGCTACCGCCGTCGAACAAACTATCGAGATTCAACTCCGCAGCCTCGGCGACAGCCTTCTGCTCGCGTATCGAATCCTCTTTCGAAACATGCATGCCCGGACGGTCGTATAAAGCAAAATAACCCGATACTTTCAAGCTATTGGCATAATTATTTCCGATACTATCTACCCGATAAGTCATCGAGTCGATAGAAGATTGCAATGCCGCCAAGTCTTTTCCTATGTATTGGTTCTGCATGATACCATCGTCCATTCGGTTGAAATTGGCATCGAATGCAATCATAATCTCCTTCAACGAGAAGGTCTCCCGTCGATAGGGAATATTGCTGGTGCTCGTCCTTTGGTCCCTGAGATTTTCAAAAGATTCCCCGCTATATAACGTTAAGAAAAGATGTTCCTTATCATCGGTCATTTTCAATTTCCCGGAATCGGCTAAAATAATCATGGCATTATCGAATCCGGCCGACATATCATAAATCATGACATCATAGAGCATACCCGTTTTATGATCTTTCTTTTTCACATAAAGGTTATACCCGCTAATCTGATCATAAAATACACCCTCGGGAATATCGAGTTCGGGAGATTTTTGCCGCATGGAATAAAGCAATGTCCACATCTTTACCTGAGATTTCGGCAAAACATTATTCTGGAAAAAGAAAGCCCCGATAGCGACAAATATAAGAAAAATAACCAACGGCCGCATGATTTGGAGCAAAGAAATACCCGCCGCCTTTATCGCTAATAATTCCAATCGTTCTCCCAAATTACCGAAAGTCATCAACGACGCTAACAAAATAGCCAACGGCAAAGCCATAGGAACCATTGTCACAGCGGCATAGAAAAACAACTCGGCCAATACGGACATTTCCAATCCCTTCCCCACCATCTCATCGACATACCTCCACAGGAATTGCATCAACACGATGAAAAGGCAGATGAAGAATGTCATCAGAAACAGGGGCAAGAAACTTTTCAGAATAAACCTGTATAGTCGTTTGATATAGAACATTCTTTCGCCGGTTATCAGAATGCAAAAGTAGCGCAAAAAAATGAATTTCCGAACAGCCGATAACGATTATTGCGGAAGAACGCTAAATTAAAACTTCCCCTTCAACTTCTTCAAGAAAAGTCATACACCCAATTTACGACGGAGTGTCTCTATCTGGTGGTCCCATAAACCACGGCTGTCCGCCATCTCGTCGGGATATGCGAAATCGGTAATAACCAGCATAGTCGCCCCGGTTAATTCCGAAGAAGATATGCGAAGTTCAAAAAAACTTTTCTCATCTTCATCGTCCGACCAATGAAACCGAATATAACTCCCGCTACGCACAGCTATCTGATGAGCCTGCTGAGAAGACTTATTCCAAAAAAAAGTAAATAATTTCTCTTCGTTTTGCACATCGTCGGCAAACCAATCGGCCAATCCATTCTTCGTTCCTATATACGACCACAACAAAGTTGGAGAAACACTTTTTAAATCATACTCTACAATAAACTTTTCCTTATTCATAAATCTCTCAATATTATAGTATTTCCCGCTTAATTTCGATTAAAGTTCTTTCTTTTTCGGGGCTAATATATAGATATTATTTTTATCTTACATAGCAAAACAAGAAAAAATAAATATAAAAAGAAAATTCGGGATATTTTTATATAATATTTACCCTAAATTGCAATCTTGATATTACATTTTATTACTACATTTGCAATGTCTAAATAACACATAAACCAATCCGACTATGAATTTAATGGAACGAATGGTAGAACAAGCCCGAGCAAACAAACAGCGTATTGTTTTACCCGAAGGAACGGAAGAACGTACTTTACAAGCAGCCGACCGAATATTGGCCGACAACATCGCCGATATTATACTCATCGGGGAACCGTCTGAAATTATGGAACTTGCCGATCGGTACAAGCTAAAACACATCGACAAGGCGACTCTGGTAAATCCTGCAAACCACGAAAAAAAAGAAACATATACTCAACTTCTATATGAACTAAGAAAAGCCAAAGGCGTAACCCTCGAAAAAGCAGAAAAGATGGTCGAAGACCCTCTTTTCCTCGGTTGCCTCATGATTAAAAACGGAGATGCCGACGGCGAAGTTGCCGGAGCTCGTAACACGACAGGTAATGTGTTACGGTCGGCTTTTCAAATTATCAAAACCGCTCCCGGCGTAAAGGTCGTTTCGGGAGCATTCCTCATGTTTGTCCCCGATCGTTCATACGGAGAAGACGGATTGATGGTTTTCGCCGATTGTGCCGTATTACCCAACCCGACAGCTTCGGAACTCGCCCAAATAGCTGTATCCACTGCAAAAACAGCCCGAGATATCGCTAACATCGATCCACGTATCGCCATGTTGAGTTTCTCGTCAAAAGGCAGTGCCAGCCATGAAATGGTCGATAAAGTAGTGGAGGCTACCCGACTGGCCAAAGAGATGGAACCTTCTCTAAAAATCGATGGAGAGTTGCAAACCGACGCAGCGATTGTTCCTGCCGTAGGAGCAAGCAAAGCTCCGGGTAGCGAGATTGCCGGACATGCGAATGTACTGGTATTTCCTTCGCTCGAAGTAGGCAACATCGCTTATAAACTGGTTCAAAGGTTGGCTCATGCCGAAGCCGTGGGTCCTATTCTTCAAGGAATCGCCGCACCGGTCAACGATCTTTCCAGAGGTTGTTCGGTCGATGATATCTATAAAATGATAGCCATTACTTGTAATCAAGCCATCAGTTTGAAAAAATAACCTTAATGCATGCCTTATGAAAATATTAGTATTAAATTGCGGTAGCTCGTCGGTAAAATACAAATTATTCGACATCGACTCCAAGTCCGTATTGGCACAAGGAGGAGCAGAAAAAATAGGATTGGAAGATTCTTTCTTGAAACTAACTTTGCCCAACGGAGAAAAAGTAATTTTAAAAACCAGTATGCCGGAACACCATTCGGCTATCCAAAACATACTGAATGTACTCACCGGTAAAGAATATGGGTGTATCGAGTCGTTCGATGAAATCGATGCTGTTGGCCATCGGGTCGTGCACGGTGGAGAAAAATTCAACAAAAGCGTGCTCATCACAGACGAAGTTATCGAAAAAATAAAAGAATGTTACGATATAGCGCCGTTGCACAATCCTGTCAACATGGCGGGTATCGAAGCAATATCCAAATTGATGCCTACGGTTCCGCAAGTAGGAGTATTCGATACGGCATTCCACCAAACCATGCCCGCGCATGCCTACATGTATGCCCTTCCCTACGATTTATATAAAAAATACGGGATACGCCGATATGGATTCCACGGAACAAGTCATCGCTACGTATCGAAACGAGCTTGCGAGTTTTTAGGAGTGCCCTACGAGAAACAACGCATAATTACCTGCCACATCGGAAACGGAGGTTCCATTACGGCGATTAAAGACGGGAAGTCTGTCGACACCTCTATGGGTATGACTCCGGTTGAAGGATTAATGATGGGAACTCGGTCGGGCGATGTCGATGCAGGAGTCCTCACCTATTTAATGGACAAAGAACACCTCGATTCTGCCGGAGTAGCAAATTTGGTGAATAAAAAAAGCGGAGTGGCTGGTATATCGGGATTATCTTCCGACATGAGAGACATAGAAGCCGGAGTCGCCGCAAAAAACGAACGGGCTATTTTGGCGTTACAAATGTATGAATACCGAATCACCAAATATATAGGAGCCTATGCCGCGGCGTTAGGCGGAGTAGATATCATCGTCTTTACCGGAGGTGTAGGCGAAAATCAAACCATAACGCGCGAAGCCGTATGTAAACCGTTGGCTTTTATGGGAGTAGAAATCGATCCCGAAATAAATAAACAGATTCATGGAACGGAATGTGTGATAAGCACCCCGGCATCAAAGGTAAAAGTTGTCGTCATTCCCACAGACGAAGAATACATGATTGCTTCGGATACAAAAGCCGTTCTATCCGGCAAAATGCAATAAAACTTTATACATATTGAGAAAGGGCGTACGTACTGTACGCCTTTTTTATTTTTCCTGATTCAAGATTAATCTGGGAGTTTTAATTGAGAAACGGGTTCTCCATCATTACTTTCGCTATCTCAACAATCGTCAGATTACCTAACCGGTCTATACGTACTTATAATTTTATAAACAAACCGGCGGAGGTAAATTTTATACCTCCGCCGGGAACTACTATATCACGTCCAATTTTTAAGGCAGTACGATTTTGAAGTTTGAATCGGCAGCTTCAAAACAACAGCGAAGCATTTCAATAGCCTTCTCATCTCCTTACATCTTAATCTTGCCGGCATTACGTAAGGCTTCGGTATCGGTACGTCCGAAGAACAGCTTTACGAAATCCATTTTGGCGATACTCAACGTAAGGTCTGCCTCCTTCTCCTGTCGATTCAAGCGATGGTTCAAAACACCATTATTCAATATAAGCACAACTTTGTCGTTCGTATCTGTGAAGTCTATATTGATGACGGCCTCTTTGTCTGCGGCTTTTTCTCCATTCAACTGAATCGCACAATAATCGAGTAACATTCCCATATCCATCTGCGCCAACACACCATCGTTGATGAGCTGTGAAGTATAAGGGACATCGCTTTTCAGCAGGTCACGAGCGCCGGTCAGATAGAAGTTGCGCCACGGACCGCTCTCGGCCTGATACCCCAGTTGTGTGTAGGTATCAGCCAACAGACGACGAGCCTCCATATTCTGCGGCTCTGCAAATACAAGGTGGTCAAGCAGAGTTGCAACCCAACGATAATCACCCTTATCATAAGAAGCCCGGGCCACTTCAAGAACCTTTTCCGCACCTCCGATTGCCTCGACATACTTAGTTCCGAGTTCCGTAGGGGGCAGCGGATTCAAGTGTGCAGGGTTTCCGTCGAACCAACCGAAATAAAGATCATACTGAGACTTTACGTTATGACTCAATGTGCCATAATAACCCCGACAATGGAACTGCGAAGCGAGAGAAGCAGGCAATTGCATCTCTTCGGCAATTTCATTCGGAGTCAGACCTCGATTGGCCATGTGCAAGGTTTGGTCATGCAAATACCGGTATAAATCGCGTTGTGCCTCCCAATAATCTACGATGCGTTCATTTCCCCATGTCGGCCAGTGATGTGTGGCAAACGAAACCTCCACTTCATCGCCATAACGTTCGATAGCCGTATCCACTGCTTTGCTCCACAACAAACCGTTACGGACCTTTGCACCGCGCAAAGTTTGCAGATTGTGCATATTATGCGTCATATCCTCGGCTGTACAGAATGCTTTCATTTGAGGAAACCACACCATAATTTCTACCGGAGCTTCCGTATCAAGTACATAGACGAATTCCATCTCTACTCCATCAATCGTATGTTTCTCACCGGTGGTTTCGATCTCGATTGTCGGGCGTGCAATACCTTTATTTCCGGTAGACATAGCCTGTCCTAAGCCACAGCCGAGATTACCCGTAACACTCGGCTCCAATTGCAGGCCGTACATATAAGTAGCCCGACGAGTCATTGCCACACCGGCTAGCACATTTTCGTTTTGAGCCGATGCCATGAACCCTTTGGGCGCAATGATTTCGAAATCTTTCTTCGATGACCCCTCGCGAATAGCTGCAATACCTCCATAATGGTCGCCGTGCGGGTGGGTAAAGATAACCCCTTCAACCGGCAGATCGGCCACGTGTTTCTTAATGAGGTCATAACCAGCTTTTGCAGCTGCATTGGTCGTTGTTACATCAATAATAATCCAACCATGATCAGAACGAATAAAGGTCATATTGGCGATATCGAAACCACGAACCTGATAGAGTTTATCTGGAATGACCTCAAAAAGACCGTTGAAGCGATTGAGCTGCGACTGTCGCCAAAGACTCGGATTCGCAGTTTCGGGAACATCGTTTTTCAAGAAATCCCAACCTTCGAGCGAATAGGACTCCTTCCCATCTTCGGTCATGATGGCCGAAGTGTTAACTGTCGCAATGAATCCCCGACTGGCATCCTCGAAATCCTGACGGTCATTGAAATCCAACTCTGTTTTTACAGCCTCGTTAGCACGTATCGTATGCTCTGTCGCTGCTGTCTGCGCCATAATTGCCGACGGTACAACTACCAAACCAAACGCAATACTCAAAATTTTTCGTTTCATTATTCTCTAAATTTGATTACACGACAAAGTAACGGAGATATGCTGGATCCGGCAATGTATTATTCTGCTTATATTTTGTATTTTTGTACGATTATCCTATATAATTCCTTATATATATTAAGAAATAATGTCTTTTTGTATGCAAGACCAGATTTTTACATTTGAAACTCTATTAAGGCGTATGCAACTCGACGATGGAGAGAGACCCTTCGTAATATGGCGTGAAAAGGATTTGTTTGGCGCACATGCCTATCCGGTCAAAATCGATGTTCCATGTCTCTTTTTATGTTGGAATGGGGAAATGGAAATAGAAATCAATTTACAAACCTATCATTTCGATAAGGAGCATTTACTATGCTTCACTGTTCCATGTGCCTGTCGCATTGTAAAACGGAGTCCCGATTTTCTATGCGTCGGACTGCTATTATCCAAATCCTTTTGGAGGCAATTACTCTTTACAGAACGAACATTAAGCTCAATTGCCGCGCGCGATGCTTTCATCGTCGTTACGGAAGAGGAACGAAATCGGCTTGCTCGTTTTCATGAACTGCTTTGCCTTTGTGCCGATACTACCGAACATGATCCGATAGGGACTTTATATCCCCTCATCGTCGGTCTATTTTTTCAAATACGCAATATCTGCCAAAACCGGGAAGCAACCGCAGCACCTGCCTCGCACAGCAAAAAGATTCTCTATGATTTCTTAGATTCACTGCACACCAATTACCGACAGCATCGGCGTGTTTCATTCTATGCCGATGCTCTGTCTCTGACTCCACGACACCTGACAACTGTTATCCGACAAGCAAGCGGTCGCAGTGCCTCACAATGGATCGAGGAATATACCGTACTCGAAGCTCAAATTCTTCTACGCAACTCCCCTATGTCAATTAAAGAAATCGCCTATGAATTGGGTTTCAACGACCAATCTCTATTCTCAAAATATTTTAGTAGAGTGGCAGGCATATCACCCGAAAGATACCGCAAAATTTCTATGAGCAACACATGATAGTCGCTAATATTCGCTACCTGTACTGACTTCATACAAAAAAAATTAGACAGATAGCTGTCTGCCATCTGTCTAACATGATACAAGGAATTATTTTGCTCTTTATTCTATCATTAAGCTCCTATCAAGCTGAGATCTGTGAAGTAGGTATAGACACAACTTACGATTCCCAACAGTAAAATACCGGCGACACAAACAATCAGGCTGACACGGGAAGCGTTATCGCTACGGAACGGAGCTATGGCACAATCGTTCTCGTTGTTGATGAACATAGCTTTTACCACCAACAAATAGTAATAAAGCGAAATAATGGTATTCAACAAGGCGATAAGTACTAAAATATAGAATCCTGAATGGATAGCCGAAGCAAAAATGAAGAATTTGCTGAAAAATCCGGCAAAGGGAGGAATTCCCGCCAAAGAGAACATCGCCAACATCATAACGACACTCAACTTGGGATTGGTTTTGTACAGACCGTTATAGTCGTCCATTCCTACCTTTCCACTACTACGCTCAACAGACGATATCACACCGAATGCAGCCAAGTTGGAGAATATGTACACCAGCACATAGTAAACCAACGCAGCCATACCCTGTGCCGAACCTGCTATAATACCCAACATAATATATCCTGCCTGAGAGATAGAAGAGAAAGCCAAAAAGCGTTTCAGATTCTTCTGACGAATAGCGAACAAGTTACCCACTGTAATGGTCAACACGATCAAAGCCCACATGATACCTTGCCAGATGACAGGATCGAGGAAGAAGACTTTGTAAAGGATCAACATCAATGCAAAAGCAGCAGCCCCTTTCGATATAACCGACAAATAAGAAGTCACCTGAGTGGGAGCTCCTTGATAAACATCGGCTGTCCACAAATGGAACGGAACCAACGAAAGTTTGAATCCCATACCGGCCAGTACAAAAACGAGCGTGGCAATCAACAGTGGCGTGTGATTAGATGCAATCGCTACGGCTATATCGCCGAAATAGAGAGAGCCCGATACTCCATAGAGGAACGAAAGCCCTAACAGGAAGACAGCCGAAGAGAAAACCGCCGTAAAGAGGTATTTGGCCCCCGCCTCATACGATTCCGTATCTTTCTTATTGATAGCTATCAAAGCGGCCATCGGTAACGATGCGGTTTCGAGTCCGATAAAGAACAGCAAGAAGTGTCCCGACGAAACCATTAAATACATACCGAACAAGGTAACCAATAACAATTCGTAAAACTCTCCTCGGCGCAATTTGACATCGGGGGTATCGGACCACGAAATGGATTGTAACAAAACAATCAATGTGCCTATATTGAGTACGGTTTTAACCATCGAAGCTATGGGAGAAGTCTGATACATACCCCCGAACGCCGTAGCAGAATCGACCGGTATTATATTCCAAACCGTATGCAGGGCGAATAAAACGCATGCCGTAATGGATAATCCTTTGAGGCTCTTTTTCCCTCCAAAGGTGTCAAAAAGAAATATCAGCAAAAACACAAGCAGCAGCGATATTTCTCCGCGCATAATTAAAAACTGTGAATAGTCCATATACTGTTTTATTAAAGAGCTTGAGACAACAAATTAGTTATAGGTTCCACACCTTGACGAATCAAATCGGAAATCCAATTCGGAAAACAACCGATAGCGGCCACGCATACGATCAAGGTAATGGCCGACAGACGTTCCCACCATTCGGCATCGGTCAACTCCCGGTGATGTTCGTTCTGAACAGCGCCGAACAAAAGTTTGCCGACAACCCGCAAAATATAAACCGCTGTAATCACAATCGAAGTACAAGCTACGATGGTAAACACTCGGTGGAACGTATCTGTATGCTCGAACGAACCGACAAATATAGTCATTTCGGCAACGAAGCCGCTCAATCCCGGGAGACCCAACGAAGCCAAACCGGCAATCACGTAACAAACCGAAAGGAACGGCATGATTTGCATCAAACCTCCCATCTCCCGAATATCACGGGTGTGTGTACGTCCATAAATCATACCGATGAGGGCAAAGAAAAGAGCGGTCATCAAACCGTGAGAAAGCATCTGCATCACGGCTCCGGTCATAGCCGTCGTGTTCAACATCAATATGGCGAACAAAACCAAACCGCAGTGACTCACCGAAGAGTAAGCGTTGATGTATTTGAGGTCGGTCTGAACACAAGCGCTGAACGCTCCGTAAACTACACTGATACCGGTAAGTATTAAGAATATCCAAGCCAGTTCGGTCGCAGCCTGAGGCATCAGATAAATGGCTACACGGAAACAACCGTATCCTCCTAATTTCATCAATACGCCGGCATGCAACATAGACACTGCCGTAGGAGCCGAAGCGTGACCATCGGGCGACCATGTGTGGAACGGGAACATAGCCCCCAACACGCCGAATCCCACGAAAGTCATCGGGAACAAGAAGTATTGCCAGTTCATGGGGATATTACCGTGCTCGGCAATTTCGACTACATTCATCGAATGGAGCCCCGATTGATAATAGATACCCAAGATACCGATCATCAACAAAGCAGAACCACCCATCAACATCAAGGTCAGTTTCATTGCCGAATAGTTCTTTCTGCCGCTTCCCCAAACACCTATCAACAAGTACATGGGAATAAGCGCCACTTCGTAGAACATGAACATGGTAAAAAGGTCCACCGAAATAAAGAAACCGAATACACCGGTAGACAACAACATGAACCACAAGAAATATTCTTTGGGAAGAGGATTTATCTTCCAAGAAGCGAACACTCCGGCAAATACAATAATAGAAGAAAGCAATAGCATGGCCACCGACACTCCGTCCACACCCACAGCATAGTGAATATTTAACGGAGCATACCACATTCTGCTATCGGTAAACAGCATTGTAGCCGTATTTCCGGCAGCGCGTTCGGCCAAAAACTCAACGAGAGTATATACAGACAACGCCAACAAAATGGTCGAACCGATAACCGCTACCGTTCGTATCTGTTTCATATCTCTTGCGATCCAAAGACCCAGCATCATCAAGAGAGGGATAAGCACAAATAATGATAGAAAATTCATAGTGTTTCTTTAATATTTTATCGTTCAACCATCAGTTAAAAACACATGGCCAATACGGCGATTAACAATGCACCCATAATGAATACCCATACATACCACTGGATATATCCCGACTGCAACTTGCGTATGCCGTAGGAAACCCCGTTGGTAACGGTCGCCAACATATTCATCGTGCCATCGACGATATGACGATCGAACCATGCGATAGGCCGACAAATTCGCTGGAATATCACTTTATGAGTCACCCACATATAGAGCTCGTCCATATAGAATCGATGATAAGCCGCCGTATGCAAAGCACGGAACTTATCGGCAAGAGCTTTGGGTTTGGTATTTTCCGAGAGGTACATCCATGTAGCCAAAGCGATAGCGGCCACTGCGACTATAATACTTGTAGTCGCTACCGACCAGTCGAGATGTATATGATAGGCTTCGCCGTTTACCGATACGAATTCTCCGAAAGGAATGAATCCGGCAACACACGTAACCAACGCGAGAAATACCAAAGGCAAATACATGGCCGCAGGAGCCTCGTGCGGAGTATGATGTTCGTAAGAAGGTTTGCTCCACCAGAAGATGCGGTAATACAAACGGAACATGTAAAAAGCTGTCAGACCGGCGACAGCCGTCATCCAAACGCCCCAGAACGCACTCTTTTCGAATGCGGCGGTTAAGATTTCGTCTTTACTGAAAAATCCCGAGAACGGAGGAATACCGGCAATAGCCAAACATGCGATAAGGAATGTGATATGAGTCACAGGCATATATTTGCGAAGGTTTCCCATCTCGGACATTTCGTTGGAGTGAACGGCATGGATAATACAACCCGCACCCAAGAAAAGCAGCGCTTTAAACATGGCGTGCGTGAACAAGTGGAACATGGAAGCCATGTAACCGAGTCCGGTGTGCAAATCGACATCGGAGGCAACTCCCAACGCTACCATCATGAAAGCGATCTGAGAAATGGTCGAGAAAGCGAGCACCCGTTTAATATCGGTCTGCACGCACGCAACGACAGCAGCATAAAGAGCGGTAATGGCTCCTACCCATGTAATCAGTTCGAGCACTTCGGGCACGGCACAATACATAGGGAACAACCGGGCTACTAAATAAACACCGGCTACAACCATCGTAGCGGCATGGATAAGCGCCGATACAGGAGTAGGACCTTCCATCGCATCGGGCAACCATATATGCAACGGGAACATAGCCGACTTACCTGCACCTCCCATAAAGATAAGAGCCATAGCCCAAGCGGCTACCGAACAGCCCATAAAGGTCATGCCGGCCGTTTCGCTCACCAATGCCGAAGGATTGGACATCAATGTAGCAAAATCGAAAGTCTCGGTAAAGAACGAGAGGATAAGAATACCGATCAAAAAGCCCAAGTCGGCGAAACGGGTAACGATAAAGGCCTTTTTAGAAGCAGATACAGCCGCCGGCTTAGTATAATAAAATCCGATGAGCAAATAGGAAGAAACACCTACCAACTCCCAGAAAATATACATTTGGAAAATGTTCGTCGCTACCACCAACCCCAACATGGAGAAGCTGAACAACGACAAAAACGCATAATAACGCTGGAACCCTTTTTCTCCATGCATATAGCCCATACTATAAATATGAACCATCAACGACACGGTTGTGATAACAACCAGCATCATCACGGAAATAGGGTCTAATAAAATGCCCAAGTCAATATGTAAATGTTCTGTAAAACGCAACCATTCGAAATTGATCGGCTGCAAGGTGTCGAAAACGCCTTCTGCATTGCGGGGCATGGTAAAATAGTTGAACGCCACTACATAAGCCAAAACGGCAGCTACCGACAATCCGATTGTTCCCAATATCCCGGCAACACGTTCGCTCAACTTATGCCCCACAAGTCCCAAAAACAGGAACATGCAAAGCGGAAGTAAAAGTATTATAACTGAATATTCCATATCGATCAATATTTCATTTTATCAAGGTTACGCACTTCAACATTCCGTATATGACGGAAAATATTGATAATGATCGCAATGGCAAGCGCTGTCTCGGCAGCGGCGATGCCTATTGCAAAGAGGGTGAAAAAGAATCCCTCCAATGCCTCGGGATAAAGGTAACGGTTAAACACCACAAAATTGATATCCACCGCATTCAGCATCAATTCAAGGGAAATGAGCATAGCCAGCATATTTTTACGTGTGACGAACCCGTAAACTCCGGCAAAAAACATGATGGTACTTACCACCAAATAGGCAATCATTGGTATTTCCATAGTCTCTTATCTTTTACGGGCAATCATAATGCCACCGATGATACAAGCCAATAACAACACACTGACAGCTTCGAAAGGCAACAGATACTGAAACTTATCCATACCCATAAGAGCATGCCCTATTTCTTTCATATCTACCTCTCCGGTAATTACGCTGGTAAGCGGTTTCGTGAAAAACGGATAAGTAAATAATGTATATCCGCACACGATTGCACCGAATATCGAAGCAATAAGACCTACTACACGTTTTTTAGGTGTCAACAATTCCGATTTGTCTCCCGGGTGACTCGTCAACAAGATAGAGAAGACGAACAAGACTACGATACCACCGGCATAAACGGCCAATTGCACGGCTCCTAAAAATGTATAGTCAAGCTGGAAATAGATACCCGCCGTCGCAAAAAGCACAAACAGAAGGTAAGTAGCCGCCCGCAATATGCGCCGCGTGGTTACCGTAAGAATCGAACAAACCACGATGACCAATGCAAGCAAGCCGAAGATAACTTGATTTGCTATTTGTTCCATAATGTTAATCAATTATTTTCTGTTGGGTTATCGGTACGATTCAGTTGTTTCACCAACTTCTCACGCGTATAAACGGCATGCTCAAACTCGTTTGTAAATTTGATGGCATGGTGAGGACATGTAGTCACACACAATTGACAAAAGGTACAACTACCCAAATCATACACATATTTATCTAACACTCGTTTCGTCTTACCATCTTCGGTGGTAATTTTCGAAGCCTCGATTTTGATTGTCCCATTCGGGCAATTCATCTGACAAATACCGCACGCAATGCACTTGTGCTGTCCGTTTTCGTCATAAATCAAAGTTAACGTACCTCTGAAACGCTCGGGGATTTTCAATGTAGCCCTATTCTCAGGGTACTGTTCGGTAACTTTCCGGCTGAAAAAATACTTACCGGTAACCCCCATTCCTTTAAGAAGGCTCAGTAATCCTTTCCAGAAAGATGTGATGTAATTTTTAAAACTTCCCATAAATTTCTTTATAGAACTCTTCTATTTTTATTAGTTAACACTATGGTTTATTTCGTTCATAAAAAAGAGCTTGGTTCTTCAAGCCCCTTGATTTCAATCTACTTTTCCTCCGATAATATCCAACAATTCGGACGTAATACTCTGCTGACGCAGTTTATTATATTCCAATTGCAGTTCGTCCAACAATTCTTTCGCATTATCGTTCGCCGACTGCATGGCCATCACCCGAGCCGCCTGTTCTGACACCCGATTGGAACAGATAGCCTCCTGCATACTCGACAGAACATAAAGCGGTAATACCTCATTATAGATCGTATTCACATCGGGCTCGAACAAATAAGGTTTATTACGCTCGACTTTTTCACCCGTCGCCAAATCATCGGCGGCAATCGGCAATAATTGACGAGTCGCTAAAATCTGTTTGCTCGCGCTTTTATAATGAGTATATACAACTTCCACGCAATCGACTTTTCCGGCAATAAACTCCCGCGTCAATTCTCCGGTAAAACGGGCGATATCCTCGACAGAGCTTTTAGCGGTCATCTCATCGGCAGTAACAATCTCGACATTATCTCCCACAAGTTTTTGAGCGAATTTAGAGGCTTTCTTTCCAATCGGATAAACAACAAACATGACTGGATTTTCGGTCTCTGCCATTCGTGCCTGATTGATAATTTCGAGCGTGCGTTTAAAAAGATTCATATTAAATGCGCCACACAATCCCTCGTCCGAGCTGAGCAAAACAATCGCCCTCCGCTTTACGGGACGAATCTCGGTAAGCGGAGAACTATATTCAGCATCAGCCGAAATAAGGTGATCGATGGTGTTTTGAATCTGATCCCTGAAAGGCCGTACACGACGCAAAGCCGACTCGGCCTTATGCATCTTGGCCGATGAAATCATCTTCATCGCACCGGTTATTTTTTCGGAAGAAGCGACCGAACCGATTCTTCCTTTTAAGTCGCGCATTGATGCCATAGTTTATGCCTTAAATCGATTAGCAACCTCTTCGGCAACTTCGGTCATGAGAGCAGCAATCTTGTCGTCAAGATGTCCTGCACGCAATTCGTCCATCACTTCGTGGCTATATTTTGATTTCAATATTTGCAAATACAATTTTTCAAACTCGGCTACCTTGTCCATCGGGACATTGTGCAACAATCCCTGTGTACCGCAATATATAATAGCGATTTCCTCTTCCACGGGAACCGGCGAATACTGAGGCTGTATAAGAATACGTTCGTTCTTACGCCCTTTATCGATTGTCATGGCCGTCACAGGATCGACATCGCCACCGAATTTCGTAAACGATTCGAGCTCACGGAACTGAGCTTGATCTATTTTCAATGTACCGGCAATCTTCTTCATGGCTTTTACCTGAGCGTTACCTCCTACACGGGAAACAGAGATACCCACGTTGATAGCCGGACGTACCCCTTGGTTAAACAATGCCGTTTCCAAGAATATCTGTCCGTCGGTAATCGAAATCACGTTCGTAGGGATATAAGCCGAAACGTCTCCGGCCTGTGTCTCGATAATAGGCAAAGCCGTCAAAGATCCGCCACCTTTCACCATCGGTTTCATCACCTCGGGCAAATCGTTCATCGAAGAAGCAACCTCGTCATTATTGATAATCTTAGCAGCCCTTTCGAGCAAACGGGAGTGCAAATAGAATATATCGCCCGGATAGGCCTCACGACCGGAAGGACGACGAAGAATCAACGAAATTTCACGATAGGAAACCGCCTGCTTCGATAAGTCGTCATAAATTACCAATGCATGACGCCCGCTATCCCGGAAGTACTCCCCGATAGCAGCCCCCGCAAAAGGCGCATAATAACGCATAGCAGCCGAATCGGAAGCGTTCGCTGCCAAAACGACCGTATAATCGAGCGCTCCGTGCTCTTTCAATGTATTCACCAACGCAGCCACAGAAGAAGCCTTCTGACCGATAGCTACGTAAATACAATACAAGGGGTTACCGTTTTTATAATTATCTCGTTGATTGATAATCGTATCGATGGCGATAGCCGTTTTCCCGATTTGACGGTCGCCGATGATCAACTCTCTCTGTCCACGGCCGATAGGAACCATAGAGTCTATCGCCTTGATACCGGTCTGCAAAGGCTCGTTCACCGGCTGACGGAAAATAACACCCGGAGCCTTACGTTCAAGAGGCAATCGAATCAAATCACCCTGAATGGGACCGGCCCCGTCAATGGGTTCACCCAACGTATTGATGACCCGCCCTAGCAATCCTTCGCCAACAGGAAGAGAGGCGATCTCTCCCGTACGACGAGCCGTCATATTTTCGGTAACCTTATCGACATTATCGAGCAAAATGACACCCACATTGCTCTCTTCGAGGTTCATCGCAACTCCGTGCACTCCATTCTCAAACTCGATAAGTTCGCTTGACCGCACATTTTCGAGTCCATAGACATGAGCCACCCCATCACCCACTTCGAGAACAGTACCCACTTCCTCGAAATTGATTTTGGAATCGACTTCATCGAGTTGCTTTTTTAAAATATCCGATATTTCACTGGGTTTAATCATATCATTTGCTGTTTAGCAATTTCAAACGCAATTTCTTTAATTCACTATTTACCGAAGCATCTAATTGCATCGAATCCACCCGTAAAATAAATCCGCCGATGATAGAAGGATCTATTTCATAAACGAATTCCAACGTCTTATCCGTTTGCTTTTTCATGAGATCACCTATACGGTCGAGAACTTCCTTATCCAAAGCAACAGCAGTTGTTATCGTAACACGAGCTATATGATTAGCTCGCCGGTAAATATCCTGATAAGCCAAAGCAATGGCTCTTGCAAACGTTTCGCGACGGTTCCTAATCACTAACTGAACAAAACGGAGAAGATAATCGTCGGGCTTTTCACCGAAAGCCGATGACAATACCCGCACCTTATCCGCAGCAGAGAGAGCCGGGTTACTCAGTGCCTTAGACAACTCGGTATGAGTTGCAAAAGCTGCATCAAGCCGTTTCATCTCTTCGTAAATAGGAGCGGCCACATGATGCTCCTGAGCATATTTATAAAGAGCTTTCGCATATCGGCTCGGTATTAACCCTTCGTTCATATCCTATTAGTTTTGATTCTCAATTTCATTCAACAGTTTGTCGATCATTTCGACCTGCGTTTTGTCATCAGAAAGTTGCTTACGCATCATTTTTTCTGCAATTTGCAGGGCAAACTCGCTTACCTCGCGGCGGAATTGAAGTTCCGACTCTTTTCGAGCTTGCTCGATCGACACGGCCGCAGCGTCCATTACTTTCTTCGCCTCTACCGATGCTGCCTGACGAGCCTCCTCTATGATATGAGTTTTCATCTGGGCAGCTTCGTGCAGAATCTCCATCTGTTGTTTCTGCGCTTCGACCAAAAGAGCTTTGGCATCCGCTTGTGCGTTGTCTAATTGCGCTTTTGCCTCTTGTGCATACTCAACCCCCTTATCGATAAGCTCGGCACGTTCGTCGAGACTGCGGATAATATAGGGCCAAGCAAACTTCGCAAGAATGGCAAAAAGGATGACGAAGACAACGAACATCCAAAATACCAAGCCGAATTCGGGCGTGAACAGTTCCATATCTTAGAGGAATAATGACATCACGCAAACAATCACAGCGAACAATGCAACACCTTCTACAAGAGCGGCAATCACGATCATGTTGCTTCGGATATCACCGCTGGCTTCGGGCTGACGAGCTATGGCATCCATCGCCGATGAACCGATCTTACCAATACCAATACCTGCTGCAATAGCGGCGATACCAGCGCCGATACAGGCGCCCAACTTAGCCAGACTTGCACCGGCTGCTGCTTGTAATAAAATCATTCCTAACATAATGTTTGTTGTTTAGAGATTATACATTATTTTATTTCTTCCACTTTTCCTTCATGATGCCCATCGACTTGTGCCAAAGCTATGAACAGAGTCGAAAGCATGGTAAACACATAGGCTTGAATAAACGATACCAACGTATCTATAAGCAACATAAACAAAGAGAACAACACCGATACGACTGTCGTTGCCCCTATAACAACCGCTCCGAATGCTCCAAAAATGAAAATGAGCGATATAAGCGACAATATAATCATATGCCCGCCCATCATATTGGCAAACAAACGCACCATCAAAGCCGCCGGTTTGGTAAATATTCCGAACACCTCGATCAAGGGCATGATAGGTAACGGAAACTTCAACCACAACGGTACATCGGGCCAAAATATTTCTTTCCAATATTCTTTTGTTCCACGCACATTTACTACGATAAATGTACACAAAGCAAGAACCATAGTAACGGCTATATTACCCGTCAAATTAGCGCCCCCGGGGAAAATTACGATCAGCCCTAACAGGTTCATCAAAAGGATAAAGAAAAATACGGTCAATAAATAAGGGGCAAAACGAGGTGCTTTATCGCCCAATGTGCTTTTTATCACGCCCGTATAAACGAACTCGATAAGAAATTCTATGGCTCCTACACCTTTTTTAGGGGCTTTAAAACGTTTCTTTCTATACCAATGAGCCACCGAAAGCACACACCACCCGCAAATGAAAGCCGCTATAATCAACGCCAACACATTTTTGGTAATCGACAAATCGAGCGGACGATAACGATTTCCCCGATCATCGACACTCTCGACCTTTCCTTTATTCGGGCCGTCCTGAGCGACATAAAAACCTTCATAAGTCTGCCCGTGTTCAAGCCGATGCGACCCGAATATTTTCCAATCGCCCTTATAATCCCGCACGATAACCGGAAGTGGGATTTTATGCTCATGCGAGAAAGGTAATTCCCAACCATAGCCATCGAGCAGGTGCTCAAAAATTGTCTCTTTCGGGTCAAAGGCCTTTTCTCCTTCATCATCGGCCTTCTCCTGTGCCGACAGCGGGAACGAAAATACCGTTAACAAAAAAGCGACTATGTATGCGATTTGTTTTCTCATCTCTTTTTTACTCCAATTACCGTACACAAACTGCTACACGATTATTATCCACATCGACAAACCCGCCACCGACGGATACCGAGTGCCGCTCACCGGCCGTTACATACTCAATGGTACCGGCATCGAGCGTAGAAATCAACGATGCATGATTTTCAAGAACTGTAAACGAACCTTTTGCTCCCGGCAGGGTAACCGATTCGACTTCTCCTTTAAAAAGGATTTGTTCCGAAGATATAATTTCAAGTACCATAATTCTCGTTTTTATTAGTGAGCGGTCTTCGCTTGTTCTAACAACTTCTTACCTTTGGCAATGGCCTCGTCTATTGTACCCACGTTCAAGAATGCTTGTTCGGGATATTCGTCCATCTCGCCGTTAAGAATCATCTTAAACCCGCGGATAGTCTCTTCCAACGGAACCATCACACCTTGAAGACCGGTAAACTGCTCGGCCACGTGGAAAGGTTGCGACAAAAACCGCTGTGCCCGACGAGCACGATTCACCACCAGTTTGTCTTCGTCCGACAACTCATCGACACCCAAAATGGCGATAATATCCTGCAATTCGTTATAATGCTGTAAAAGCTGTTTTACACCCTGAGCGACCTGATAGTGTTCCTCGCCTACAATATTCGGATCGAGGATTCGGGACGTAGACTCCAACGGATCCACGGCCGGATAGATACCTAACTCAGAAATCTTACGGCTCAATACCGTCGTAGCATCCAAAAAGCTAAATGTAGTCGCCGGAGCCGGGTCGGTCAAGTCATCGGCCGGTACATAAATGGCCTGTACCGATGTAATAGATCCCTGCTTCGTAGACGTAATACGTTCTTGCAACTTACCCATCTCGGAAGCCAAAGTAGGTTGATATCCCACGGCAGAAGGCATACGACCCAACAATGCCGAAACTTCGGATCCCGCCTGAGTGAAACGGAATATATTGTCAATAAACAATAGTATCTCTTTACCTCCGCCATCGGAATCACGGAACTGTTCGGCAACAGTCAACCCAGACAAAGCGACACGCAGACGGGCTCCCGGCGGTTCGTTCATCTGACCGAACACCAACGTTGCCTGCGATTCATTCACTTTCTCCATATCGACATCACGCAGATTCCACTCGCCCCGTTCCATGCCTTCTTTGAATTTATCGCCGTACGACATAACTCCCGACTCGATCATCTCACGTAAAAGGTCGTTACCTTCACGGGTACGTTCCCCCACTCCGGTAAACACCGAAAAACCGTTGTGCCCTTTGGCTATATTGTTGATAAGTTCCATAATCAATACGGTCTTACCAACACCTGCCCCTCCGAACAAACCGATCTTTCCACCTTTCGAATACGGTTCGAGTAAATCGATCACCTTGATTCCCGTATAAAGCATCTCGGTACTGATAGAGAGGTCGTCGAAAGCCGGAGCCTCCTGATGAATCGATTTTAATTCGGTATAATCCAATGCAGGAAGGTGGTCGATCGTTTCACCGATGACATTCATCAACCGACCTTTCACTTGCGAACCGGTAGGCATCGATAACGGTCTTTGCAAGTCGATAGCCTTCATACCCCGTTTCAGTCCATCGGTAGAATCCATCGCTACACAACGCACCGTATTTTCACCGATATGTTGTTCTACCTCGACAATCAGCTCTGCCCCGTTCTCTCGTTCGATTTTAAGAGCGGCATATATGGGAGGTACTTCATTGCCTTCGCCTTCAAAAGCGACATCGACAACCGGCCCGATGACCTGCGTGATATATCCAAATTTATCTGCCATAACTTTACCTCTATTATCAGTATTATATTTTTAATTCATTAAAAGTGCAATCCGTAAATCACAATAAGCACCATAATAAAGAGATTAATCAAGTTCAAAGGTAATAAATATTTCCATTCGAGCCGCAATAATTGGTCTATTCTCAAACGGGGGAATGTCCACTTGAACCAAATAATCACAAACGAAACAAGTATCGCTTTTCCAAAGAACCAAATCACAGACGGAATATAATCCATAATATGGTTAAAACCTTCCCAACCCGGTATGTGGAATGGCATCCAACCTCCCAAGAAAAGCAATGTAGCCATACCCGACACAATAAACAGATTCAAATACTCAGCCAAGTAGAAAAATCCGAAATGAATACCCGAATATTCTGTGTGGTATCCGGCTGTCAACTCGCTCTCGGCTTCGGGCAAGTCGAACGGACCACGATTGGTCTCGGCCGTACCGGCAACCAAATAAATCAAAAATGAGACTATCGCCGGGATATGACCTGTAAACAAGAACCAACCGTTAGTCTGAGCTTCTACTATACCGGTTATCGACATTGTTCCAGCAAAGACGACCATCGTCAATACAGACAACCCAATCGAAAGTTCGTAACTCACCATTTGAGCACCGCTTCGAATAGCACCGATAAGTGTAAATTTATTGTTACTGGACCAACCGGCCAACAAAATACCCAACACTCCTATGGACGAAACGGCGATCAGGAAGAACACGCCGATATTAAAATCGATAACTTGTAATCCTCTTCCAAAAGGCAAACAACCAAAGGCCAACATGGAAGCGACGATTACCAAATAAGGAGCTAAATTAAATAAGAACTTATCGATATGATTCAAAGTAATCAACTCCTTAATCAATATCTTGAACATATCGGCAACACTCTGAATAATACCATAAGGACCTACACGATTCGGACCCAAACGGCATTGGAAAAAGGCACATACCTTACGCTCAAAATATATATAGAACAATGCCAAAACTGCATACAACAGCAGCAACGCAACGCCTACCAATACAAATTCAACAAGTAAAGCTCCCCAACCGGGCATTACACTTCTCAACAAATTATCAATCCAGTGGGTAACTATCGAAAAGTCGAACATAACTTATTCTTTAATTTATTTTTTATTACTAAATTATCTGTCCATATCGGGGATTACATAGTCAAGCGACCCTCCGATAGCAATCAAATCGGCGATCTTTCCATTGCGACACATTGGATCGAGACCAGCGACCAGCGGCAAGCATGCCGAATTTATCTTCAAACGATAGGGATTCTTATCTCCATGACTTTCGATAAAAATACCCAACGGACCACGACTGGCCTCTACTTGGCGGAAATAACGGCCTTCGGGCAGCTTGATAATAGGCTTCATCTTAACGGCATAATCACCCTCGGGGATATTGTCGATCAATTGCTCTATGATATGTATAGATTCCAATATTTCATCTAAGCGTACCATGTAACGGGCAAAAACATCTCCCTCCGTACGGATAACCTGATTAAATTCCACCTTGTCATACATTGCATACGGGTGATTCTTACGCACGTCGCAAGCCCAACCCGAAGCACGCCCCGACGGTCCCGCAATTCCATACGAAATAGCATCCTCGCGAGAAAGAACTCCCACTCCTTTCATACGTTGTTGGGCAATGACATTACCGGTAAACAACGTGTGGTACTCTTTCAACTTAGCCGGCATATAGGCACAAAACTCTTTGACCTTACGCTGGAAATCGGGGTGTAAATCGGCCATCAAACCTCCAATCGTATAGTAATTGAAAGTCATACGCGCACCACACGTTTCCTCAAATATATCGAGAATCTTCTCTCTATCGCGGAAACCATAGAAGAATGCTGTCGTTCCTCCCAAGTCCATACAGAATGTAGACCAGAATAACAAGTGCGAAGAAATACGCATCAACTCGTCCATGATCGTACGTATATACTGTGCACGTGCGGGCACTTCTACTTGCAAGGCATCTTCTATACAAAGACAGACTGCATGCCGGTTCTGCTGAGCGGATAAATAATCGAGACGATCGGCGAAGTGAAGAGTCTGAGGATAGGTAAGAGACTCACATAGTTTCTCTATTCCCCTATGTACATAACCGCAATACACATCGATTTTTTTAACCGTCTCGCCATCGAGAGAGGTACGTAAACGCAACACACCATGAGTCGCAGGATGTTGAGGACCGATATTTACCACGAATTCCTGAGGAGAAAATATCGTATTCGTCCGTTCTTCGAGCTTTCCATCTTCCGTTTCGACAACGGAGTGTGTGACATCATCGACAGACTCATGCTCCAATCGGATAGGATTCAATTCAGGGTCTGCATTATAATCTTTTCGGAAAGGATACCCCACCCAGTCGTTTCGCAAAAACAGCCGGCGCATATCGGGGTGGTTGATGAAACGGATTCCAAAAAAATCATAGACTTCACGTTCGTATAAATTCGCGGATTTCCAAATATCCGAAACAGAATGAAGCAGAGGATTCTCTCTATCTGCGGTCTCTATTTTAACCGAAACTTGTGAATTATCGACGGTAGAAGTCAAATAGTAGACACAACCCACGGTCTCACCCCAGTCCATGCCCACAATAGAAACCAAATAATCAAAGTGCAGTTGATTATGCAAATAAAGCGCTAAATCATGCCACTTGGCATCAGGAACCGACACTTCCAAAATAGTCCCTTCCACGAAGGTAGCCTCCGGCAGAAAACTACTTATTTCTTGCTGTATGTTTGCCATATAGGTAACTTATATTATTTTCCGAATACTTTCTCTCGCTTTTCTTGACGATTGACTCCGCCAAAGAATTTCTCGACTTTTACCTTACGTTGTAATTGCATCAAACCGTAAAACATAGCCTCGGGACGAGGAGGACACCCCGGTATATACACATCGACCGGAAGAATCTCATCTACACCTTTCAACACGTGATACGAATTTTTAAACGGTCCGCCCGAAACGGCACATCCACCGACAGCTACCACATATTTCGGTTCGGCCAACTGGTCATACAAACGTTTAAGAACGGGAGCCATACGATGTACAATCGTACCGGCTACCATTACAAAATCGGCCTGACGCGGACTGGCACGGGCTACTTCAAACCCGAAACGGGCCATATCGTACCGCGCTGCGCCGAGCGACATGAACTCGATACCACAGCAACTTGTCGCAAAGGTAAGCGGCCACAAAGAGTTAGACCGCCCCCAGTTAATAAGTTCGTCCAAGCATCCCACCACCACATTGGTATGAGAGGCTTTGAGCTCATCAACAAGATGTTCAATATATTCATTGTCTTTGAAGTCTTCATACTTCATCGATTTAATTTTCACTTCCATTCGAGTGCTCCTTTCTTCCATGCATATACCAGTCCTAAAACAAGTATAACCATGAAAAATAAAATATTAAATAATCCGGCTACACCTAAATCTTTCAATATAACCGCCCACGGGAACAAGAATACCGTTTCTACGTCGAACATCAAATACAGAATGGCAAACAAGTAGTAACCTACTTTGAACTGCATCCAAGATTCGCCGCGCGATGGGATACCACACTCATAAGCCTCACCTTTCTGTGGGTTGAACGAGCGAGGCGAAATAAGCCCTGCAATCAACAAAGCCGCGCCCACCAACGCTAATCCGGTAATCAATACAACTACAAATAGTGCAGAATTCATACGTTAATTTAGTTTGTATTTATTTTTATTCTTTTCTCCAAATGACAAAGCCCTATATTGCTAAAACAACAATACAAGGCCCGATCGTCTATAAATAAAAAATCTTTCTCTTTTTATAAGAAAAAGAAATACGACATCGCTCCATTCCGGTATTAGTCTCGCGATCTGATATTGTCTTATTCCATATAGAACCAAACATACGATTTCTTTTCTTTCTTAGTCAAGGATTTATACAACGGACAATTTATTTTCCGAACGATGAATATCACCCCAAAATCCTTTGTTTCACTGCAAATTATTCTTCGAAAAATTTTGTCGCACAAATATACAAATTTTATTTCCAACAAAAGCCTCACGTTAGACTCTTTTTTATTTTTAATCTGCAATTCCGGACAAATTATTCTGCTTTTGGAACACCTTCTCAAAAAAAATTGCGCGACAAAAATAGTTTGTCGCGCAATGAATACATTCAAAAAAATTCCTATTACAACGAATCGAGAGTTTTAAGAGCTTCGAGAATCTCTGTATTACCCGGATCCAATTCCAGCATCTTGTTCCAATAATCTTTTGTAGCCGCGATAGCCTCGTTTTTCTTGGCCGGATTGGTGGTTTGCAGATAATTATAATATCCCAAATATTTATAAGCCTCGATATAAACACGTTTTGTAGCAGCTTTCTCCTTATTGGAAGGATCTTGATCCAAAACAGTCAAAGTCTCTTCATACAAAGGTTTGGCCAACCCTTCTTTCAATTCAGGGTCACGCACTGCGGCCGCACGGGAGCGCCACAAATATCCCCGATAATCCGTCGAAGAACGCTCTACCACAACTTGGAACATAGTATCTGCTTTCAACAAATACATATTCATCAACTCCACGCTATCTTGTGCAGCTTGGCCTGCACTATAACAAATTTGACCGAGCAAATAATAGTCCATGACACGTTGATTATTCACCGTATCGGCATTCATATACTTCTCATAAGTATCGATTGCCTTTACATAATCTTTATTACGCTCATAGGTGTCGCTCAAAACTTTAAGAATATCCGTACGGGTATTATCCAGTTCATAAGCTTTTTCATATTGAGCAACGGCTTCTCCATACTTCTTTTGTTTAGATAAAATATCGCCATACGTCATGTAATCGCGCGCCGTAAACACATTGTCACCCGGATTCATTCCCAAGAACTCGATTGCAGCCTGTTCTGCGGCCTCAAAATTCCCCAATTCATAATTATCGTACATAACGATACGACGAATAACAAAGTTTTGAGGATCATGAGATAAAATATCTTTTGCAAGTTCCAACGACTCATCAAAACGTTTGCCATAGAACAACAGAGTAGCCAACCGGGGACGGTCTGTTTGGAAATGGTTGGGGTTCTGCATATACTTCTCATAAGCCTCGGCAGCCTTTGTATATTGAGAATTCTTATAATACGCTTCGGCCATCTCACGTTGTGCAATAGCAGAATTAGGAGCGATAGTTTGTAACTCTTCCAACTTTTGAATGGCCAATGTCGGATTTATATCGAAATAAATATGCGAGTATTTCACATACGCTTCGATACAATTAGGGTCGAAATAAATCGCATTTTCATACCGTCCACAAGCATCACCATACTGCTGTTGGTTTACCAAGACATCGCCCTCAAACATAAAATAATCGGGAAACTTCTTGTCTGCTTTATAAGACTTCTTCATATACTCCTCATAACCCGGAGTCCCAGTCTCATAATATGCTTTGGCAATTGCCAAATTAAGACCGGCATCCTTCTTATTTTTTCCTTTAAGCGCTTCTTTGAAATATTTTTCAGCCACTTTTTCAGCTTGTTCCTTATCTGCACTTCCATTCAATGCGAGCTTACCTTGACCGACGAGATTATAAGCGAACAAAGGATCGGCTTCAAGACCTTTCTTATAGTACTCTGCGGCAGCCGTATAGTCCTTGTTGACAAACGCTATCTCTCCCAAATAGTAATAAGATTCTGCTTTATTCGTTCCTGCATCATCAAGGGTGCGTTCAAGCAAAATTTTTGCCCGATCGGGTTGACCCGCTTTAAAATACTCTATTCCATCAGTATAGCTGGCAGCAAAAGCAGTGAAACTGCCGGCAGCAAGAAACAGTGAAAAAAATAATTTAAGACTTGATTTCATTGATATATTTTTAAATTAATAATTTTCTTACTTAAAAAGCATCGGTAATGCTTACATCTCTTTTTAACGCAATATTAGTTTGCCACGGTACAATACCGGTCTTAAAAATTATTAACTGCCCTCTTTGAGAAGACACAAACTTAATAAAGCCGGTAGGCAATCCATTCCGAGGATCCGTTGTAATCATGTAAATAGGCCGAGTCAACGGATAATCTCCCGACGCTATATAATATTGATAGGGTTTATAGGGTTTAAATCCCGGAGCTTTACGCACAGCCATTACTTTTACGACATCGGTAAACGAAGTATTGGTCGAGTCTGCTTTATTCCCAATCCAGCTTGCTCCTATTACCCCTATCGCATTAGGTGTTTGAGCCACATAATCGATCACAGCCTGATTGGATTTTTGGGCAAACAAACCTTTATACAGAGGTTTTCCCTCGCAAAGAGAATCTATGGCATAACGCATAGAACTGGAACCTTGATTGTCGAATACAAAATGAAGGTCTCCCAACGTAGATCCCGGATAAATCTGGCTCCATTTCGTGACCTCTCCTGTTACGATCTTTCGCAAATCATCTACCGAAATTATATCATTCTTGTTAGATTTATTCACAATAAAAGCAATGCCGTCTAAGGCGATTTGCACGGTGCGCACCTTTAACCGGCGGGATTTAAAAGAATCTTCTTCTTTCGGGGATAACGGACGGGTGGCAATAGCCAACCGCACACTATCTTGCAAAAGCATATTCAAGGCTTCCGATTCACTTACATAATAAGGAATAATCGAAGCCTTCGGGTAAGCTGCTTCAAATACCATGATTTCTTGCTCCATAATCGGCTCGAAGCTTTCGTCACAGCTGATATCTATCACACCCGACGTGATGGTCTCCTTAACCTTTTGTCCCTCTTTTTCCTCATTCTGGCAAGATGAACACGAAGACAAAGCAGACGCGGCTACAAAAATTGCGACTGGAAGTAATATTAGCTTATTCATAATTCGTTTTATTTCATTCCAACAAACAATCTATATCCTCTGAATACTCCATATACGGCAAATACACCGCCCATAATATAGCGTACTATATCGTATAAATTGGAAAACAATGAAGTAAATAACAGCAAATAGGCCATACCTAAATAAATAGCTATCATAATCATGCCGAAAACGACATTCATACCCAAGCGGTTCTTCTTTTCCGTATCATCGTTGTAATGGCCATACTTTTCTTCCATAATCGAACTTTTTAAAATACCCGCAACCTAAAATCTATGATAATAGGCTGCGAGTACTATATTTCACGAATCTCTTCTTAAACAAACAAGAGATTACAAAAGTTTAAATACAACAGGCAGTGTAAAATAAACTGGCACATTATTACCGTTTTGTTTACCCGGAATCCATTTAGGCATACTCTTCACTACTCGAATAGCCTCCTTATCACAAGTAGGATCCAAACTACGCAAAACCGTAACATTATCAATCGTTCCTGTCTTCGAAACAACGAAACGCAAAATAACACGACCCTGAATACCGTTTTCCTGAGCTATAACCGGATATTTGAGGTTATCACGAATAAACTTCATCAACTCGGTCTCTCCACCCGGGAAAGTAGGCATCTGTTCTACTGCCTCGTAGGGCTTTTCTTCCTCTACGACAGGCTCGGCGATTACTTCACGGAAATCAGCGATATCCTGTCCGTGTTCTTCGTCATTACCTTTCACATCGGCAATAGAAATATTCACTTTGGATTGTGTCAATTCATCTTGCGATTTCAATTCTTCTTCATCAGACACTTCCTCGTCTTTCTTAATGACAGGTGCAGTAAACTTAATGGAGCTCTTCAACGGAGGGGGTGGAGGAGTTTCAACCAACGGTTGAACTTCTTGTTTCTCTACCTCGGCCTCTGGCAATTGTGTCATCTCCACAACTACTGTTGTCTCTTCTTCAACTTCTCCGAACTTAAATGACTCGACAATATAGGGAAGTACGAAAGCAAATGCAACCACACAGATTACGCCAACGGTAGCCCATGTATATCGCTTCGGCGAGTTAACCCGTAAAAGATACCCTCCAAATGCTTTGTTTTTTCCCTCAAAAACTAAATCGCACCATTCTTTCGAAGTTAAATCTACGTTCTTTGACATTTCTCTTCTTTTTTAATGTGTACTATTAGTTCTTTTTACTGGTGTCTATCTGATCGGAAAGAGCACCCTTCTTCTCATAATTCTCCATCAGGAACAAATCGCCCTCTGTGATGTCAACGATAGCATACTTACCGATACTGCAAATGATCATCTCATCAAGAGCATCGATCAAATTGCGGTAAGTCGCGCCGTTCTTTCCTTCTTCATCGGGCAATTTCGCTTTAATCATGACCACCGGAGCACCTTTGGCTTTTTTGGCATCTACGACCAACGAGTCAAAAACTTCTTCACTGATCTCCTCGCGTTTTTTACGTTCCTTCAAATCTTTCACCTTGGCAACAACTTCTTTGTTACGATCAAGGAGCAAGGCTCTGATACCATCGGCATTATAAGATGTCTCGATCAACGAAGTGTAATCTTCATACTGGGGCTCACCCAAATAATAGAATACCCTGTCATTATCGCCCAAGAGGATTGTGATAGCCTCCGAAGCCTTCACCTTATTCTGCTCTTCTTCTGTTACCTTATCGTTGGTAGGCATACTGATTTCCATCGTCTGCGGTTTACTCAACGTAGTACAAAACATGAAGAAGGTTATCAAAAGCATGTTCATATCAACCATGGGGGTAAAGTCCACATGGATTTTCATTTTCTTCTGTTGACCTTTCTTTCCGCCTTTACCCGAGTCTTTTACTTCTACTTCTGCCATAATTTTTCTTTCCTTTCATGACTTGGTTATTGTTCTTCTTCTGCGGGTAAAGTCTTCAACGATGTAAGCAGATTGTAACGGTTTTCTTTGATATCCTGCAACGAAGACATCACGTTTTTGATTTTGTCATACGGTGTAGCCTGGTCGGCTTTGATGGCAATCTTCAAATCGCGATTTGCTTTTCGTGCAGCACGCACCCATTCTTTAAACTCGTTATTGGCGCTATCGCACGGGATACCATAATTTTTCAAAGTTTGATCCTGAATATCGGATTTCAAATCCAAGAATCCCGGCATTTGTTTGATAGGCACACCAAACGAATTTGCCAATCTGAACTTATTTATTTGCTCTGGAGTAAACGGTACTCCGTACATACTACTCATTGCGTTCAATACATTCACCCTATCCTCTTGTTTGTCGAGGCTGATAAAGATTTTCCCGGACGGTTCAACCAACACCTGCAGAACATTAATTTCTGGGATTTTGATTTCAGATACCGAAGATGGGGTACTCACTTGCACAGGCTCTTTCTGAACGAAGGTCGATGTCAGCATGAAGAAAGTAAGCAGAAGCACGGTAACGTCACTCATCGCTGTCATGTCGATGAGCGTACTCTTCCTTTTTACTTTTACTTTAGCCATATAATGGTCCTTTCGATTTTATGCCGATTACTTGTGAGTAGCAGCGAACGTGTTAACAATACAGAAACCTACCTCATCGATAGCGTAGGTAACATTATCAATTTTGTTAGAGAAATAGTTATATGAAATAACAGCCAAAGCACCGGTTGCAATACCGAAAGCAGTGTTCACAAGTGCCTCCGAAATACCTGTCGACAAAGCCACAGAGTCAGGAGCACCGGCGGTAGCCAAAGCTTGGAACGATTTGATCATACCCAACACAGTACCAAGAAGTCCGACCAAAGTACCCAGCGTCGTCATAGTCGCTACGATAGGCAAATTCTGTTGCATGGAAGGCATTTCAAGAGCAGCGGCTTCTTCCAATTGTTTTTTGATAGCCTCGATTTTTTGTTCTTTCGACAAAGTATCGTCTTTTTCAACTTCGCTATATTTAATCAAAGCCGAAGAAACAACACTTGCAACGGTTCCACGTTGTTTGTCGCAAAGAGCCTGAGCACCGGCGATGTCGCCTTTTTCCAAAGCAGCTTTCACGGCAGCGATAAACTTATTGGTATTTCCTTTTCCTTTTACGCTAAGCATAGCGATGAAACGTTCTACCGAAAGAACAATCACAGTCAATAACAAAGTTTGAAGAATAGGTACGATAAAACCTCCTTTATAAATTGTACCTAACAAGTTCAGAGGATGTCCTCCGGCAGGATCTCCACCTTCAAAGTTTTCAGGAGCACCAAGTACTTGGGTAAATACTACCAAAGCAACGATAAAACAGATAATAATTACAATAAACGCGTTTTTAATACCGCGCACTTTGTTTTTTTTAGCCTTTTTAGCTTCCATAATTAAATAAAATCTAAGTGTTTGTATTAGTTATTTTAAAATTAGTATCCAATCCTTTGTAACTTCCTATATCAGTATCTCCACTCATTGTGTTTCCACCCTCTATAAGAAACGCATCTATTTTCACAATATTATATGCAAAGAAACAAGTATAAAAATTTAGCACTTTACATGCACCTTTCCTTTCTCTTTCTTCGCATTCGTGCGTCAAATGTAGCACATTATTTCCATACAAAAAAAATAATTCGCTTTTTTTTACGAACGCAACACCCCGTCCAAACAGGCCTGACGGCCTACCCCTTCACACGTTATAAAATATAAATTTCACTCATATCCTTTTATTTTATACTATAATAGTAAAAGAGAAAGCCAATAGACTTTGCTCCTCAAACAGAAAAAACACACGAGTTTTTAATTTTAAAATAACATTATTTAATCCATTTACAGGGATTCCAGCAGAACAAAAAAGATAAAATTCAATTAGTACGAGCTCTCAGAAAAAAATGAGGCAAAGATTCTATCAACGAATCGAAAAGAATTGTAATTTTGCGACAAAATTCATTTTCTACAAATATCAATATGGATCATGTAGTCAAAATAAAGAAAGGACTTGATATTCAATTAGAAGGAATTCCAAGCCCTAAAATATCTAATACACCGGATAGTCAGCTATACGCCATTATTCCCGACGATTTTGTAGGTTTGACTCCCAAAGTAATTGTTAAACCCGGAGAAAAAGTCTTAACCGGTTCTCCGGTCATACACGATAAAACGCACCCGAATATCGTCGTAACCTCGCCTGTCAGTGGTGAAATTGTAACAATAGAGCGAGGAGAAAGGCGAAAAGTCATAAAAATAACCATTAAGCCGGATGCCTCTCAACAAGCCTTAGAGTTCGGAAGGTTCGATCTCGAAAACATGGACAGCTCCGAAATCAAAGATTTATTGTTGAAATCGGGTATTTTCGCTTTTATAAAACAACGGCCTTACGATATCGTAGCAAATCCCGATACCACTCCTCGCGACATATTCGTTACGGCATTCGACTCCGCTCCTTTGGCTCCCGATTATGCCTTCATTCTCAAAGAAGAAAAGCAACACTTCGAAACCGGATTAAAAGCGTTAAATAAACTCACAAGCGGAAAAGTTTACGTAGGCATATCACAAAGACAACCCATAGACGTAAAAAATGCTACGTCTGTTATATTCGACGGACCGCATCCTGCTGGAAACGTAGGTATACAAATCAATCATATCGCTCCAATCGATAAAGGAGACACAGTATGGACGATGAGCGCTCTCGACGTACTCTTCATAGGAAGACTATTCGACAAAGGCATCGCCGACTTTTCTCGCATAGTCGCCGTTACAGGCTCAGAAATAGACGACCCGCACTACGTACGCACCCGTATAGGTGCATCCATCGCTTCCATCACACAAGGTATGGTAAAAGCGGTCGAATACGAACAACGCTATATCAGCGGAAATGTATTGACGGGGGTTAAAACCGATGCAGACGGTTACATCGGAGCTACCCATTCTCAAATAACGGTAATCCCCGAAGGAAACAATTACGACGAATTTTTAGGTTGGGCTTCTCTCAATCCCCATAAATATAGCACGAGTCACTCTTATTTTTCTTGGCTATTGGGGAAAAAGAAAAAATACACCATCGATGCCAGAATAAGGGGCGGAGAACGAGCCATTATCATGTCGGACGAATACGACCGGGTTTTCCCGATGGACATCTACCCGGAGTATCTTATCAAAGCCATTTTAGCATTCGATATCGATAAAATGGAAAACTTGGGTATCTACGAAGTCGCCCCGGAAGATTTTGCGCTTTGCGAATTTGTCGATACGTCGAAGCTCGAATTACAAAAAATCGTGCGCGACGGTCTCGACAGACTTATGAAGGAAATGAACTAATTCAGTAACAACATTAATACAAAACAACCTTGAAAGCTTTAAAGAATTATATAGACAAAATCAAGCCTCATTTTGAACCGGGAGGAAAATTGTCTATGTTCCAATCTGTGTTCGAAGGGTTTGAATCATTCCTTTTTGTTCCCAACACCACATCACGATCCGGTGTTCACATTCATGACAGTATAGACTCTAAACGAACGATGATTGTCGTTATCATCGCTTTATTGCCTGCAATGCTATTCGGCATGTATAACGTAGGCTATCAACATTACTTGTCGATAGGAGAATTGGCTAGCACCTCATTCTGGTCAATATTCTTCTTCGGCTTTTTGGCAGTTTTACCCAAAATCGTCGTAGCATACGTAGTTGGATTGGGAATAGAGTTTACCGCCGCCCAAATACGGCATCATGAAATACAAGAAGGATTCCTCGTTTCGGGCATGCTCATTCCCATGATCGTACCAGTAGATACACCCTTGTGGATGATCGCCGTCGCGACTGCCTTTGCCGTAATCTTCGCAAAAGAGGTATTCGGAGGTACGGGAATGAATATTTTCAATATAGCGTTGGTAACAAGGGCATTCCTCTTCTTCGCTTATCCATCAAAAATGTCCGGTGACGAAGTCTTTATCCGCACGAGCGATACATTCGGATTAGGAGCCGGTCAAATAGTAGAAGGTTTTTCGGGGGCTACCCCTCTCGGACAAGCCGCTACCCATTCAGGAGGGCCACTCCAACTAACCGATATATTGGGAAATCCCCTTTCCTTGAATGACATGTTCCTCGGATTTATACCCGGTTCCATAGGAGAGACTTCAACATTAGCCATACTCATCGGTGGAGCCATACTGCTAATTACCGGGATAGCCAGTTGGAGAGTCATGCTCTCTGTTTTTGCAGGAGGCATTTTCATGAGCTACATTTGTAACTGGTTCGCCAACCCCGACATTTATCCGGCAGCACAGCTTTCGCCGGCCTGTCAAATATGTTTGGGAGGATTTGCATTCGCCGCCGTATTCATGGCTACCGACCCCGTAACCGGGTCAAGGACTAATACAGGGAAATATATATTCGGATTTTTAGTCGGCGTATTAGCGATTTTAATCCGGGTATTCAATACCGGATACCCCGAAGGCGCCATGCTGGCAGTCCTGCTCATGAACGCTTTTGCTCCTCTCATAGATTACTTCGTAGTCGAAGCCAACATTCGCCACAGACTCAAACGAGCAAAAAACTTGACAAAATAAAAACAGCTATGAATAAACAAGGTAATACATACACAATTATTTATACCTCGGTCATGGTTATTGCCGTAGCTTTTATTTTGGCCTTTGCAGCGATAGGACTAAAACCTGCACAGGAACGAAACATCGCTATTGACAAGATGAGCCAAATACTCAACTCCGTAAACATCGCATCGACACCCGAGAACGCTCAGGAGTTATACGGAAAATATATCGACGATTCTTTTATAATCAATTCGAAAGGCGAATTGGCAAAAGGGGAATCTTTCTCGATAAACATTGCAGATCAACTGAAACTGCCTGAAAATCGACAAACCTTGCCCGTATTCATCTACACCGACAATAACGAGTCTCCCAAATACATTATCCCTCTTTCCGGTAGCGGGCTATGGGGACCCATTTGGGGATACATATCGGTAGAAAACGATGGCAATACGGTTTATGGTGCTTATTTCGCTCATCAAGGCGAAACCCCGGGTCTCGGAGCCGAAATAGAAAAACCTCAGTTTCAAGAACAGTTTCAAGGGAAACACTTTTTCATAGACGGCAATTTTACCTCCATCGCTGTTGAAAAAGCAGGACAAAAGCCCCAAAACGGAGCCGACTATGTCGATGCTGTTTCAGGAGGGACAATCACAAGTAAAGGAGTACAAACCATGCTTCAAAAATGTGTAAAGCCTTATGCCAAATTTTTAGAATCGCTTAATTCAAAGAATATATAACCATGTTGTCAAAAAAGAACAAAGAGATTCTCTTAGGCCCCCTTTCCAAGAATAACCCGGTTATCGTACAAATATTAGGTATTTGCTCGGCATTAGCCGTCACGGCTAAACTCGAACCGGCTCTTGTTATGGCAGTATCGGTTACCGCCGTGGTCGCATTTGCCAACGTCATCATCTCGTTACTGCGAAACACGATACCCAACAGTATCCGCATCATCGTTCAATTAGTCGTCGTCGCCGCACTGGTAATTATCGTAGACCAAATTCTCAAAGCCTATATGTACCAAGTGAGCAAACAGCTCTCGGTGTTCGTGGGACTTATCATTACCAACTGCATCCTCATGGGTCGTCTCGAAGCCTTCGCTCTGAGTCATAAACCGTGGGAGTCGTTCTTAGACGGTATAGGAAATGGAATAGGATACGGAATCATATTAGTCATAGTCGCCTTTTTCAGAGAACTGCTAGGTTCGGGTACGCTATTCGGATATCCGGTCATACCTCAACAATTATACGATTGGGGCTATCAGAACAACGGTTTAATGATACTTCCGCCTATGGCCCTTATTACCGTAGCTTGTATCATTTGGGTACACCGTTCTCGAAATAAAGATTTGCAACAATAAGAAACAGAGATAAGATAACTATATATGGAAAATTTAAATCTGTTCGTCAAGTCTATTTTTATAGACAATATGATATTTGCCTACTTCCTCGGTATGTGTTCCTATTTGGCCGTATCGAAGAATGTAAAAACAGCCTTTGGACTGGGTATCGCCGTGACCTTTGTACTAGCAATTACTTTGCCGGTCAATTATCTGTTAGAGACCTATGTTTTGAAAGCTGGCGCTTTGAAATGGTTAGGAGCCGAATACGCTCAACTCGATTTGAGCTTCCTGAGCCTAATCATGTTTATCGCTATTATTGCCTCGATGGTACAATTGGTCGAAATGTTCGTAGAAAAATATTCACCCTCCCTATACGCCTCCTTAGGAATATTCCTGCCGCTGATTGCTGTAAACTGCGCCATATTGGGAGGCTCGCTATTCATGCAACAACGCAACTTCCCCTCTGTTACGAGCGCGACCGTTTACGGGATAGGTTCTGGAATAGGCTGGATGCTCGCCATCGTATGCTTAGCGGCCATTCGAGAAAAATTAAGTTATTCAAACATACCGGCTCCATTGCGAGGTATAGGTATCACATTTATCATTACAGGACTAATGGGTATCGCCTTTATGAGCTTTTTAGGAATTAAACTTTAAAACGATGTTATTAGAAATAAGTTCAATGACAAGTACTATCATATCGAGTATCGTTTTATTCTTGGGTGTATCGATACTTTTAGTCGTGATACTGCTCGTTGCAAAAAAATATCTTGTCCCGTCGGGGAAAGCGACAATCACCATCAATAACGACAAGCAAATCGAAGTCGAAACAGGGAGCAGTTTACTAAGCACGCTATCTAATGAAAAAATATTCCTGCCGTCGGCGTGCGGAGGCGGAGGCTCATGTGCCCAATGCCGTTGTCAGGTATTGGAAGGCGGGGGAGAAATTTTACCGACAGAACAAGTACACTTCTCCCGGAAACAACAACTGAACCATTGGCGGCTGGGCTGTCAGGTGAAAGTGAAAAACGACATGAAAATAATCGTTCCCGAATCGGTATTAGGTGTAAAAGAATGGGAATGTGAAGTGATTTCAAATAAAAACGTAGCGACTTTCATCAAGGAATTTATCGTTGCCCTGCCACCCGGAGAACACATGAATTTTATTCCGGGCTCTTATGCTCAAATCAAAATTCCCGCCTACACGATGGACTATGACAAAGATATCGATAAAAGCCTCATCGGAGATGAATACTTGCCTTCATGGGAAAAATTCGGGTTATTCGGATTGAAATGTAAAAACACGGAACCTACGATTCGCGCCTATTCTATGGCAAACTATCCGGCAGAAGGAGATCGAATCATGTTGACGGTGCGTATCGCCACACCACCGTTCAAACCGAAACCGCAGGTGGGCTTCCAAGATGTGATGCCGGGTATCGCCTCGTCATATATCTTTACGCTGAAACCGGGAGACAAAGTTATCATGAGCGGCCCTTACGGCGATTTCCACCCCATATTCGACTCCAAAAACGAAATGATGTGGATAGGCGGAGGTGCAGGTATGGCTCCATTGCGGTCACAAATCATGCACATGACCAAGACGCTTCATACGACCGACCGGAAGATGTCTTATTTCTACGGAGCCCGAGCATTAAACGAAGTATTCTACCTACAAGATTTCTTGGATCTGGAAAAAGAGTTCCCCAACTTCTCTTTCCATTTGGCACTCGACCGCCCCGATCCCGCAGCCGATGCGGCAGGAGTTAAATACACGCCGGGATTCGTTCATCAAGTTATATACAATACCTATCTGAAAGACCATGAGGCCCCGGAAGATATAGAATATTACATGTGTGGCCCCGGCCCGATGTCCAAAGCCGTAGAAAAAATGCTATGGGATTTGGGTGTACCGGAAGAAAATCTGATGTACGACAACTTCGGAGGGTAATAAATCACCCGACAGATATTGAAAAGCAGGCAGGAAAATCGATTGATTTTCCTGCCTGCTTTTTATCGTATAATCACCAGATAGACACATAAACGACCGACTCCCACCTTCTGCACGGCTGGCATGAAAAACGAAGTCGGTAACAAAAAGGGAATTTACCCCCTACACCCCGATCAATCAAAATGTCATGGAAGCATACACCCCGAAAGAATTCCCATCGGTAAGAGGCGATATAACCAACCTATGGTTTTGAGCGAACGGACGAGTATAAATATATGCACAACCGGCTCCTATAACAGCTCCCGCCGCCACATCCCACCAATCGTGCTTCCGTCCATACACACGACTCCAACCCACATACGAAGCTAACACATAGGCGGGAGCACCCCATTTCCAACCATATCTGCGTTGAACAAAAGCAGCATTGGCAAACAGAAGAGAAGTATGGGCCGAAGGAAAAGAATATCGATTGCTATGATCGGGACGATCCTTCTTTACCGTAAATTTCAGCAAATAAGAAACACCGAGTGTCGTCACACCCGTAAAAAGCCCCTGCTTGGCCCCGGTCCAGTCCTTCATAGCCAAAACAGTGGCAACCGTAGCCACGGGCATAGCAGCCAACAATACATCGCCCGACACCTTAACAGCTTTTCGTTCCCGACTCAAACCCTCTGCCCCGGCAGGAAACACAAATAAAAGGAGCGAACATATATACACGACAATTCGACGAAACATACTCAATGAAAGAGAGATAATACCTTAGGAACAAAAATCAACAAACCTACAATCACCGACATGACAGCCAATATCAACACGGCCCCCGCCGCCAAGTCCTTCGTATGCTTGATAGCTTCGTCGTACTCGGGCGACACTTTATCGCATAATGCCTCGATAGCCGAATTGACACCCTCGGCTGCCAGCACGGCTCCGATACATAGAATTACAGCGATCCACTCGAAAGTTGAAAGCCCCAATAGCCCCCCGGCTACAATCACACACACGGTCACCGCACAGTGTATCCATGCATTATGTTCCCTGCTGACAAGCCGAACTACGCCCCGCCCCGCATACTTGAAACTATAAATCCTATCCTTGATACTGAATCTTTTATTTTCCATCGAATCACACCATTACATGTACAGACTATTGTCATACCTGAATACAAAGGTAAAACAAGTCTTTTATGTTTTAAACAGCAATAAATGAAAATGAATTAACTCAATGTGGGAAATTTGCAATAGGTTTAATATCCATTTTACAATCTAAGTCCTCTATTACCTTTACGCTCAACAAAGATAATTATTTATAGAAAAAATAGGAAGCAAGAACAATCAAATACCAAACGGAGACAATCTGAACTGAGTACTTGATGAGGGGATAATAAAAAACTTTTCTGTAAGAAAATGCGGTCATTACAACGAAAACTGACCATAAATAAAAAAGGAGCAAAGGAAGATAATTCTTTGTCAATCGGATAAATATGACTAAATTTGCAATGCGTATCCCAAAAGAGATACTATATCTTTACATATTTTAGCTCAATCGCTATCTGAATCACCACCTCGGAAATGTAACGAGCTATAATAATCAAATTGAGAATTGTGCCATATGGCGCAGACTTTCTCATATTTGATTATGGCTTGTGGTGAGCCAAGATAGCATATGGCGAAAGTCTGCGCTTTTGTCTTATATGCGAGTGTGCAGACCAAGTCAAAACGACATACGGCAATATTGCACAACAACCAATAAAACCACAAGCACATGGAAAAAATCAAATGGTGGAAAAGTACAATATCAAGTGTATTGATAGTAGCACTGATATCATGTTTTCCGTTAGAATCGGTGGCACAATCGGCTGCCAACCGAAGTAAATTATTAGAAAATGGGACACAGTTAGTGCTCCGCATAAATGAGACATTTAAGGCGAACAACACAGCTGATACTGGCACCATATCTTCAATCGTAGAAACAGACGTTTACTCAGCCGATGGGGCGCAAGTGCTAATAAAAGCCGGAACTCCTGCCTTCATAGAGTTTACAGCAGATCCGAACGGTTCATGGGGTAAAGCTGGGAAAATCTGCTTAACCCATGCAACTACTAAAACTATTGATAACAAAAGAGTGTCTCTTCGCCTCAGTAGTTGTAAAAATGGGAGCAGTAAACTTGGTGGCGTAATCATTCTTTCTGTCTTATTTTTTCCTATTGGACTTATTAGCGGATGCATGAAAGGCAGCATGCCTAAAATTCAACAAGGAACAACACTTAATGCATCTACTATGCAAGATGTGATGGTAGAATAAATATGTAGCACATGAGCCGATAAAGGGGCTATGTCGCAGTCATTAATACGACATAGCCCCTTATACATAATGCTAAAAAATACACCCATATCGGGACTCGGCAAAAATTTAGTGGGAATTGTCTTTTAACTCTTGCATTCGCAGGTAAGGAGGGAAAAGAATAAATACATATAATCAAAGAGAAATGAAAGGATAATATTTCTACAAAATACGAATGTATTTAATTGTATATCTGCTTATTATATAAACCAGTTCATTTTCTTATACATTCTTGTAAAAGTCCATTTATACCCTTATTTGAATTATTTTTGTTACTTGTTTTGATACTTATATCAAAGCTATTTTCTATCTTTGCATCAGGATATAAATAACTGAAGCATAATGGGTAGAAGAAAGCAGTCAAAAGTAGATAAAAGTCCGTTCAAGTTGCGTAGAAGAAAACTCTCGGACGGTCGTGAATCCCTTTTTATAGACCGTACTGTTGACGGCAAGCACGAATACGAGTTCCTTAAACTGTATCTTGTGCCGGAAACATCCGTCAAGGCGAAACGTGAGAACGCGAAGACACTCCGTCAGGCGGAGGAGATTATTCTCGCCAAGACCGAAGACATGGTTGATGACAAGGCGCGGGAGGAAGCGGCCAAAGACAAATCCAAAATGCCGCTGTCCGATTTTATAGACTTGCTGATGGAGGAATACAAGCAACGGGGGCAGCCTTCATATCGGCATTTAAGGGCATCACGTACCAAGTTCGAGAAGTTCTATCCCGGTGCAAGGCTTTGTGACATGGACAAGAAATTCTGTACCGATTATGCCGAGTGGCTGAAATCCGAGCCTCTCACTCCGCAGGGAAAGCCGCTTGCCCAAGCCACAGCCTGTTCCTGTTTCTGGATTCTCGGCATCATCCTGTCTGCGGCATGGCAGAGAGGATATATAAAGAACAATCCCTGGAAGTTGTTGAGTTTCCAAGAAAAGATAGCGAGACCGGAGAGCAAACGTGAGTTTCTGACCCTTGATGAAGTCCGCAAGCTGGAGAATACCCCTTATGTAAAGGAGAATATACGCATGGCATTCCTGTTTGCCTGCTATTGCGGGTTGCGTGTAGGTGACGTTACGAATTTGTGCTGGAAAGACATATCGGTCAACGGCGGACGGCACTTTGTATCGGTAGTAATGCAAAAAAACTCCAAACCCATATCGCTTCCGCTTCCTGCCAAAGCATTGTCGTGGCTTCCTGAGCGCAGAGAACCGGAGTCTTCCGTATTCTCGCTTCCGTCACATAGCGTCCTACGGAAGCATTTACAGAAATGGGCGGAACAGGCCGGACTGGGCAAACATCTTCATTTCCACCTGAGCCGCCATACCTATGGCACGATGCTGATAACCGCAGGGGTTGACCTTTATACCGCAAGCAAGATGATGGGACATGCCGATGTACGTCCCACACAAATCTACGCCAAAATCATAGACAAGAAAAAAGAGGAAGCGGTTTCATTGATAGATAAAGCATTTTAGATATGACAGCAAACAAGAAATCAAGCAAACTGAAAGAGCCTGTAAGAGTGCGCACCAAGAAACTTGCTGACGGCTCTGAATCGTACTACCTTGACATCTATGTCAACGGCAAACGGAGTTATGAGTTTCTGAAAATGTACCACTTGCCGGAAGTAAACGCAAGGGTCAGGGAGCAGAACCGCGCCACCCGTGAAGCAGTCGAGGCCATCAAGTCTCAACGTATCATCGAGATTACAAACTCCAAAGCCGGAATCAAGAGCAAATCAGCGTGGCAGAAACTCACGCTGGCGGACTGGCTGGAAAAATTCTATGCCATTCAGGAGCGCAAAGGAATCAAGCGTGTCGAGAAACTGGGAAGCATCATAAAAATCATCAACCAATATGGCAAAAGCACAAGGATGGGTGACATTGACAAGAAATGGGTACTCGGCTTCATTGACTGGATCCAGCACACTTATACAGGCAGGCATGGTAAACCACTTGAACAGGGAACTGTCGTGTCTTACATTTCCCAACTCTCCATAGCCCTGAACGCCGCAGTCAGGGCAGAGTGGCTGGACGAGAATCCGTTCATGTTGTTGTCCGCTTCGGAGCGGGTCAAGAAGCCGGAGTCGAAACGCCAGTTCCTTACCATTGAGGAAGTGAAACTTCTTATCGCTACGGAATGCCGCAACAAGACTGTCAAGCAAGCCTACCTGTTCTCATGCTACTGCGGGCTGCGCCTGAGCGACATGGAAACTCTTTGCTGGAAAGATATTATTTGCAATGACGGCAGGTATATGATTGCCACCGTGCAGCAGAAGACATCTACGCCCATTTATACGCCGCTCTCGCAAAATGCCGTCAAGTGGCTGCCTGAACGAAAGCCTGATAATAATGATGAAACACTTGTGTTTGCAGAACTGCCATCACGACCCACAACCAACAAGATACTCAAACAATGGGTGGAAAAGGCGGGCATTGACAAGAAAATCACCTACCACACAAGCCGTCATACCTTCGGAACGATGATGATGACCGTTGGAGCCGACCTTTATACCACCTGCAAGCTGATGGGTCATGCCGATGTGCGCACAACGCAGATTTACGCCAAAATTGTCGACAGCAAGAAGATTGAAGCGGTGGATATGGTGGACAGGATGTTTGAGCGGGAAGAAGCCACAGATTAGAACAAGAGAATCTTGGATTCATCTAAAAATGAGATTGCTGTATTATTGTGTAATATAAATTTTGAGATTTATGCGTTGCGTCTAAACAAATTGAGATTAGTGTTATTTTTAACTGAATATATTTTGAGATTCGTGCAGCGCATATTATCTTTGCCATCAATAAAAGTCAATCTATGATATTCAAAAGGAAAATTTACGATGAACTTCTGCGATGGAAGCGGACAGATGAGGGCAGAACAGCCGTGCTGATACAGGGTGCAAGGCGTGTCGGGAAGTCCACCGTTGCTGAAGAATTTGCGACAAACGAATACGACACCCATATATTGGTGGATTTTGCCGCATGTTCCTCCGAAATCCGCGACTTGTTCAATGATGTATCTGACCTTAACCGTATTTTCATGCGGCTGCAACTGGAGTACGGTATAGAATTGAAAGAACGCAAGTCCGCCATAATCTTCGATGAAGTCCAACTTGCGCCTAAAGCAAGGCAGGCAATCAAATATCTTGTAAAAGACGGAAGATATGATTACATAGAAACAGGTTCGCTGATTTCAATCCGCAAGAACGTCAAGGATATTCTTATTCCAAGCGAGGAAGTCAAAGTCCATATGTTTCCGATGGACTATGAAGAGTTCAAGTGGGCGTTGGGAGATACCGCAACGATAAAGTTGCTCCAAAGTTGTTTCCACAACAGGACTTCTTTGGGTGATGCCACGAACCGTAAGTTGATGCGTGATTTCCGCTTGTATATGCTTATCGGCGGTATGCCGCAGGCTGTGGCCTCCTATCTTGACACCAACAATCTTGAAAAGGTAGACAGTGTGAAACGTTCCATCATAACATTGTATGAAGACGATTTCAATAAAATTGATCCGACCGGCAATGCTTCCAAGATGTTCCATCAGATTCCGGCACAGCTGACAAGCAACGCCAACAGGTATCTGGCATGGAGCGCAACAGATGGCAAACGTAATTCCGAACTGGCTGAAATCATTTCAGAAATCAAGGAATCAATGGTGGTCAACATGGCTTATCATGCCAATGATCCGGGTGCGGGGATGGCATTACATCAAGCTCCGGACAAATACAAGATGTTCGTTGGCGACACTGGTTTGTTCGTCACTCTTGCATTTTGGGATAAGAAGTTCACCGACAACACGATTTATCATAAGCTTCTCAGTGACAAACTGAGCGCGGATTTAGGGTATGTCTATGAGAATGTCATCGCCCAGATGTTGAAAGCCACCGGACATGAGTTGTACTATTACACATTTCCCACAGAAAGCGGAAAGCATAACTACGAAGTGGATTTTCTGATAGCCGAAGTCGACAAGGTAAGTCCCATCGAGGTGAAATCATCCGGCTATAAGGCACATGCTTCCTTGGATGCCTTTTGCAGAAAATTCTCGGCACGGATAAAAAACAAATATCTGGTTTATACGAAAGATATGCGTAAGGAAGAAGACATACTGTATCTTCCGGCATATATGACAATGTTTCTATGATTATGAGTGGTACGCTATCAAATATTTCACAACGGTTGCACGAAGTGAACATGCTTCTCTCCACTTGCGAGCAAGGTTCACTTTCTTTTGGCCAAGCCCTATTGTTATCCCTGTTTTACCGGGACTTCAGCGAGACGAACACGGTTGTAGAAGAAGCGGAATCATTGGCGGAAAAGGACGCGGATCAGCTTCTGAAATTTTCATCCTCCCTTTTTTCGGAGAGTGGAACATACCTGTCCCTTGACAGGAAGCCATTGCAGGCTGTGGACTTTGAAACCCTTTTTGAAGAATACCTGAAACCGTTTGAACTCCGCTATGAGGAAGCGAAAGCCGCCGCCACTGAACTCTGGCGCAAATATTCGGCACTGAGCAACCGTCTGGATTTCCTGCCGTTGGATTCGGAGGAATACATGAAGCTGTCCGATGAATGCGATGCCAAGAAAGCGGAGTACGACACGGCTCACGCACAAACCGACCATTTATATAACGAGTGGCAGCAGGAGCGCGACAGGTATTTCTGCGTATATTGTTTCAAGCCGATGTTTCTTGACGTGCTGGTGGAACGCCTGCATGGTATCGCCGGAAGCATCCTGTCTGACATCAACCGGATGAAGGAGGGCAAGCCATGAGCCGTGCAAGTCTGTTGCAGGAAACGGCCTTATGGATGGACACCGTTAACCTTGCCCTGTGCCTGTTCATCTACGAAGTATGCAATGACTGCCAATTTGAGTTTGCATCGGGAAGCGACTTCGTTAATTTCATGAACCTGAAGCCGACCTCACGCCCCGTTACCGTCCGTCCGAAAGAAAACCTGCGTGTCTGCTACATGGTGTTCTCCGTGTCACAGGCCATCAGGCCGCGTGAACGCGGCAGACTTTGGGCGGAAGGGTTCCTGAAGCATTGCGGCATATCCAAGTCCTACTATGACAAACACCGCAGCGATGTCTGCGGCAAAGGGGCGACAGAAGAGAACCGGAATTTCCGTAAAGCCATCGACAAGGCCATCGAAAATGCAAGACGGCTGAATAACACCCCATAGCTGCCCGCCGTTTCCCCATTCGACAAAATATATTTTCATTATACCCATGCGCTATACCGCTCACACACAACGGTATGGCGCATTTCCTTTTTGTACACTTTCCCCATTTGTTCCCCATTGGGCCACTTCGGGTCAAACTTAACTTTGCATCGGAAACAGAAGAAAACTATAGGCTGACAAACAGCAGGTTCCGGTTTCCCAATGGTACAAGTAACAATTATAAAACGAATGAATATGGAAAGTGAACGCAATTTAATGACCACCACCGAAGCAGCCCGGTACCTCGGACTGAAACCCAGTTATCTCTACAAGATGATGATGCGCCGTGCAATCCCTTACTATAAGCCGGGAGGAAAACTTTGCTTCTTCGCCAAGGAAGACCTTGACGCTTGGATGAAACGGGTACGGGTGAAGTCGCAGGAGGAAATCGACAGCGAGGCTGCACGCTATCTGGCTGCTCATGAGAAAAACAAATGATTTACCAATCTTTTATAAAACAACCGTTATGGACAATTTTAAAAACATGGAGCCGGGTATCAAGGATACTGCGGCTTTTGATTCCGCGAACAAGGAATCCAAGAAGAAGGAAAGCAGACCCGTTATCAGCGCAAAGGCACAGACCATCTTGGAGTTCTTGCGCAACTGCACCCCTTATGAAGCCGATTCCATCCGTGGAATGGTTGGCTACGGCACGGGAAAAGGTGACATCGGCACGATTGAAGCAACCGATATGCTGGCAGTCAACCGTTTCCTCAATCACGGGCTTACCAAAGAAAATGGTACGAGCAGCGAGGCTGTCATGAAACACCGTCAAGAACGTGCCCAAAAGTTGATGGAGGCGGTCAAGGGATTTGTGGATATAAGCCAGCTTTGCCGCATCAGTGTCGCGCTGATGAAAATCTCTTCCGACTTCAAGGCTGTGGAGGATGCGCGAGGGCACCTGCAATCGCAATCCGTCGCTAATGTAAACCGAAACTGATGTCAAACTGGAACGGGATATCGGATAACACAGGAACGGACAAGTTAAACTTTCACGCATGGGATGTCTGGAAACGGCCATAGGACTTTCCGATATTCCGTTCCCATAACTTTTATCAAACGATGCAAGAAAATACAAAGGACAAGGAAAAATACAATTTCTTGCGCCCGACAGGGATTGAAACATTTGCGTTCATATTCTCCGCAGGTGCATTGCAATGGCTGCACGGAACAACAACCGATGATGACGGCAGGGAAATCGGCAACTTCACTTTGTTTGGCGACCTCTTGGCAAGGATGGCTCTTGCGGACGGCACGTCCAAAGGTTTCCACCGACCGCTTATGCTTTCAGTCGGTCAGGCGCAGTATTCCGAAGAACAGCTTTCAACCCATTGGAACATGGGCAGGAAGCACATACGCCGCCTGTTGGACGGACTTGAAAGGCTGGAACTCATAGACACCTGCCGTTCAAGGGTAGCGTCAGTTATGACATTTCCATGCCTGTTGCAATGGATGGCAAAGGATGGCAGCGTGGTTTCCAACCCATTCATCCACAAACAAAGGGAAAAGAATATTCGTAGTGACATTTTAATCCTCCTCCCTTCCCGTGTCCCATAGCATTACGGGGTGTTTCAATTCTCACTATCGGAGATATTTTAAAACTCCTCCTCTGTGTTTTGCACAGCAAAATATAGGGGAGGTGTCCGCAAGGACGGAGGGGTTAACCCTTACAATCAAAAATCCTATCCTATCTTTTCAACCCCTCTCCTCAAAAACTACCGTTTCGTCGGTATCTCACTTATTACTAACGCAACACAAGGGAGAAACAGAAATATAATCCATCGCATTCGTTAAAATTCAAATTTATCCCCCACGAATTTTCTACTGAACCGTACCCCACACGTTACAGGGTCATCTCTCCCTCATATAAAAAACTGTGCCCCGATTTGACAACCGGGGCACAAACATATAATTGAAAAAAATCAATTACTTCTTACGATTACCATAACGGCTCATGAACTTATCTACACGACCGGCCGTATCCACCAATTTCTGTTTACCGGTGAAGAACGGGTGTGAAGAACTGGTAATTTCAAGTTTTACCAAAGGATAAGTAACACCATCAATTTCGATAGTCTCTTTGGCTGCTACGGTTGAACGAGTGATAAAGATTTCTTCGTTCGACATGTCTTTGAAAACTACGGGACGGTAGTTATCAGGATGGATTCCTTTTTTCATTGTTATATCGTCTTTTTAATTATTATCAAATGTTCACGTTGGTAGCGTGATTTTTCGTAATGGCTTGCAAATGTAGGGATAACTTTTCATTTAGAAAAATATTTATTCCACTTTTTCATAAAAAAGCCGGTCGGCGACAAAGATGCGCCGACCGGACTATGTTTTAATTCTGCAATCTGCCGATTATTCGAACTCGATCAACGGTTCGTTAGTACCCACTACATCGTTTTCTTTTACCAGAATACGTTTCACGGTTCCTTCAAGGGTGGAGAGTATATCGTTCTCCATCTTCATGGCCTCGTACACCAGCACGACATCGTCTTTTTTCACTTTGTCTCCAACCTTCACTTTTATCTCGACAACCTTCCCTCCCATAGGAGCATCGATAGTCGGGCCCGTTATAGGTTCTACGGGAGCTGCTTCCTCTGCGGCCTCTTTCACTTCCTCGACAGCCGGTTTCTTAGCCTCATACTCAGCTGCACGCACACCCTTCAAATAAGTGGTGGCAACGTTGGGGAAAAGTTCTAGCAACAAATACTCCTGTTCGTTTTCGGCCAATTTCACATTGCCATACTCCGGCAACACAGGATTTTCGGGAGCCTTGTAAGAGTTCGTATCATACGGAGTCTCAATCGGACTACCGGTAATCTTTTCACGGAATTTAGGATCGACAGGGACCGGAGTCTTGCCATATTCTCCCTTCACCAATGCCTTGAACTGGTTGGAAACCGTCGTATATTCCGGATTCCCTTTCAATTTATCCAAAGCACAGCTTACGGCTTGGCTTCCTACAATCTGGCTGGTAGGCGTAACCAAAGGAACCAATCCTGCATCAGAACGAACCTTCGGAATCAATCGCATGGCATCATCGAGCACATGCTCGGCTTTAAGCTGCTTCAACTGAGCCACCATATTGGAATACATACCGCCGGGAACCTCCGCAGCCTTCACCAACTCATTCGGTTTCGGGAATCCGAAATAATCTTCGATGGCATGACAAGCATCCAGCAAAGCGGCTTCGTTATTCTGACGCGCGGCTTCGATAGCCGTATCGAACAACTTGTCGATATGATCGGGCAACTTATCGATCAACGGATCGAACGCAATGGGGAACGAGTCTTTCTTCAAGTCGTATGCAGCCAGCTCGCGACGAATACCGAGCAACTCGGCACGTATTTTACTTACAGCTGCCATATTGACTTCCATCTCTACGCCCAATTTATTACAGAAAATATAGAGCAATTCTATGGCCGGAGCCGCCGAACCTCCGCCAAAATACCAAATATTAGTATCCAAAATATCCACACCGTGTATAACAGCCATCAACGACGATGCGAGGCCATACCCCGGTGTACAATGGGTATGAAAATCGACCGGCACTTTCAAAGCCTGTTTCAATTTAGGCATCAAAGAAGCGATTCGAGAAGGATTCACCAATCCGGCCATATCTTTGAGAGTAACCATCTTTGCACCCAACTTTTCAAAACCGAGTGCTTTTTCCACAAAATATTCATCGGTAAAGATAGGTTTCGGCAATTTTTTACCGAACAACGCCTTTACTCGATCCATAAACGTTATGGTATAATGCGGATCTACCGTGTAACATACGGCTCCATCGGAAATCGCCCCGACAGCATTTATCTTTTCCACAGAAGATTTTACATTGTTCAAATCGTTGAGTGCATCGAATATACGCATGATACCCAACCCGTTTGCCACGGCCTCGCGATAAAATCCGTCAAGAACCGTATCGGGATAAGGCGCATACCCGAACAAATTACGGCCACGAGAAAGTGCCGTTAAATAAGATGCCCCCCCAATAGCTTCACTGATTGTTTTAAGACGAGTCCACGGACTCTCGTTCAAATAACGCATCACCGAATCGGGCACAGCACCACCCCAAACTTCCATCGCAAAGAAACCGGCATCCTTGTAATAAGGTAAAACGCGGTTTATCTGTTCTTGGGTAAGACGAGTCGCAAACAAAGACTGTTGCCCGTCACGAAGAGTAAGATCTCGGATTTTCAATTTTCTTGACATAGCCATTTGATTTTATAGGTGTTACATCTATTCACATTACATGAATTTAAGAATACAAAAATAATATTCTTTAACTTATTATCAAAGGAAAAAGCGTACTTTTGTATCACAAATAAAATCTTTACGCCATTCAGATATGTTTAATTTCTTAAAAAAGAAAAACAATACTCCCAAACTACCCTATACGACAGAGGTTCACTGCCATGTATTACCGGGTATCGACGACGGGTCTCCCGATGTAGAACACTCCCTCGCCCTCATTCATCAAATGAAAGAATGGGGACTTGAACGAATCATAGCTACGCCTCATGTGACCGAGGCTTCATTCGAAAACACTCCACAAACCATCGGGTCGGCATACTCCCGGCTTTGCCAAGAGACCAATTTGGACGAACTGGGAATTAAACTCTGCTACTCCGCAGAATACCGAATGGACGATAACTTTTTGGGCATACTGCAAAGAGAAGAAATCATACCCATGCCCGGCAACCATATCCTTATCGAAAACTCTTTTCTACAACCGTTCTGGAACATCAAAAGTCTCGTCTTCGATTTGCAGATTAAAGGACTTTCCCCCATTCTAGCCCACCCCGAACGATATGCTTATTATTACGATGACAAAAAAATCTACAAAGAACTGCATGAACAAGGGTGTGAATTTCAAGTCAATCTGCTTTCCCTCGCAGGGTATTACAACAAAAGAGCGAAAGAGGTGGCCGAATGGCTGATTTCCAAACAGATGGTAGACTATCTGGGAAGCGATTTGCACAACAGTTCCCATGTCCTGCACATCAACAAATATTTATCCGGGAAAGAATATCCCAAGCACATGAGAAATATCCACATAAAAAACAACCACTTGTAAAATAAAATTATTTCAATTTCAACGGCATGTTCGGTGTAATGATAGTCATGTTATCCGGTGTTCTGATCGGATATATATTACGGAATATTCGAGCCATACCCGCCCTCGTTTCCAAAATCAACATTTACATTATTTTCTTGTTACTTTTCGTGATGGGTCTATCGGTAGGTAGCAACCCGCAAGTTATACAAGGGCTGGGAACCCTCGGCCTCTTAGGTATCGCAATCTCCGTTGTATCCATCGCAGGAAGCGTATTTTTATCGTGGATCGTTTACCGTCACCTATTCAAAAAAGAAGATGACCAACGATCATGAAAAATAGTCTCATCATTCTGTTATGTTTTGCGGCGGGAGTACTCTGTTCCTACTGGGGCATAATTCCCGAGTGCGACGACTCCCTCAGCCTCTATATCCTGTACGTCATGATGTTCTTGGTGGGAATAGGACTCGGCAGTGATTTAACCGCACTATCCGCTCCCATCAAAAAATATAAATTCCAGATTTTGTTGATACCGTTATCCACGATCGTCGGGACAATCGCCGCTTGTTGTCTGTTCTCGCTATTCTGTCCCGTTCCGTTACGGGAAACCGTTGCCATCGGTTGCGGATTCGGATATTACAGTCTATCGGCAATTTTACTGAACGAGCTTGCAGGAGCCGACATCGGTACTACCGCTCTTATTTGTAATCTGAGCAGAGAGCTTTTGACACTTCTTACAATTCCGCTACTTGCCCGTTATTGCGGGAAATTAGCCCCGATTACAGCCGCAGGAGCAACCTCCATCGACACGACTCTACCTCTCATCAGCGCCACCCTCGGAGAAAAATACGTCATCTTCGCCATCTTCCACGGCATCATCGTCGATATTTCGGTTCCCGTCCTCATCTGGCTATTATACCTGTGATTGCCCCCGACATACAGAACCTCACAGGTATCTGTCAAAACGACCCAAACGATGCAAAAATCAATCGAATATCCCCTCTATGCTCTCCACGGGAGCTGTAACGGATTCTTCGATATATGAACTTCCGCCACAAGGATCGGAATACTCCTCAGGAATCTCGAAGTCGCTATCTTGTGAGTAACCCAGACTTTGATCCCCATAAACTTTCTGCATATAAAGACCATAAATAGGCAATGCCATACTGGCTCCCTGCCCATCGGCCATACCATCGAAGTGAATCGAGCGATCCTCGCCTCCTACCCATACACCGGAAACTAAATCGGGAGTAAATCCCATAAACCAACCGTCCGAATTATTATTGGTCGTCCCTGTTTTACCTCCCATAGGAGCAGTAATACCATAACGGAAACGAACACGACCGCCCGTTCCGTGATCTATCACATCTTTCAACATCGGCAAAATGCGATAATAAGCCTGTTCACTGAAAACCTCGGTCATCGAAGGCGTGAACTCGGCTATTACATTCCCTAAATTATCCTCTATACGAGATACATACAAAGGGTCTACACGCACGCCTTTGTTCGAAAAGGCTGTATAAGCCGTCACCATTTCCTCGACCGAGACCTCGACCGGACCTAAACAAAGAGAGATGACTTCATCTATCTTATTTTTAATCCCGAACGAATGCATCAATCTCGCCAATGACGAGGGCGACAACTTATCCATCAATCGGGCAGAAATCCAATTATTCGAATTTGCCAACCCCCAACGCAAAGAAACCATCTCGCCCACACGCGCTTTCGAAGAATTCCGAGGAGACCAGGGCTTCCCGTCTTCTGTAATCAATGTAGGCTGTTCATTTAAAAACATATCGCAAGGAGTGAATCCCTCCTCCATCGCTAACGTATATAAGAACGGTTTCACGGTCGATCCTATCTGGCGCCGTCCCACCGAAGCCATATCATATTGAAAATGCGTAAAATCAGGACCGCCCACATAAGCCTTCACATGACCTGTATTCGGATCCATAGACATAAATCCCACTCGCAAGAAAGACTTCTGATAACGGATAGAATCCAATGGAGACATAATCGTGTCGATCGAACCTTGATACGAAAAGACCTGCATCTCGACAGGAGTAATAAATGCCTTTCGAATCTGCTCGTCGCTCGCACCCGACGCTTTCATCGCCCGATAACGATCCGACTGCTTCATCGCCCTATCCAAGATTGACTCCCGCTCTTCCCGAGTTATGCTTCGGGAGAACGGTGCATAACTCCGTCCTTTTTTCTCGGCGAAGAAGCGAGGTTGTAAATACCCGCCCAAATGTTTTTCCACAGCCTCCTCGGCATACCGTTGCATCTGCGCATCAAGCGTCGTATAGATTTTCAACCCATCGGTATAAATATTATACTTGGTTCCGTCAGCCTTCACATTTTTCTCGCACCAACCATACAACGGATTATTCGCCCAAGCAATGGAATCGTCTATAAATTTTTGAGCTTCCCACCCCCGATATTCCGATTTCACAGGCTTTTTTGCCGTCATCATCAATCTCAATTGCTCTCTGAAATAAGGAGCCAACCCCTCTTTATGATCCACCCGGGTATATTTCAGCTCCAAAGGCAAAGCTTGTAAAGAGTCAAGTTCCGCCTTTGTAATATACTTGGCCTTATACATTTGGTTCAAAACCGTGTTACGACGCCCCCTCGTGCGTTCGTTAAACCTGCGGGGATTATAATACGAGGGATTCTTGCACATACCCACCAACGTCGCAGCCTCCTCTATTTTCAACTTATCGGGAGCCGTATGAAAATAAATGTATGCCGCCGATTGTATCCCGACTGCATTATTCAGGAAATCGAAATGATTCAGATACATATTCACGATTTCCTCTTTGGTATAAAAACGTTCGAGCTGTACAGCTATAACCCATTCCTGCGGCTTCTGGAACAACCGTTCCACCACATTATCGGCATTAGGAGAATAAAGGAGTTTGGCCAACTGTTGGGTAATCGTACTTCCTCCCCCCGCACTCTTTTGAAATAATAGCCCTCGTTTGATAAAAGCCCGGAACAAAGCCTTCACATCTATGCCGGAATGGTCCTTGAAACGAATGTCCTCCGTAGCGATAAGAGCATTGACCAAATAAGGAGAAATTTCATCATAATGTACATACACCCGGTTACTCTTGCTTTGATAAAACCGGCCTATTACTTCCATATCGGAAGAATAAATCTCCGAGGCGAATTTATCTTTCGGATTTTCCATATCCTCTATCGGCGGCATATATCCTATCCACCCCCATGCAATCATCGCAAAGGCCGCAACGACAAGAACAACGATTCCCCCAAAGGCATACCACATATACCGCACAATACGCGATGTATCCCCGATAGATTTTTTCAACTTACCCACTTTCATCTCTCCATCTATGCATTTATTAACAAAGTCTTAAAAGCCATTCGCTCTATCCGCAGCCAATTGTTAAAGCAAAGGTAACAAATATATTTTATCCGAATACATTTTGTAGATTTATAAAGAATATTTTTTATGTCTGAACACTTGGCTTTCGGTCTTTTTTTACTATCTTTGCTTAGTGAAATGAGTGGGCAAGAACAAACATATAATCCATTACGGCACAGGCATTTTTATAATAGCCAAGAAATATATTCTCTTGAAGAGAAACAAAATAAAAGGCCAATATGACTTTTATAGTCGTGTTGGCTTTTTTGTTAACGAGCATTGTAATATAAAAACAAATCATACCGACGATGAAACGTGAGAGTTTAGTATCTATTACCGATTTTTCAAAAGAAGAAATTCTGGATCTTCTCGAAAAAGCGCGTCGATTCGAAGAAAATCCCAATCGAAAAATTCTGGAAGGTAAAGTCGTGGCGACTCTGTTCTTCGAGCCTTCTACCCGCACTCGACTCAGCTTTGAAACCGCAGTCAACCGATTAGGCGGAAAAGTCATTGGATTTTCAGACGCCAGCACGACCAGCTCCTCAAAAGGAGAAACACTGAAAGACACCATCATGATGGTAAGCAACTATGTCGACTTAATCATCATGCGCCACCATCTCGAAGGTGCGGCCCGTTATGCCTCTGAAATTTCTTCCGTTCCCGTTATCAATGCAGGAGATGGTGCAAATCAGCACCCCTCGCAAACCATGCTCGATTTATATTCCATCTACAAGACACAAGGCTCCCTATCGAACCTGAACATCACTATGGTGGGAGACTTAAAATACGGACGCACCGTACACTCCCTGCTGATGGCTATGTCTCATTTCAATCCCACATTCCATTTCGTCGCACCCGATGAACTGAAAATGCCTATCGAGTATAAACTCTTCTGTGAACAAAATCATATTCCCTACTTCGAACACTCCGAATTTTCCGAAGAGGTAATCAATCAAGCGGATATTCTATACATGACCCGGGTTCAACGCGAACGATTCACCGACCTCATGGAATACGAAAAGGTTAAAAACGTATATACGCTGCACAACAATATGCTCGAGCACAGCAAAGACAATCTGAGAATCCTACACCCGCTCCCCCGGGTTAATGAAATTTCTTACGATGTCGACAGCAATCCCAAAGCCTATTATTTCCAACAAGCCAAAAACGGGCTATTCGCTCGGCAAGCCATTATCTGTAAAGTTTTAGGAATTGAAGTTTAACCCCTTTTATTTTCGGTAATCATGAACGACGAAAAAAAAGAACTAAAAGTAGCGGCTCTCGAAAACGGAACCGTTATCGACCATATACCTTCGAGCCAGTTATTCAAGGTAGTATCTATCTTAGGACTTGAAAACTGCACGAACAGCATTACCATCGGCAACAACTTAGCCAGTAAAAAAATAGGGAAAAAAGGGATCATCAAAGTCGCCGACCGTTTCTTCAAAGAAGAAGACTTGAACAAGATCGCATTGGTAGCCCCGGCTGCACAAATCAATATTATCCGCGATTACCAAGTCATCGAAAAACGGAAAGTATCTCTACCGGACATCGTGCATGGTATTATCCGCTGCGGGAATCCCAAATGCATCACGAACAACGAACCGATGGAAACCATATTTCATGTAACCGACAAAATCGATGTCCAAGTAAGATGCCATTATTGCGAACGGTCGGTAACCAAAGAAGAAATAGAAATCTGTTAATTCTTCCGATATATGAAACAAAGTTGGAAACCCGGGACTACCATCTACCCGTTGCCGGCCGTTCTGGTCAGTTGCGGCAATACGCCCGAAGAGTATAACCTCATTACGGTAAGTTGGGTCGGCACGCTCTGCACCAATCCCCCCATGTGCTACATATCCGTTCGACCGGAAAGACATTCCTACGAGATTCTAAGAAAAAACATGGAGTTCGTAATCAATCTCACGACCGTTCAAATGGCAAAAGCAACCGATTGGTGCGGCGTTTCCTCCGGAAAGAATTATAACAAATTCGAAAAAACAGGACTCACTCCGAAAACCGCTCAAATCGTAAAAGCCCCCTACGTCGAGGAATCTCCCCTCTGTATAGAATGTAAGGTAAGAGAAATCATCAGCCTCGGATCCCACGACATGTTCATATCCGACGTAGTAAACATATTGGCCGATGATAAATATATAAATCCCAAGACAGGCGCGTTCGATATGCAAAAGGCCGATCTATTGGTCTATTCCCACGGGCATTACTATGAAACAGGAAAAGAAATAGGGAAATTCGGTTGGTCTGTCCAAAAGAAAAAATAAATAGACAGGTATGAAGAGAATCACTACGGTTATCTGCATGGCACTCTTATGGATTCTTACAGTTCAAGCTCAAATACAAGAATTGAACGTAAGCAAACGATTCAATTGGGGAATCCGCTTGGGAGTCAATGCGCCGTTAGTCGACATAAGACATTTAACCTTGAACGGGAACAAAGTCAACGAATCCGATTCCGAATCGAGGCTGGGATTATCCGGTTCTTTTATAGGAAGATACAATTTCAAGAGGAATTACATACAACTCGAAGTGGGCATGCATCAGTTCCATACCCGGCTATATAATCCCGACTACGAATTACGTAAAATCAATACTTCGGCTTATACCCTCGATGTTCCCATACTATATGGCTATAACATCACCAAACATGGCCCATACCTCATGAATCTTTTTGCTGGTCCCCGGGTTTCCTACATCTTTAACGAAACAAGCGGAGTAAGCACCACAGGTCGCTCACTCCGCAATCTAATCTACGATAACTCTCCAAACAGTTTTTCATTCTATTTGATCGGCGGATTGAGCACCACCATAGGACACCTATACATCGACTTCCGGTATGCCTATTGTGTAGGAAATTCCAAAGATCTATCTTTCAAAGTCGACCTCGACGAAACCCAAACCAGTCAGGTAAAACTGTCCAGAGCCGTCAACGAATTGAGCATTTCAATAGGATATCTATGGTAAAAACTTTTAATACACAACACAATATGAAAAGAGACGACATTATTTTCGACATCATTGAAAAAGAGAATCAACGACAACGAAAAGGTATTGAATTGATTGCCTCGGAAAACTTTGTCAGCGATCAGGTCATGCAGGCAATGGGTTCTTGCCTGACCAACAAATACGCCGAAGGGTATCCTGGGAAACGCTACTACGGAGGTTGCGAAGTGGTAGACCAAAGCGAACAAGTCGCTATCGACCGTATCAAGAAACTGTTCAATGCCGAATGGGCGAATGTTCAACCGCATTCGGGAGCACAAGCAAACATGGCCGTATTCATGGCCGTATTGAACCCCGGTGACAAATTCTTGGGGCTGAACCTTTCACATGGAGGCCACCTTTCGCACGGAAGCCCCGTAAATTTCTCCGGACTCATGTTCCACCCATTGGAATACAGCGTGAAAGAAGATACCGGATACGTCGATTATGACATGATGGAAGAGGTAGCCTTGCGCGAACGTCCGAAACTGATTATCGGCGGAGCCTCGGCTTACTCTCGCGAATGGGACTATGCCCGCATGCGCAAAATAGCCGATGAAATAGGTGCCATTTTTATGGTCGATATGGCTCACCCCGCCGGGCTCATAGCCGCCGGATTGTTGGACAATCCTTTGAAATACGCTCACATCGTCACCTCGACCACACATAAAACCCTGCGCGGGCCCCGTGGAGGTATTATCCTCATGGGCAAAGATTTTGAAAACCCATGGGGTAAAAAAACGCCTAAGGGAGAAATCAAGAAAATGTCAGCATTACTCGATTCGGCAGTCTTTCCGGGAGTACAAGGTGGTCCGCTCGAACACGTTATCGCAGCCAAAGCTGTATCGTTCGGCGAAGCCCTGCAACCCGAATACATCGAATACCAGACTCAGGTGAAGAAAAATGCCGCTGCTATGGCAAAAGCATTCATGGATAAAGGATACAAAATCATATCCAACGGTACTGACAATCACTGCATGCTCATCGACTTGCGTACCAAATTCCCCGAATTAACAGGAAAAGTCGCCGAGAAAGCATTGGTTCAAGCCGACATCACGGTGAATAAAAACATGGTTCCGTTCGATAGCCGCTCTCCGTTCCAAACATCGGGTATCCGTGTGGGAACTCCGGCGATAACGACTCGTGGAGCAAAAGAAGAAATGATGTGCGAAATCGTAGAACTTATCGACACGGTTTTGGCCAATCCAGAAAGTGAAACCGTCATCAAAGCCGTTCGGGAAAAGGTCAACGGCATGATGAAAGAATACCCCATCTTTGCTTATTAACACCGTTTATTCATTTCAAGAACACTCCGAATGGAGTGTTCTTACTTCATTTTAAATACCATGAAACTTCTATCGAAACTTTCTTTACCATTCATATTCTTTACAGCAATACTGACTCTTGAATGCGCAGCGCAAGATTGGCCCAATCTGAATCGTTATCGTGAAGCCAACAAAGCTATTATGGAAATGAGGAAAAACGACTCGGAAGATGCCCGTAAAAATTGGGTTGTCTTCATGGGTAATTCAATTACACAAAATTGGGCCTCTCTGGATCCGCAATTCTTTTCCGAAAATGACTACATCGGAAGAGGAATCAGCGGACAAACCAGCTCTCAAATGCTTCTGCGATTCCGACAAGACGTGATACATCTGGCTCCCAAAGCAGTCGTCATATTAGCCGGGACAAACGACATAGCCGGGAATACCGGCCCGACGAGTATCGATATGATCATGGACAATATCAAATCCATGACAGAACTAGCACAAGCCAACCATATAAAAGTCGTCTTATGTTCCGTACTCCCTGCCAATCGATATGGCTGGTCTCCCGAAGTCCAACCGGCAGATACGATTATTGCCTTGAACGAACTCATTAAAGATTACGCCCGTTCGAAACGATTGGTTTACGTCGATTTTTATACCGCCCTTGTCGATGAACAAAAAGGGTTAAACCCTAATTACGGCAGGGATAGCGTCCACCCCAATCTCGACGGATACAAAGTTATGGAACCATTGGTTGTTAAAGGAATCAAACGAGCATTATCCCGCCCATAGGTCGCCATCTCCAAGCGATTTCCATAAAAAGAAAAAGGCTCGAATTTTTCGAGCCTTTTCTTTTATCATTTGATTCCGTATTTCTTTAATATCCTCATAATCTGAGGTTGGTATTGCTCTACCATACGATCGAATCCCAAGTCGTTAGGGTGAGTACCGTCTACCGAACCTTCATGATCTGTCCCGATGGCATGATTGTCCCGAATCAAATACAGGTCTTTTATACCTTGTTTCTTTAACAGTTCATACTGTTTCACAAATGCCTCGCCTTGACGGGTACAACGATCGTGCACAGCTTGGTCACTATATCCGTTTTCCCTCATATAAGTCTCTATCATGATAATAGGAGTTCCCTGATGATATTTCCGAATCGTGTTCACCAAATATTGAGTACGCTCCGTGATCTCCTCGGGAGAAGGATTCGGCATACAATCCAAAATAAAAGCATCGGCATCGATATCTTTCAACATATCGGCCACCGCAGCCTCCATTTTACCGTTTCCGCTCAAACCGTAATTCACGAAATTGATACCCGTATTTCTCGACATTCGCGCAGGGTACGCCAACCCCGAACGACTGGCACAAGCCCCATGCAAGATACTCGATCCATACATAAGAACCGTATGACGGAACGGAGACGGCTCTGCCTCGATAAAAGACTCCTCGTCTACTCCGATTTCCAACGAACGTACCTCTTCGAACAACGGAAGATATAACAAAAACCTATGCACCCCCGGCTTTAAATTCTTGGTGATGACCCGCTCTTGCTCCGCTTTTCCTGCCGACGGAGTGCCTGCACCCACCGGTATCCATTTCCCGCCGTCATTCATATACAAATCCAATCCTCTATCGCATATCGGCGTAACGTTTCCCATCACACCTTTTCCCTTCGTTGTCCAACGAGCGGCAACCGTCGGGCTATTGGTCTTAAAACTAACGACCAATCCGGCCGAATGCGTAAACAACCGCTTTACTTGAAACGGCATATCGTTATACTTTACCGTATCGACCCGGTGATAGACATTTTCGGGAGTCGGCATCACTTTCCCGATGAGCGTCAAACGAGACGCATCTACATACTTCAATTCCGCATTTATCGGCAAAATAAAAGCCGAAATCAAGCACAAAACTGCAATTAAATTTCTATGTTCCATGATATGATTATAAATTAGTTATTGATTACACTACATCGGGTCTACATCATAATAGAGCAACAAAGTCTTAAACCGGTCGTCCACCAACATATTTTCATAGACCTGTTTCAAAATCTCCTTTACTTTCGGCATCGATGCCGAAAGTTCCATTTTCAAAACGACCTTCCGTATATATAAAGACTGAATACGAGCCACAGGCGGATTATCGGGGCCTAACACACGTGCGCCGAATACCTCTCTCAACAAAGATGTATATCGTACCGACAACTCCTGCAAAAGAGTCTCGTCCCTATGTTTCAGATAAATATATATCAACCGGGTATAAGGTGGGTAAGAAAAAGCCTTTCGCTCGGACAACTGCATGTTATACATACCCTCGTAATCATGAGCGATTACCTGACGTATCAGAGGAGATTCCGGCTGAGAAGTCTGTAATACGACCACACCTTTCCGATTTTTCCGACCGGCTCGTCCCGAAACTTGCTCCATCATCTGGAAAGCTCGCTCGTGGGCTCTGAAATCGGGATAATTCATCATCAAGTCGGCGCTCAATATCCCCACCACGCTCACATGGTCGAAGTCCAATCCCTTCGTAATCATTTGTGTGCCGATAAGGATTTTATTCTTTTTCTTTGAAAAATCTTCGATAATCTGCTCATAAGCACTGCGGGAACGAGTCGTATCCAAATCCATACGAGATACCGGTATATTCGGGAAATGTTGAGCAATATCCTCCTCTATCCGTTCCGTTCCGAAACCCATCACCCCGATCGTAGGCTGTCCGCAAGCCGGACACACTTTCGGTATCTCATACGTAAAACCGCAGTAATGGCACGTCAGCTGATTAAAACGCTTATGATAAGTCAGACTCACATCGCAATGTTCGCATTTAGGAACCCATGCACACTGTTTGCATTCCACCATAGGCGCGAACCCCCGCCGATTTTGAAACAAAATAACTTGCTCGTCCCCGTCCAAAGCAATCTGCATGCGATTGAGCAATTCAGGTGTAAAATTCCCTCGCATACGGTTCTTTTTCCGCATCTCCCGCACATCTACCGGGATAATTTCGGGTAACTCCACATCGTTAAATCGGCTCTTCAATTCTACCAAACCATATTTCCCCTGCCTCGCATTGAAATAAGTTTCGATAGCCGGGGTGGCCGTTCCCAACAAAGTCTTAGCCCCATGCATCGAAGCCAAAACGATCGCAGCGTTACGAGCATGATAACGGGGAGCCGGGTCGTACTGCTTATACGAAGTTTCATGTTCCTCGTCGACAATTACCAATCCCAAATCGCCGAACGGCAGAAAAATGGAAGACCGCACACCCAAAACGATTCGGGGAGAATGGTCGTCGAGCAATGTATTCCAAATCTCCACCCGCTCGTTATCCGAGAACTTCGAATGATAAATCATCAATTTATCTCCGAAAATTTTGCGTAAACGATTCGTCAACTGTGTCGTCAATGCTATTTCGGGAACCAAGTATAATACCTGCCTGCCTTCGTGCAGAACACGGTCGATCAAATGAGCATAAATCTCTGTTTTTCCGCTCGATGTGACTCCATGCAACAACGTGACGGAATGCTCTTTAAATGAATCCGATATTTGCCGATATGCAACTTGTTGGGCATCGCTCAACGGAGCAGCCTCTTGAACAGTATAAACCTCCGTCTCGAAACGACTTATCTCTTTCTTATACGGTTCGAACAGCCCCTTCTCGACCATAGCACCCAAAACCGCCGAAGACACTCCCGAACGATCGAGTAAGCTCTTCCGGGAAACCTCTCTCAATTTTCCCTTTTGCATAAACAAAGATAAATCGAGAAACGACAGTAGCATCGTCTCCTGCTTCTTGGCTTGCTTCACGCATTCAAACGCATGGCGCAAAGCCGCATCATCGCCTTGTTGGAACGTCAAACGAATATAAGTTTCCGTTTTCGGACGGTAGTTCGTCTTCAACTGTTCGGAGACAAAAACAGCCTCTCGTTCGAGCAACACCCGCAAAGTAGGTAAAATATTGCGCATTCCACTCTCCTTTTCGAGGTCCTGCACGGTCATGCGTGACTTCTTGCCCAATGCCGCCAACAGCATCCATTCGCGCTCTTTCAAACGATTATCGTCCGGTTCCTCGAAATCTGTATTCAACGTGACCGTCGTTTCACTTTCGAGTTTCAATCCCGAAGGCAACGCCGCTTTATACACATCGCCGACCGAACAGAGATAATAATCGGCGATCCATTCCCAGAACTGTAATTGGGGACGGCGCAAAACAGGACGCTCGTCGAGCACCGAAATAAGCTCTTTCACCTCGTATCCCTGTGGCATGACATCGTGCAACCGAACTACAATAGCCGTATAATACTTTTTCCTGCCGAAAGGAACTACGACTCGACTGCCAATTTGCAAAGCCTCCTGCAAATCGGAAGGAATCCGATACGTAAAATATTTATATAACGGCAGCGGTAATACAACGTCGGCAAGTGTGCTCATATCAAGTCCTGTTCTTTCCAAGAGAAATCGAAAATACCCTCTCTCTTTTATGCAAAGATAGCGAAAGGTGAGAGCAGAGACAAATGGAAATTTCATTTCCGATTTGGCTATGCCGAACCGCATCCTATCTCCATAGTGACAAAGATACATATAAGCAAGAGCAGAGCAAAACAAAGCTCGCTTTAATTTTATTCTGCCGAGCGGAGGTATCTTCGAGTTTCAATGCAAAGATAGCGAAAGGTGAGAGCAGAGACAAATGGAAATCACATTTCCGACTTGACTATGCCGAACCGTATCTATATAAATATAGCGAAAGTCAAAGGTAGAAATGAGTTTATTCGGGCACAGTAGGAAATCAGTGAGATTTGTCTCTTTACCCCCTCCCTACACCCCTCGGCGTTGCAAGACATTCACACATTCCTCCCTTGCCGTGTCCAGCCTTACGGGGGTTGCAACGCAAAGTATAGAGCGAGGTAACACAGACGGAGAATAAAAACAGTAGAACCATGTTATCGAAAGATTTCTACTCTCCTCCCCTGCGTTTTGCAACGCAAAATATAGGGGAAGGTGGCACATAGTGACGGAGGGGTTAAAAAATATCCGCAACAGAGAAAACGTATCAAGGTATCAACCCTCTCCCCCGATGTGCCGTAAGGAAATATAGGAGAATGCCCACAAAACAAAAAGGCCGTTCAAAGCGACGCTTTTACCCTCTCCCTCTGCTCATCGCAGATGAGATAGGGGGAGTGCCCGTAGGGCGAGGGGGTTAAAAAAACAGGGGAAAAAGGGAACCCCCGATAACAATAACAGAACTGTAAATCAACCTCTCCGAAAAGACTGGAATGTAGTTGTTAACAAGAAATTCATCGCTAAAATCCATATCTACATTTCCCCACTGATTACCTGCCGAACCCACATTTCCCAGACATAAAAAACAACGAGGCAGAGAGTTTCTCCCTGCCTCGCGATTATATTTTGAAAAAAATCCAGTTTAGAACAAATAAGCCGCCGTAATGGTCCATGCCCGGCTCTTACCTTTCATAACCGAATCGGGAAGGTCGTTCTTGACCTCCATGGCACTACCCAATCCCCAACCATATTGACCGGCAATCTGCAAGTGATTGAAAAGTTCGAGACCGAGGCCCACATTTATCGCCGTATCGAAACTTTTCTCTTTAAATTGCTCTTTGAAATTATCGCCCACACGGAATGCAAAACTCGGCCCGGCATATACAAAAGGAGACAATATAGAGCCGACTACCGGCAGCGAAAACTTATATTTCAAATTAATGGGAATCTCTACATAATCGACATGTTTATTCTCCGATATACCACTGGTTATATCTTTCAATTCCGACCCCTTCCGAGTATACATCAAACTGGCATCGACCCCGATACCGATAACAGGAACCATAAACTCGGCCATCAGACCTCCCGTAAAGCTCGAAATATTATTTGCCTTGAAATTATCAGACAAATTTCCACTGAGAGAAAGAGTAGATATATTCATACCCACTTTGGGACCGAACTTAAATTGTGCATTGGCAGGAACAGCCAAAAACAAGGCAGCGACAAGAGCTACACAAAAAACTGTCTTTTTCATAAACTTCATTTTATTTTTATTTATAATCAGCCATAGGCTATTATTATAACCCATTTCTCGACCTCTATTTGCACAAAGATAAAATAAAATATATTAAAATCATAAAATTGACAGACAAATCGACAAGAATCATAAAATTTTACAGACCCTTATCGGCTATCGAAAAAAATAGCGTATCTTCGACAAACAAAAACAAATATATATTTCTATGGAGAATAAACCAACCATCGAAGAAGAAATCGTAAAAATGCTGAGAACCGTTTACGATCCCGAAATACCGGTAAATATATACGACCTCGGGCTCATTTATAACATAGAGGAAAACGACGGAACCGTAAAAATAGAAATGACATTGACCGCTCCTAACTGTCCGGCCGCAGACTTCATCATCGAAGACGTGCGCATGAAAATCGAGAGCATCGAAAATGTGAAAAATGTGGATATCCAGTTGGTTTTCGAGCCGGAATGGGACAAAGACATGATGAGCGAAGAGGCAAAACTCGAACTTGGACTTTTATAACACAATCATGCCGGGGAAAAAAATTTACTTTGCATCCGACTTTCATTTGGGAGCAAGATATATCGAGAATCCCATTGAATACGAACGTCGTATCGTTAGATGGCTCGACAGCATAAAACAAGATGCCGGAACGCTCTATTTATTGGGCGATATTCTGGACTACTGGTATGAATACCGGTATGTAGTCCCCAAAGGATTCACCCGTTTTTTCGGCAAGCTGGCCGAGCTAAGCGACAACGACATTGACATACACTGGTTTATCGGGAACCACGACATCTGGATTTTCGATTATCTCCCTCATGAATTGGGCATTACGATACACGACGGAACCTTGATAACCGAAATTGGGGGAAAACGTTTCTTCCTCTCGCATGGAGACAACGTCGGAAAAAGACCCATGACACTTCGCTTCCTCAGAAAAATATTTCGAAACCGCTTCTGCCAATATCTTTACGCGGCCATACACCCCCGGTGGACCGTTGCTTTTGCATTGCGATGGTCGGCCCATAGTAGAAAGGCCGGAGATGACTACGCCGAATATCAAGGCGAGAAAAACGAGCACTTGGTATGCTTTGCCAAAGAATTTAGGAAAACGAATAAAATCGATTTTTTCATATTCGGTCATCGACATATCCTGCTCGATCTTGCACTCCCCCATCAGAGTCGCATCATTATTTTAGGGGATTGGATCAAGCATCCTTCCTATGCAGTTTTTGACGAGACAGGACTAAATCTGTTCGACTACATCGAGGAATAACAAGCAAAAAGTTACCGGCAAGTACGCATTTAATATTTTTTATACATTCGAAGTATTCAAACAAAACAGTGCGAAAGAAACTATTTATCAATAGTTTATCATATAAGAATCAAAAAAGTATTTATAAAAGCATATTGTATAACATATTATTTTGTTTGTTTATCTGCAAAAAAAGGTTGTCCTTTGTCTCAATAACCTAAAACAATCTTTTTTACCTTAAAAAAATTAATACCTATTGAAAACCTATAAAAAAGAGCTTTTGAGAAAAAGTTCTTTTTTGTTTTTATATCCACACAGTTTATCGCTACCTCATACAACCTATCTCTCGATGTGTAACTCCGTTTACGACATGCACTATTTTCTGTCCAATACGTTACGGAGAAATATATTTTATCGCTTAACCATTTCAAAACCCTACATTTCGATAAAAAAACGAAGATTTTAGTATCAATTTTTCAAAAACATTTCTATATTTGCAAAAAATAAAAATATAATATTATTATTTCATATAATTCTTTTCTAATTGTTTTAATTATGAAAAAATCTTACACTTTCACTTGGATTGGGATTGTAATATGTTTACTGGGACTGTCGCCGGTAAGTTACGCCCAAGCTATCGAAATCACCGATAGCGCCCCATTTTTTGAAAATTTTAACGAAATCTCCTCTTCCGAAGAAAATTTTGGATTAAGCGGTTGGACTCTAAAATCGGGATATGCGACAGGAAGCACTGCGACCAAATGGTCGGTAAATACATCAAGTTCAAATGCATGTGATGGCTACTCATTAAAAGCCGATGATGCCAGAGCTACCTCAACGGCAATATTAGTGACCCCGAAACTGTCTTTTGCCTCTGGACGAACCGCTAAAATTTCATTCTTCATGAATCGAGATACAGGTACGCGCCAGCCCAATGAGGGATTTAAAATATATGTCAACCCCATAGGCGATATTTACAGCTATGACGATGATAACAAAGTAATTATCAACGGAGACCAAACCGTTACGACTCTAAGTGAACCCATTCTTCACGCCAAAAGATACGCAGGCACTGAGATTACTAAAACCGGAATGTACGAAATGTCGGTCAACATACCGTCCGAAATGGCCGGGCAAGAATTTTACGTTATCTTCGAAGCGATCCAAGAATATGGAAACGCCAATTATATCGACAATATCAAAATCGAATTGATATCGGAGCAACCCAAATTAATCAACGAAACGAAAAATATCGATCTGGGTATGGTGAAAGCCGGAGAATCGGCATCACAAGAATTTATACTTTCCAACGAGGGAATAAACACGTTGAATGCTACCCTTTCCGTAGAAAACGGCGAATCGTCGCCTTTCTCCGTTACTCCGACAATGACCGATATCGCTTTCAACGAACAAAAAACAATTACTGTTAACTTCTCGTCGGCAGAAGTAAATTCATTTACCGGGAAATTATACATCGACTCTAACGGAGGAAAAGACACGATTACCCTATCGGCCGAGACCTATCCGGCAACAGCCTACTACGAAACATTCGACGAACTATCCAAACTTCCAGACGAATGGGTGGTCGTTAAAAACGGAAATGAAACTACCTATTCCATCAACAGTAGTAAAGGTGTAAACGGATCAAAATGTTTAAGCGGTTCTATCGGCTCTTGGGGAGATGAATCGACCATCGACACGATATTTACCCCTGTCATATCGGGAAAAGTAACATTCGATTTCAAGAAAGCCGGAGGCTCTTCCGATGCTATTCAAGCGTATATCGTAACAGCCGACGGTACGCAGACCGCAATAAATACGGGAACAGGCTCTTCGTCATCTTGGACAACAGTCAATGTCGACGATGTACCCGAAGGATCACGCATAGCCTTCACACTGAACAATGTCTATGTAGATAACTTCATAGCATTCACTCGGCAGGAAATTTCCAAAGGTATACAGCTGGTTAAAGAAGCCAACAACAGACCTAGTAGTTGGATGACATTATATGCAGGCCCCGACAAAGCCACTCAAAACACATTGCAATTTGCAGTTAAGAACATCGGGACTCAAACAGTCTCAGCCGACAGCTATAATTTCACGACCCAATTAGTGAACGAGAACAATACCGTAGCCGAAGGCGTCTCCTACAAAACTTACATCATTAACGGAGAAGACACAACCTTATACGAAGACAATGTTATCCCCGGGCCTGAAATAGCCGCAGGCGCAGAAACTACAATCAAGGGTTATCTGCTCATTAGCAGCAATGACGAAAAAAGCAAACTATCGTTCAATGTAAAAGTAAACAACGTCGAAAATACACATTTCACCCAAGTAAAAACGGGCGATAATATAACTATCAAGCCCAATAAGGGGGATGCCTCCTTATCGGCTATAAACTTTGGATTGGTAAACAAAGCGACGACATTGGATTATGTAATCAAAAACAACAGTAACAACGGAGCATTGACCGTATCGAAAATCACAGTGCCATCGGGGTCAGCATTCTCGGTAAATGCAGCACTGCCATTGGTTATACCCAGTAGCAAATCCGATACGATCCAAATCACTTTCAATGCCGAACCGGGCATATATAACGATAATATCACGGTAGAACATGACGGTATAGGCAATACGGAATTTACCGCCTCCGGTACAATGCTATCGGCTACGGCTTTATTAGAATCGTTCGAAGGCGAAACCTTCCCACCAATCCTTTGGGATATGAAACAAGGACTTTGGGAAAGAAATACGACGACTAAACATCATGGTGAAACCAGCATTGTCAATACAGAATCCACAGTCGATACGATCATCACCCCCTTGCTCCATCTCTCGGCAGGAGACTCTATTGCATTCTCTGTAAGAGCGACCTCATCTTCTGGATATAACACAGATATTCTATATTCCGCAGACGGAAAGACATGGAACCTGTTAAAATCTTTCGCCATTTATGCCAATTATTGGAGTGACTGGGCTGAGATGGCGGCTTATATGCCCGAAGACTTTACCGAAGGTGATTATTATATCGGATTCGCCAGCAAAAAAACTTATATCGACTTGGTTTACGGCCCACAAGTAGTTTATCAAGAGCACCGCATCGACATTAAAGGATTTACCGGAGAGAACAAAGGTATGGTAAACTACACTCAAAACTTTACCATCGACGTGGCTTGCTTGGGCACAGCCGGAGAAACGGCCGAAAGCTATTCGATTGCCTTGATGAACGGCGAAGAAAACATCGGCAACTACACAGTAGAACCTATGATATTGGGCGACATGAAAAGCTACACTTGTTCGTGGACCCCGAGAGCCGCCGGCGAAGCATCGATCTATGCACTGCTTACACTCGACGATGTAGTGACCTCGACCGACACGATTACGGTATCTGTTGCCGAGGAAAGCCTGATTTCTACCGTTATGATAGGCGATTTATCGACAGAAAAGTCAACTCCTAACTACACTAACTATCTATATGAGATACTCTACACCCCGGAAGATCTTGTAGGATTACAAGCTGGCGACGTGATTGAAACGGTAAATATCCCCTATTACGCCACAGATGCAGCCATAAAAGGATATCGAATAAATATCTGGATAGGCAATACCGAAAAAACGGCTCTCACTACCGACAAAATGAGCGAAGCGGACATAACAGGATTAAGCCATATCGGAGCGAACTTACGATACGAAGCGGGAGGAAGCAAAGAATCGCCTCTATATTTCGAAATGAGACCCGAAATTCCTATTACCTATGAAGGAGGTAATCTCAGTTTAATCATCTCGGTAGACTCCACTAGATATAAATCAGGAGCTAAATTCTTCATCAAAGAGGTATCGACCCAATCGATGAAGACATACCAAAAAGATGGTTATATTGCTGATTATATGGATATGTGGACCAATGGTTCTTACACACCCAGCTTAAAAAATGAAATCATGGTGATGGAACTGGGATTGGCAACCGAAGCGCCGGTCGTACACGGCATTGTAACCCGGAAAGATAACCAAGCCCCGATAGAGGGTGCTACGGTAACCATGCAATCGGGCGAAGTCATTTACACCGCTACTACCGATGAAACGGGAGCTTACAACATTTCCGTAATGCAACCGGGAAAAGAATATGAAATGACGGTTAGCAAAGATAACTATACAGGTGTGGACGGTGTGCTCGTGACAGTAAACGAAGATACCGAACAGAATTTCGAATTAACGATTATCAGTGGAATAGACCATACGACAGAAAATGCGACGAAAATATTCACCGACCGCACGGGAAACATTCATGTCGTAGCCGATGCCGTTATCGAAACGATAAAAGTATACTCGACGAGCGGAAGCCTCTGCATAACCGAAACCCCGGCAAGTGAATCGGCCGTTATAAATGCCGGTGATCTGAAAGGTATTTATGTGGTAGAAGTCCAAACAGCAGGCAGTGTGAAGCGCGCAAAAGTAAGGCTATAACATTGACTTGAATCACATAGCGACAGGCGGAAGAACTCTGGTTCTTCCGCCTGTCTTTTTCTTTCCCCTTTTCCCTTCATTCCCCTCGAAACCGCCCTTCGCTCTGTACGCACAAGAGAGAATATTTCTCCATACAGAAATAAATCCTTATATTTGTAGAATATAGGAGGCGGTTCGACATAGTCAAATCGGAAATGTGATTTCCGCTTGCCTTTGCACTCTCCTTTCGCTATATTTGCCTTACGGGTGGAAACAGGCTGCGCTTCGGTACAACCGAATAAATTTGTTTCTGCTCTCGCTTTGTACTATTTTTGTAATCATAGGAAAAGAAGCCATCGATGAAACGATATGCGATCATAGTAGCCGGAGGAAAAGGAACTCGTATGGGAAACGACATTCCCAAACAATTCATCGAAATAGCCGGCAAACCGATATTAGCCCATACGATAGAAAATTTCTACCGATTCGATCCGAATATCGATTTAATAATCGTACTTCCTCAAAACCAACAAGAATATTGGAAACGGCTATGCTCGATTCACCGAATCACAATTCCCCATCTCGTTGTCAAAGGGGGAGAAACACGTTTTCATTCGGTTCTTAACGGACTATCTCTTATCCCGGACGAAGGGATTGTCGCTATCCACGACGGGGTACGCCCGCTCACGGCTCATCGCGTAATAGAAAATTGTTTTCATGTCGCAGAAGAAAAAGGCGGAGCCATACCCGTTCTTCCTCTAACCGATTCATTAAGACAAATATTTCCCGACAAATCCAGCAAGGCCGTCAACCGCACGGCATTCGTGGCGGTACAAACTCCGCAGACATTCCGGGTCGAAGAAATAAAAAAGGCATACAAGCTCCCTTATAACGACACTTTCACCGACGATGCCTCGGTGTACGAGGCTGCCGGATACATTCCCGAATTGGTCGAAGGGAATCGGGAAAACTTGAAAATAACTCTGCCGGTCGACTTGGCAATCGCCGAAATAGGATTGAAGGAATGACAGATTTAGCCAGTTTAAATATCAAATACCTTCCCGGGGTCGGCCCTAAACGCGCCGAACTCCTAAACAAAGAATTAGAGATATTCACCTATCTCGACCTGCTGCACTATTATCCGTATAAATATATCGACCGAAGCAAGACCTACAAAATAAACGAAATCGACGGTTCGATGCCTTATATTCAGTTACGAGGTAAAATCGTTTCATACACCACTCACGGAGAAGGGGCACGCCGGCGGCTCACCGCTCTGTTCTCCGACGGTTCGGGAGTCATAGAGCTCGTTTGGTTCAAAGGAATACGCTATATCACAGACCGTTACAAACCGGGAACGGAATATACGCTTTTCGGGAAACCCACTCTTTTCAACGGGAAATTCAACATCGCCCACCCCGAGCTCGACCCGATAGACGATCGCATAGACAACACGACCGGACTACAAGGGTACTATACCACGACCGAAAAAATGAAAAATGCTTTCCTCAACTCGAAAGCCATACAGAAAATGGTATATACCCTTCTCTCCGGAATACAAAACCCACTGCCCGAAACATTGCCCCTTCCCATTATCTCGCGAATGCAACTCATGAGTTCGACCGATGCCCTACGCAACATTCACTTTCCGGTGACGATAGGCCACCTGAGGCGGGCAGAATTCAGGCTCAAATTCGAAGAGTTATTCTACCTGCAATTACACATTCTACGATATACCCGGTTACGGAACCTGAAATTGGGAGGATTCCGTTTCGACCACATCGGGAATTATTTCAACGACTTTTATCATCAAGTGTTGCCCTTCGAACTCACCCAAGCTCAAAAACGAGTCATCAAAGAGATTCGAGCCGATATGGGCAGCGGCAGACAAATGAACAGACTGTTACAGGGAGATGTAGGCAGTGGAAAAACATTGGTCGCGCTCATGAGTATGCTCATCGCCGTAGACAACGGTTACCAAGCCTGTCTAATGGCTCCCACCGAAATATTGGCCACCCAGCATTACGAAGGGCTGAAAAAGATGGTAGAGCCGTTAGGACTACGTATTGAACTACTCACGGGGTCGGTATCTAAAAAACGAAGAGCTCCTATTTTAGAAGGGCTCCTCACCGGAGAAATAAACCTGCTGATAGGAACCCATGCCCTTCTGGAAGACTCGGTAAATTTTGCGAATCTGGGTTTTGTCGTCATCGATGAGCAACATCGGTTCGGGGTAGAGCAACGGGCTCGGCTTTGGAGAAAAAATAAAATTCCGCCACACATTTTGGTCATGACTGCCACCCCCATTCCCCGGACTTTGGCCATGACCGTTTATGGCGATCTCGACGTATCGGTCATCGACCAACTGCCCCCCGGACGCAAACCCATACAAACACTCCTTCAATACGATAACAAAAGAGCCCAGCTATACGCTTCTTTGCGCAAGCAACTACAAATCGGGAGACAAGCCTATATCGTGTATCCGCTCATACAGGAAAGCGAGAAAAGCGACTTGAAAAATTTAGAAGAAGGATATGAACACATTCGGGAAATTTTCCCCGAATATCAAGTGTGCATGGTACATGGAAAAATGAAAGCGGCCGAAAAGGAAACCGAGATGCAAAAATTCGTATCGGGAGAAGCCCGCATTATGGTGGCGACTACGGTCATAGAAGTCGGGGTGAACGTACCCAATGCATCGGTCATGATCATCGAAAACGCCGAACGTTTCGGTCTGGCTCAGCTACACCAGCTCAGAGGGCGTGTAGGTCGTGGCGCCGAACAATCGTATTGTATCTTGATGACATCTTATAAAATCAACCAAGACACCCAAAAAAGGCTCGAAATCATGGCAGAAACCAATGACGGGTTTCGCATTGCCGAAGCCGACATGCAAATGAGGGGACCGGGGGATATGGAAGGGACTCAGCAAAGTGGAATTGCATTCAATTTACAAATCGCCAACTTGGCAAAAGATGCACAAATATTGCAAGTAGCTCGCGATGAAGCAGGTAAACTGCTAGATTCCGATGAATTGTTAGAACGACCCGAAAACCAAATCGTACGAAAAGAACTAAACCGCATTTTCGAAAAACAAAAAAACTGGGGATTAATCAGTTAAATAAAGAGTTTTTACTATTTTATGTTGTAAAACATGTTTACACATAAAGACATATAAATCAATGTTTTATACGAAAAAGCACAAACAAATCGGCTTACTGGATACCTAAATTTTGTTAACCAACCAGAACACATTCCTCCAAAATTCATTATCTTTGAAAAGTGTGTGCAAAAATATACGCATCTTTCTTTGGTGGGCTTAATAAAAAGGCTACTTCGACTATTTATTTTAGGACGCGGCTTATGCCAGAATTAGATAAATAAAATGTATTTCGGAAAAACAAAACATTACATTCTACCTCTCCTGCTTGCATTCTCGCTAGGTAACTTAAATGCCCAGCACAATAGGAATCTCTCCACTCACCTACACTCCAAACAACACCAAGACCTCATCGCAGGGCAACAAAACATACACAAAGAAATAAACTTGGTCGATTCCATCGCCCTACTCGAAATGCTCGAAGAAGAGGAAGAGGAGTTTCCCGGTATTGATATTTATGGAGAAAATTGGGATCAAACATGGGTAAACCCATACAAAGTCCCAATAGACAAATTGCCCGAATCCGCTACTATCGACGTCTCGGAATATTGTATGCCCATCATTGGTCATATTACATCGAACTACGGTTGGCGACGCAGACGCATGCACAGAGGAGTGGATTTGTCGCTTCATATCGGAGATACAGTACGTGCGGCCTTCTCCGGGAAAGTGAGATTAACACGATATGAACGCAGAGGATATGGATACTACGTAATCATTCGTCACAGCAACGGCCTCGAAACCATATACGGCCATCTCTCCAAATTCTTGGTTAAGCCCGATCAAATCGTAAAAGTGGGAGAACCCATTGCTTTGGGAGGTAACACGGGACGCTCCACGGGCCCTCATTTGCACTTCGAAACGCGCTATTTGGGAATGGACATCAATCCCAATAAGATTTTCGACTTTGTAAATCAAGTGCCTCATACCGACCAATATACTTTCAATCCGAAAGAATTAGCCAGCAGCTTGGGATACGGCAGATACAAGGGCAGTAACAACGGAGCGAAATACGTATCCTATCGAGTTAGAAAAGGAGATTCACTATCAAGGATAGCCAATAAATACGGTGTCTCGATCAGTCATCTGTGCAAGCTCAACGGGATTAAGCGAAACGGAGTATTGCGCGAAGGCAAAATCTTACGAATAAAATAAAATACAAAAAGAAATAATTTCATTTCCACTAAAACAAATTGCTTCTTTCTATAAAAGGCATTAACCGAAGGGTTAATGCCTTTTTTAATACATTCGACTCGGCTGCCGAGGGCTTTGCCAGAAATTTCGATTCAGTAGAAAATTCGTGGGGCAGGCTTGAATCTTAGCGACGAATCTCTTATCTACAACCACATTCCAATCTTTTCGGAGAGTGGTTAAAAAGTAGCTGAATAGATTTTCGATAAAATTCAGCCTCCCCCTCTGTTCATCACAGATAAGATAGGGAGAGTACCCGCAAAGCGAGAAGTATAAAATCTATCCTTATGCCAAAACAAGAAATACCACTTTTAAACCTCTCCCTCTGTGTTTCCGTAAGGGAATATAGGGGGAGTGCCCGCAGGGCGAGGGGGTTAAATTCTACAATCAAAAAATCCTATACCCCAAAAACGATGACAGCCTTTTCAATCTCTGCGCAAAAATTACCGTTCCTTCGGCAGCCCCTCTACATCGCAGCAAGAAAAGTGCAAAGAACCGATAACTCCAAAAATATAAATATCTCCCTCTTTTTTCTAAAAAAGTTCGATCATGCCATAAACAACAGACATACCGGTTCTACATTTGCCTGAAAAAACAGACGTATGGAAACACAAGAACAGATTCTGAAAGAACAACGATTGAGAATAGAAGTGTTGAGACATCAACTCCTATTACGTTATTACGAACTGCTGCTCTCGTTAGACGTACTGGCACAAGCTGCGGAAGTAAAAACTTTGATGGGCTACATCAACACCCTCGAACGATATGCCAAGCGATTCGAGAATAAGCCCTCGAAGAAAGAAGCCGAGAAGAAAGGACGGAAAAATACGGCCGACGAGACGACTGCCGATGATATCCACCCCGAAACCTCTATCTCTCTATCCGAACACGCAAAGGAACTCTTCGATATGATGGCTCTTGACGACAACCTGCCATCGGAAGAAAACGAATTGCCTGCTGACATCGACGACTTCCTAAAAGCCGGATATGCCCGTTTTCTCAAACAGCACAAACTACGAGCCCATAAAAATACGCCACATATCGAAGACAACCCGTCCCGATAAATTTAAAACAGCTTCTAAGAAAAATCCTTATCCAAAGATTTATACGATTTTACCGGGCTCAACAAAAAATTTAAATATGGCGTCCTAAAAACATATTTATTTAAATATCTTTGTAATACAATTAATCCACAGAGAACAATTCGACCCATTATGAATTTAAACGAGATAATAGCAAATATTGTTATACCGGCAGCAATAGCAGGAATATTGACACCCATTATAATGAAAGGAATCCTAAAAACATCATGGGGACAGAAAATATTCAAACATAAAGACAATGCATCAGAACCGTAAAATAAAAAAACGGCGCGGACTTGCAACTATTTACCGAACAAGGCACGATATTTATACAGCAAATCGCTGTACTGCGACAAATGTCTGATGGGTAATAGCGATACCGGAGAGTAGCGGTCGACATGAATACGATAATAATCGCCATATCCGTTTTGCAACGCCTTGTCGAGATAAGAAATCGACTTGTCGACATCAAAACCGGCGTACATACAAGCTAAATAAAAATAATCGATATTACGAACCGACCCGGAAGCCAAAAGCGAACGCTCCCACTCCTCGGCCTGTTTTTTCAAATGAAGTTTCGCAAATGCGATTCCTTTCAAATTATCGCCATAAGCGGCAGACGTACCGTCCAAGCTAAGTACTTTGCGGTAATCCGCCTCAGCAGCTATACGATTTTCCATACCATATTCTTGCGTATAAGCCCGTGCCAAATAAGAATACGGTTCATCGGGAGCTGCGACGACAGCCTCGTTATAACAACTTATCGCCTGCCCGAAGTCGCCTTCGTCATAGGCTATCATTCCCCTTTCCAGACAAATCGCCACATTCGACGGGTCATATACCGCCGCTTGCCGAACAGCTTGTTCGGCGGCAACAAGATTGCCGTCTCCCCTCTCGATTTCAGACAACAATCGATAATATTCGGCATTCTGCGAATCTTTCTCTATCGCTCTTTTTATATCGGCTCTCGCTTCGTCGAATCGGGTCAACCTCGACAGACAAAAGGCCCGGTTATAATAGACCGTATGAAAATTGAAAAAGTTCTCCTCCACGATCGTATTCCAATCACGCAAAGAAGATGCATAATCATAATGGTCTTTATAAATGGTGGCACGCACATAATAAAGCATACCCTGCCGGGGAGAACGTTCGATATTCCGATTCAACCCTTCGATAACGCCGTTATACGACTCGTTACTATAAGCGACCAGCTTTTGTATCGCTCCCGAATGCCCGTCATCGAGCGAGACGGCATAGACCAAATCATCGACTGCTTCGGGCATCATGTCCATCTCCTTATAAATCTCGCTGCGCTCCAAATAAATCTTCGGATCTTTGGGCGAGAGATTGACAGCCTGAGCTAATAAATCTTTCGCTCTCACAGGCTGACCGGTATGAGCCTCGACTCGCGCCAATCCCATAAATGCGCTTTGACTGCGAGTATCCATGCGCAACAAATGGTTATAGTCGATTTTAGCCATATCGTATTGTCCCAACCGGCACAGCAGATCTCCCCGGTCTTTCAGAGCCAACCGATGGTTAGGGACTAATCGTAAAGCACTGTTCAAATCGGTCAAAGCAGACTTGGTCTCTCCCCTTTCCGACAGAATCTTGGCTCTCAACAAATAAGCCTGTGCCAAATCGTCCTTCTCTTTTCGAGGAAAATATTTAATCGCATTGTCGATATCCGACAAAGCCTTTTTCATATCCCCCTGTCCGAAATAAGCCATAGCCCGGCTATAATACGTTCTGTAATCCTGTGGATTGGCAGCCAATTCCTCGGCATATACCTCCATCATGGCTTTCACCAAATCATCGTTTTCCGTCGCATGAAGAGCAAACGACGACGTGAAAAAACAAAATAAGATACCCCCTATAAAACACCTGAGTCGAGAAACCATTGTCAAACAGCTTTTATATGTTACTTATCTTTACTACCCAAAGACATTACAGCCTGCCGAATGCACACTAACCTTGTCAGCAAGCCTTCCAAAAGATCCAACGGCAACATATTGGCTCCGTCCGATTTAGCTTTACACGGTTCGGGGTGAGTCTCCATAAACAACCCATCGACACCCACAGCGATACCTGCCCGGGCGATAGTCTCTATCAATTCCGGCATTCCTCCGGTCACGCCTGAATCTTGATTGGGCCTTTGCAACGAATGGGTAGCATCGAGAATAACCGGGAAACCGAACTTCTGCATAATCGGAATGCCCCGATAGTCGACCAACAGATCTTGATAACCGAAAGAAGTTCCCCGTTCTGTAATCATCACATCGTTATTCCCCGCATCCACGACCTTTTGAGCGGCAAACTTCATGGCCTCGGGCGACAGGAATTGGCCTTTCTTGATATTCACCACTCGCCCTGTTTTTGCAGCAGCCACCAACAAATCGGTCTGGCGGCACAAAAATGCCGGAATTTGCAACACATCGACATACTCGGCAGCCATCTTAGCCTCCTCGGCCGTATGAATATCGGTAACGACAGGTATTTTGTATGTATCGGCGACTTTCCGTAATATTTTCAAAGCCTTCTCATCGCCTATCCCGGTAAACGAATCAAGGCGAGAACGGTTGGCCTTGCGATAAGAGCCCTTGAAAATATAGGGTATCTGCAACGATTCTGTTATCCCGACGATCTTTTCCGCAATATCCATCGCCATGTACTCTCCTTCTATGACACAAGGACCTGCCAACAGAAAGAAATTACCGCTATCGGTATATTTAAGATTTTCGAGTTTCATTATTTCGATTTTAACTGATTCAACACTTGTATCGTATGGCAGGCAACTACTCCGGCCGTTTCCGTACGCAACCGGCTCTGCCCCAACATCACCGGCTGAAATCCACAAGCAATAGCTTGCTCTACCTCTTCGAGGCTGAAATCGCCCTCAGGACCTATCAAAATCAAAGCATTCTCTCCCGGGCGATATACCTCGGAGAGTTCTTTCCGCTCGCCCTCCGCATAGCAATGAGCAATGAATTTCTGTCCATCGAAAGGACGGGCGACAAAGTCCGAAAAGGCCTCCATTTCGGACAATCGGGGCAAAACAACTTTTAAGGATTGCTTCATCGCCGAAATCAGAATTTTGTTCAGACGATCGAGTTTTAACTCTTTCCGTTCAGAGAATCGGCATTTCAACAAAGCAATCGAATCAATGCCTATCTCCGTGACTTTTTCGGCAAACCACTCCATTCTATCGAGATTCTTCGTCGGCGCAATCGCTACATGCACTTGTGCCCGCCACGGATTGGGAACTTTCGATTTTTTCAATATCCGTATGCCACAACGCTTCGGATGCACCAGAACGATTTCGGCCAGATATTTATTTCCTCCCCCATCGACAATTCCAATCTCGTCACCTTCGCCCATACGCAAAACTCTGACACAATGCTGGCTTTCCGCCTCAGGGAGCTCATGCACACTTTCAATATCGGGAGCATAAAATATCTGCATAGGACCTCGTTAAAAGATTAAACTTTCTCTGCCTTGACTTTGGCTTGATGTTTATAGTGGAACGTCAATGCAAACAAAATACCGATTACACAAGCATAAGCCGCAAAGATAGTCCAACATGCCGGCCAGTCGGTCACCACGCCATTCTCGCTATGATAAGCGATAACCAACCCAGCACCGTAACCGCCCACGATAGAGCCCAGTCCATTCGTCATCATCATGAAGATACCCTGAGCACTGGCTTTTATGGAAGCGGGAGCCTCATCGGCAATGAAAAGAGAACCCGACACATTGAAGAAATCGAAGGCCATACCATATACGATCATCGATAATACCAAGAATACGACCGGGAAGCCCTCGGGACCGCCGATTGCGAAGAATCCAAAACGCAATACCCATGCCATGAAACTGATGATCATCACCCTCTTAATACCGTATCGGCTCATAAAAAACGGTATCGCCAGAATAAAAAGAGTTTCCGATACCTGAGAAAGAGAAGAGAGTATGACCGAATATTTCACAGCCCAAGCCTCGGGGTGAGTCGCCTTGAAGCTATCGAGAAAAGGAACGCCATACATATTGGTCACTTGAAGGGCTGCCCCCAACAAAAAAGAGAAAAGCAAGAATACGGCTGTACGGTAATTCTTAAACAAGACCAAAGCATCCAATCCCAACACAGACATGAGCCCGTTATTCTTCATCGCCTTAGCCGGAGGACAAGCCGGTAAAGTGAAGCAATAAAGTCCCATTGCGGCAGAAGCGCACGCAGCCATAATCAACTGCCCATTATTGGAGCTGAACCCGGTGAGGTTATCTATCCACATAGCGACGATAAACCCTATCGTTCCCCAAACTCTCACGGGAGGATAGTCCTTAATGCGATCCAATCCGGCTTTATCGATAGCATTATATGCAACGGTATATGACAATGACAGAGTGGGCATATAGGCCAGCATATTGACCAACATCGCTATTTTGAACAAATCATAATCGGTAACGAACGCCGCACAAAAAAGAGAAATAGCTCCGACCCAATGCAGAACTCCCATCAACCGTTCGGCATTCACCCACTTATCGGAAACCACGCCTATAAGCGCAGGCATAATAAGAGAAGCTATACCCGATAGAGCAAACACACTGCCCACGAGTGCACCGTCGAAAGCCAAGCCCCCGTCTTCAACGGGTGTCGTCATATATAATCCCAATGTACAGAGCCATGATCCCCAGATAAAAAACTGGAGAAAATTCATGACTATCAGTCGAATTTTTACACTTTCCATATTCTTGCGTTTGTGTTGTAATAATTTCCTTTTTTACAGGACATGGTTTAGATTATCTGTCAAAAATAAAGCCGATCGAGCACTGGAATACCTCACTTGTCCGAGCATCTTACCGACATGCGGCTTATTTCATGCAAATCTAAAAAAATATCGGTGTTCTTACAAGTTATTATCTCTTTTATTCAGCTCATCTTGAATACGAGCGGCTTCTTCATAAGCCTCGGAAGCAATAGCCTTTTCCAAGCGTTCTTTAAGTTCCTTACGGGAACAATTCGACAAACTCTTTTCTTCGGGGAGTTCTTCTGTCTCTACGACTTCTTTACCTTCATTTTCTTCATAAACAAATCCTGCCTCGTCTATAATATTCTGCATGACATATATGTCGGACCGTGTACGCAAAGCTATGGCTATTGCATCGGAAGTACGGGCATCGATACGAATCTCACGCGTACCATCGTCAAAAAGCATTTCCGAGGAAAAAACTCCATTCTCAAATTTATAAATACAAACCTCTCTCAAACGAATACCGAACCCGTGAGAGAAACTCACAAAAAGATCATGAGTAATCGGACGAGGCGGAACAATACCTTCCAAAGATATAGCTATAGACTGAGCCTCGGACACTCCTATCACGACAGGAATACGACGAGGCCCATTTTCTTCGGCAAGCACCAAAGCATACGCACCTTTTTGTACTTGACTGTAAGTCAACCCCAACACCTTTAATTTTATACGAGTATCCACGTCACCACATTTTTAATCATACAAATATAGCGAAAGGCGAGTGCAAAGACAAACGGAAATCACATTTCCGACTTGACTCTGCCGAACCGTATCCTATATTCTACAAATATAATGAAAGGTGTGTGCAGAATAAAACAAATACGCTTGTTTTTCATACCGAATCGTATCTTATCTCTCGGTTTGGCAAAGATCTCCTCCTCTTTTGTTCAGGCTCAGAGGGAACTATTATTTATTCTATTCCGAATACAAGAAGCATCGTTACAAAGTAATTACTCCACTACCGACGCAAATATGGCGTTCCTTATCGTACACGACAGCAAATTGTCCGGGAGCGATACCCTGTACCGGTTCCTTCGAAGAGATAGAATACGACTTGCCCTCCTTAATTAAGAGACCTGACGTAAAATCGGGGGTATGCCTGTTCTTAAAAGTTATCTCGACAGGCGATTCCATCTCTCCCCACGGGTCATCTGTAATAAAATGGAACTCCGCCAACTTTAAAACCTTCCCATATTGTTTCTCCGTTCCATACCCGTTCGATACGAATATCGTATTGGTATCGACATCTTTCGCCACGACGTACCACGGACCGCCACTCAATCCGAGTCCCTTCCGTTGTCCTATCGTATGAAACCAATATCCCTTGTGAAATCCCAATATCTTACCGGTTTCGAGCTCTACTATCGCCCCTTGTCGTTCGCCCAAATGTCGACGGATAAACGCATTGTAGTCGATATTCCCCAAAAAGCAAATACCTTGACTGTCACGTCTGGAAGCATTAGGGAGCTTAGCCGAAACAGCCATCTCCCGAACCTCCTGTTTCAATAAATCGCCGATAGGAAATAGCAAATGGGAGACCTGAACAGAGTCTATCTGTGCCAGAAAATCGGTCTGATCTTTCTTTTTATCTCTTGCCGTGGAGAGATAAATTTTACCATTCCTCTCGGTCGTCGTAGCATAATGGCCGGTAGCCGTTTTATCGAACGCATGCCCCCAACGTTCCTCAAAGAAACCGAATTTGATCATTTTGTTACACATCATATCGGGATTAGGGGTTAATCCGAGTTTCACCGTTCGCAAAGCATATTCCATAACATGGTCCCAATATTCCCTATGGAGAGATACGACTTCAAACGGAAGTCCGTACTTACGCGCAATATAAGTACACATTTCTATATCCTCCTCGGCCGAACAGTCGCCTTCGTCATTGTCCATTCCTATGCGAATGTAAAATAAAGTCGGGTCTATCCCTTGCTCTTTCAGCCGATGCACAACAACGGCACTATCCACTCCCCCAGATAATAATACGGCTACGTTCATCTATTCGTTCTCTAATTCCGGTTCCGGTGATACCTGTCTTTCAAAATTAAACTTCTTCCATGCTTTCTGACGAGGTTTCTAAATGAAAAGTCTTCACGAAGAAGGCATCCGCAGAATATCGTCCGGGACCCGCAAGCAGTATAAAAGTATAAATTCCCAAATAAAGCATCGGTAATTCTGCCGTCGACAGGCTAATCGGAGAAAAGGTAAAAAAAGCTGCAATAATCATAGAAAACATCAACGGTAAAACCGCCAACCTTGTCATAAATCCCAACAGCACCAACGAGGAACAACCAACCTCTACCAATATGATAAGGATTAACGACAGCTCACTACTCATTCCCATAGTTGCAGGAAACGTAGATTTCAAAGTATCGAACTGTTCTATTTTGGCGATGCCGTGAGTCAGCATCATGAAACCGATAAACACCCGTAACCCTAGTTTTGCCCAATCGGACAATCGTTCACACAACAAAAAGCGGGAGACCGTTTTAGCGAAATTCTTCATATTCAATTTTGTTAATTCAATATTTAAATAACAACCGAATTGCTCAAATAGATTAAATAGAAAAGACTTTGTGGTCGATTCTTCCTTTTTCAGGTGTTATTGGGTCAAAAAAACCTATGCTCACGCACAGAGGGGATCTCAAATGGACGATTCACATCGTTTACACAGAATCAAAACCACAAAGTCTTTTTACTTATTTTCCTTCAATATCTTTTCTACTTCTTCCAGCGAAGTATTGCGCAATATTATTTTCTTATCTTTATCCACCAAATACAAAGCAGGCATAATCCTCAAATCGAAATAACGGTCTCCATTTTCCATAGAAGCCACCACCCACTCTTTGGGATATTTCTCAACACTGCCCAACCATTCGTCCGTCTCTCCATCGGGATAAACCGACAAAATAACGAGTCGTCCTTCTCTTATTTCCTTCAATAAGGCCTGCGAAACACTCAACCTCAAAGTAGTCAACGAGCAATCATCGCATTCGGGATCGTTAATATATAACAGGACAAAAGGAGCTTTTAATTTCTTAACACGGAACTTCTTTTCTTTTCCCGGTAATTTATATTCAAAGTCGGTCAATTCCATTCCCAATTGGTTTTTAGTCAAAACATCATATTGATAGGAATAACGCAACTTACGTAACTTATCCACTTTTTTCGAATCGAGCACCGCTTTTACAAACGGCAAATAGGCTTCCTCGCTAACTAAATGCCCCTCTCCACTATATAGATATTTATCGGCTATATCGGCATACATCAACAATATATCTTCATCGCTCGAAGCCCGCCTCAATAAAATATCAATAGATTTCAATGTGCTCTCTCGTGAAGCGATACGCATAATAGAGGTAAAATCGACGAAAGCCTGTTCCGGAATTTCCCTCGCATCCAAATATGCGCGGTTTTCAATATCAAAATTATCCCAATAATGGGCAATTAAATATTCGCTTCTAACATCGGGCGTCACCAAACTATCGGGAATATCGGGCAACTGATATGGACGGACAGACTCTTCTTGTGCCTCCGACATTACAAAGGTACATGCGAATATACACAACAGAATTTTTCTTACCATAAAATTTCCCATATAACTAACCCAAGAGTAGGAGCAAACACCCTTGACTATATCGATGTATAATCCGTTTTTGCATCGGTTGCAAATATACACAAATTATCGTAAACAGCAACCCATTTGACTTTTATATTTAGTTCATTCGTACTAAATATAAAATATTAAATAATTTCTATACTAAAAAACAGCCCGATTATTTTTTTAGATTTTTTTATTTTCCCACTTTCCCCATTTCATATAAGCCGCCGAAAATAAAAGGATTCCAATGGCATAGATATGCTCTGTCGTCCAGCAAATAGCAACATCGACCCTCAGATAAAATATCATAATCGCCACATAGACGACATAGAGCACCAGCGCCATCAGTTCCAAAATAAACGCAGCACGAGTATTGCCTGTCCCCGAAACCGACTGAAAATAGACATTCCCCGGAACTATAAAAATATAGGCAGAACAAAGGACAAACAGAGACGGAAGCGATGCCGAAATAAGATCGGGCATATCGGTGTAAATGCGCAAGATCCAATTGGGACAAAGGATAAAAAACAATATAATCAGAAACACAAACAAATATGCCATACGGATACACTGATTCAACGTGCCCCGTACATAGCGAGTATTTCCAGCTCCTATCAAATTACTGATGAGCGTACTACATGTCGAAGAGAACGTAATGACAATCATAAAAGGCAGGGCCGATACGTTACGAATAATATTCGTTATGGCCAACGATCGCTCGCCCAGATGTTCCACAGCGATAAAAAACAGGAACCACGTAGACATGGATATAAAATTTTGAACCATCGTCCATACAGAAATATTCAAAATATTTCCCAAAGGTTCTCCATTCCGCAAACCGAAGCGATTTAATCCATATTTTTTGACATCGACTCGTACACGAGTGTAAACGACAAAGAAAATTACCGATACCAACTCGGCCAAAGAAGAACCGATGGCGGCTCCTGCAATTCCCATAGCCGGAAATCCCAATTTCCCGAAAACCAGAATGTAATTAAACACGACATTCGACAATACCATGACAATCGAATTGAGTGTCAGAGTCTTTGTTTGGGTTGTTCCCACGAAAAAGGCGCGGAACATCACGGCTACGAATGAAAAGAAAAATCCATATACCCGCCAGCGAATATAACTTACGGCAGCTTCATGAACATGAGGCGAATCGATAAATCGTTCGAGAATCAAAGGCGAAACGAAATGAGAAGAGACAAACAGCACCAACGCTACTCCCAGCAAAAAATAGGTTCCCTTATAAAATATCGGGCCTATCTTCGCATAATTTCCTTCTCCGTTTCTCCGCCCCATAATGATTTGCGCTCCCAAGCTAAACCCGAAAGCAATCATATAAAATGTCATGTAATAGACTCCGGCAATGGCCGAAGCTCCCAATTCGACTTCACCGACACGCCCCATAAAGGCGGTATCGGTCATGCCGATGAGTTGCTCCATAACGAGACTGATAAGAATCGGATAGGCAATGAACCAAATCTGTTTATAGCTGAATTTTACCGGATTATTTCCCATACTCTTTCAAATAAGCCTCGGCGGCTTCACAAAGATCGTTATACCACTTTTCTCCAAACCTGCGAATCAACGGTTCTTTCAAAAATTCGTAAACCCTCACTTTTTCCCGGCGGCCCAATACTTCGGCGGCCTTGCAAATTTTCCAACGGTGATAATTTACCGCCGCAAAGTCTTTGTATTCTTTCAAACGCACAGGATACAGATGACAGGAAACAGGCTTGTAAAAATCGATTTTCCCCTCTCGAAACGCTTTCTCTACGGCACATTGGCACATTCCGTTTTTACCGTAACAGGTAAAAACACAATCCTTACCATTCACGATAGATGTCACCAAATCGCCCTCTTCATCGACATAGGCAACTCCTTGCCGTTCGATAACGGCCTTCGCTTCGGGTAACAAATCGTCCCAGATAACCGGAAGAATTTCTTTCAGTTTACGACATTCTTCCTCGGAGACCGGAGCGCCGGCATCTCCCTCAATACAGCATGCCCCCAAACATTTTTCGAGATCACAGATAAAAAAGCGTTCTATGACATCGAGGCTCACCAGCGCACTACCTACTTGCAGCATAATTTCTTCGGATTCTATCGTTTTCATCTATCTTTATGAGGAAGAAAAGCCGGAACGCAAAGCATACGTTCCGGCATATCGTCATCGTCGATCGTTGTTATTTCAACAAATCATGTCCTGTCATTTCGGCCGGCTGAGGCAATCCCATGATGTGGCAAATCGAGGGAGCTACATCGGCCAAAATACCATCTTCGACCCGTGCGTTCTTGTTCTCCGTCACATAAACGAAAGGCACAGGATTCAACGAGTGAGCCGTATTGGGTGTTCCATCGGCATTCTCGGCATTGTCAGCATTACCGTGATCAGCTATGATAATCACTTCGTAACCGTTGGCCTTAGCAGCCTCGACGGTATCGCGCACACAAGCATCGATAGCCACGACAGCTTTTTCGATAGCCGAATAGACACCTGTATGTCCCACCATATCGCCGTTAGCATAGTTCACGACAATGAAGTCGTATTTATTTTCGTCGATGGCGGCTACCAATTTATCTTTCACTTCATAGGCACTCATCTCGGGTTTCAAGTCATAGGTAGCTACTTTGGGAGAAGGAACCAAAATACGATCCTCTCCCTCGAACGGAGTTTCGCGACCGCCGTTAAAGAAGAAAGTAACATGGGCGTATTTCTCGGTTTCGGCAATGTGCAACTGGGTTTTATGCGATTTCGACAAATACTCGCCCAACGTGTTATGTACATTCTCTTTGTCGAAAAGAATATGAACACCCTTGAACGAGGCATCGTAAGGCGTCATGCAATAGTATTGCAAACCGGGAATCGTGTGCATACCGGCCTCGGGCATATCTTGCTGCGTGAGCACAATCGTCAGCTCTTTGGCGCGGTCGTTACGGTAATTGAAGAAAATAACCACGTCGCCCTCCTTGATTCGCCCGTCGCAAGTCGTGTTTACGATAGGTTTGATAAATTCGTCGGTTACATCGGCATCATACGATTCCTGCATGGCTTGCACCATATTATCCGATTTACGACCGATACCGTTTACCAAAAGGTCATAGGCTTCTTTCACCCGCTCCCAGCGTTTGTCGCGGTCCATCGCATAATATCGTCCGATAATAGAGGCTATCTTTCCGGCCGATTTAGCGCAATGAGCCTCCAACTCCTCGATAAATCCTTTACCGCTGCGAGGATCGGTGTCACGACCGTCCATGAAGCAGTGGATAAACGTATTTTCCAAACCATATTCTTTGGCGATGTCGCACAACTTGAACAAATGATCCAGCGAACTGTGCACCCCTCCATTAGAGGTCAGCCCCATAAAGTGGATATTCTTACCGTTGTCACGCGCATAAGAGAACGCAGAGACAATTTCTTTGTTCTGTAAAATGGAATTGTCGGCACAGGCTTTGTTGATCTTCACCAAATCTTGATAGACGATACGTCCTGCACCGATATTGAGGTGACCTACTTCGGAATTTCCCATCTGACCATCGGGCAAACCCACATTCTCGCCACTTGCTTGCAACTGCGAATGAGGATAGGTTTTCAACAAATAGTCCCAATAAGGAGTGGGGGTATTATAAATCACATCTGCGTGCGAATGATTACCGATGCCCCAGCCGTCGAGAATCATCAATAGTGCTTTTTTACTCATCTTCTATATCTATTTAGAGTTATCTAATTTCATATATCAACCGACAAAAACAATGCCGAACTTTCCGAAGAGAAACTCTCTACCCCGACATCTTTGCTTTCTCCGGATATCCCCTGCCAAATTGCGGGACAAAGATAGCGAAAGATGAACACAGAGACAAACGGAAATCTCATTTCCGACTTGGCTATGCCGAACCGTATCCTATCTTCGTAGTGACAAAGATACGAAAAACCAAGAGCAGAAACAAATTTACTTGATTATACCGAGAGGAATATTATATTCAATTTATTTCAACAATCTTTTTAACTTCTGCCCCAAAAACAAAAATCCCCGAAGGTTGCTTTACACCCCCCGAGGATTTTTCCTATCGTGCATTTACCGCTTTACGATTTTATACGTCCTGTTCTGGATACGACACAAGTACACACCTCGTTTGAGAGCCGACATGTCGAAAGTCATAGCCCCACCGTAGGCCCTGTCCGAAAGCACCAACCGACCGGTCATATCGTACAAGGTAATAGATGTTCCCGTGGTTACCCCCTCGATATGCAACATATCGTCTACGGGATTGGGATAAATCGACACTTGGTCTGCTTCATGCTCCTCCACGGCATCGACATAGTGCACCGACACATGGCAAGTAGCCGTCAGTGCCCCATCGTTCAACGATACGGTAATATCGGCCTCGCCCTCTTTGTTTGAATGAACAATCCCGGTTTCAGAAACCGTGGCTACCATCTCGTTACTGCTTGTCCAACGAAGGCCCGAAAAAGTAGCATGCTCGGGATAGACCGTAGCCAACAGAGACAAGGCTTCATCTTCACGGGTTATCTGGTAACTCTCTATATCGAGTATTAACTTTGTAGGAGCCACATCAGGGAAAGTCTCTATCGTATAGAAAAAACGCCACGGAGCCGTACGACGATAAACCTCCTCGGCCGATGCCGGCACCACCAGAGTGCCATCGAGAGTAACTGTTGAAAATGTAGTCATCGTCGCTTCCGGGGGAGTAGCGCCCAAGCAAATAACCTTTGACAAATTTTTACAACCCGAAACATCTTGCATGGTCAATATCATACTACCAACTGTCAACGTCGACAAATAGGCACACTCATTAAACTGCGGCGCACCACTAATCTTCCGCCCTATATATAGTGTATCAATCATCATATTGCCACCATTGAAACACTTGCCTTCAATCAAAATAGGCCGATTCCCATCTTTTAGTTCCAATGATGAAACAGAGTCACAGTCCACAAACGACGAAAGAATAGAATCTACCGAAGCGGGTATAGACAAAGACTTTAACCGTCTACACTCCCCAAAAGCCTCAACACCTATTTTTTTAACTGAATTACCTATCGCAAGGTACTTCATATTGCTACACCCCTTAAAAGCATAGTCTTCTATACGTTCTACCTCATCGGGAATGGAAACAGATTGCAAACGACTACAAGAAGCAAAGGCAGATGTGCCTATGGTTGTTACACACTGAGGTATGTTTACTACTGTCAATCCTGTACAACCTTGAAAGAGAGAAGCCTCTATCCGCAATAAATTTTCTGGCAAAACGACACTTGTTAAACCGGTACAACCCTCGAAAGCACCTTCTCCAATATCCTTAATATTCATCAAATCGAGGGTACCCTGCAAAGGACAACCCTTATATGCATAAGCTCCTATTTGCGAAACGCTCTTTGGAAGAGAAATCTGCTTCAACTGAGTGCAACCATAAAAGGCCGTGTCACCTATTACTTCCAAACCCTCGGGCAATACAATCTCAGTTAATTGGTTACAATTTCTAAAAGCCGATTTACCTATCCGTTTCACCTCTTCGGCTACTCGATAAATCCCCGAAAAATTTTTAGGGCAATACAACAATTCTCTCTTATCCTTACTATACAGCACGCCATCCTCAACCATAAAATAGGGATTCTCTTCGTCAACAGTAATCGAGGTCAAAGAATCGGAGTTCAAAAATACATTCTCCCCTATCGTTTCTACCGATTTTCCCAAATGCACATGAGTCAGTCCAATACAGTTAGCAAACGCATAATTGCCTATTGTCTTTACCTTATCGGGAATAACAAGATCTCGCAACGAATAACACCCATAAAATCCATAATCACTTATTCCTAATAAGGCTTCCGGTAAATCAATTGATTTAATTCGACTGTAAGCCAAACTACCCAAAGAGCTGAGTGTATTCGGCAATTCCAGAGACGTTATCTTACTCACACAGGAATAATAATCCGGATAACTCGATGAAAAACTTGTAACTCTAAAAACTTGCCTATTATAAGTTATAGTTTCAGGGATCGTTACAGCACCTCTATAAACAAACGGTTGCCAACCCACTCTAAATTCCATATAAAGAGTCACAACGTTTGCTGTTTTTTCACTTTCAAAAACATAATACATTATATTATCAGATTGATAATAAGGATATTCTGGTGGATATCCAAACGAAGGTGACATGTACAACATGGACAAAATCAACAACACCACTACTTTTTTCATAGTAAACCTCCTTATATTTTGTGTTTTGTAAAAGTAAGAAAAAATCTGTTTTTCACAATAATCGGCAGCCACTTTTTTCAAAAATATTTTATATTATATCATCATGCCATAAAATCACTTCTTCCCGATTCTACTTTTGCCGTGTATTAATCATTAAATTTTTTAATTATGACAGCAAATGAAATTTTAGCGGATATCGAAAATTACGAAAAGTTCGATCCGGTTAAAGGAACAGTCGAAGGGAAAACTTATGTAGTAGTCCCGACTACTACAAAAACAGACAAAGATTCAGACGTCGTTATCAATAGGCATATCACCTTAGCCCACAACACAACGTTGATTTTTGCCGGAGGAAAAATCTCAGGGACAGGCACACTCACCGGCGACAATACTCGGTTGATAGCCCCTATCACCCAAATTTTTGGCGAAGACATCACAGTCGACGGCATTTGGGTAATGGATCGCGCCTATCCTCAATGGTTCGGGGCAAGAAACGATATTTCCAACAATGAATTTTGGCATCTGCGCGTTGCCTGCGAAGCAGCCAAATCTACCGAAGAGAACCCTCTCGCCCCCGAAGCTGAAAAAGACAAGATTGAAAAAGCTCGCGATACGGCCTTAAAAAACTTAAAAGCATGGAAAGTAGACTCCTCCGATGCCATCAACAAGGCCATGAAGCTGAAACATGCCGGAGAAGTATTTCTGCCCAAAGGAGAGTACGCCATTTGTAAAACTTTGAAAGTTCCTTATGGTATTGTACTTCGAGGAGAATTGGCCGACTATCGTTTTAACATAAGCGACGGACAATTGCCTGCCGGTGATTATCCATTAGGAGGAGACACTACTCCCGACGACCTTTCGTCTTATTATAAATTGGGGACTGTTATTCGCCCCTTAAACACCAACTATCCGCTCACAGTCGATAGTGACGGGACGCCTATCACTTCGTTCGACAACAATTTTGCGGTTGTCATCAACCCCAACATTCACCCGAACGAGAATCATAATAAGGCATGGGAACAGGAATTTCCTCCTGCTTTCACTACGATACGAGATATCCAGTTTAACAATTTTTGGACAGAGACTCCCAGCATGCGGGGAATCTATGCGATAGGCGGCATGAAAATCGAGAATGTCAGTTGGAGTCAATTCGTGCAAGCCGTAGCCACACCCGACGATATGTATTGCGACGGAAAGACCATTATCAACTGTGGTTTTAGTGCTCCTACGGGCTGCATATTCAAGGACTTTGTCTTCGAAACCTTAGTAGAAGAGCCCAAGAAAATAATAAAACGATTTGCTCAGGACCAAAAAGAGTATTACGCTTTCGATCTAAATGGATTAGGCGATAATCTCTACTTCCATCGGAATCACATGAATATGAATGAAATCGCCGGAGGATTGAAATTGTCGAAATCGAATGGGGCTCAAATTAGTTGCAATATTATCAACGACAATATTACATTCTATGATTGCAAAGGCATTTCTTTTTCTGCCAACCACTGCGAAAATGGTATTCAAGTAAAAATATCCAATTCTCAAATCGTTTTTTCCAGTAACTATTTCCATAAAGGGTCAAAACCGACATTTCTCATTAGAGATAACAATGCGCGAGGATCGGTCAATGTGCAATCGTCTACAATAACCCTACAAAACAACTCTTTGGTTTTCTTAGACCACGAAGATGAAAGTTCCAACCTTTATATCGGAAATATCAGTCCTTACGATATCCAAACCGACGGGTATCTATCCTTGTCGATACAAAACACCTATCGATACCGTACTCCCAGAAATGCCGCAGGAAGCATGCACGGGTGTGGACTGGCCATTCTTAAAGAGATTTGGACTATTGGAGAACCTGAGCCTGAATTGATTCCGTTTACCGAGTTCAACGATTTGAGTTATCTCTTATCCGGGAGCTCACTTATCAAGCCCAACTTCCATATCGTACACAACCATGTGGTGAACAACACGCAATTTTTCCGAGCCTCGGCTATGCCCAACAACAATATCGTATGGTTCCTCGAAAAAGGCGCATACCATTACCGCATGCAGACTATTTGGGATAAGAAACGACTAATCGGCAGTTCAACTTTAACCTTAGGCGATTTCAATTTAGGAGAAATTGGTTCTAATCCCAACATGGGAAAACCGCAAGGTCTCTTGTTGAATATAGGGGCTAATTCTTATGACGGTCCCAGCGACGGAAATGGCAACCAAGTAGTCATTCGACTCATGCGAGCCCGTGCGAACGGGAATACAGCTTATCACAGTATTGAAATTCCCGTTTGCGGAACCCGCTTCCTATATGACAATGGTCTGTCGGTATGCGGCTTCAAATGGAAGCAAGAAACATCGATCGCCCCGTTGACAGTCAACACCATGATCCAATCTATCCACTTTGTCGGCGACAACGTTGTCTGCAAAGGAACCGCTTGTCCTACCGTTGGCGAGTGGACTGTGGGTGACATTGTTTACAACACAGGTACGGCATCGAACAATGCCATGTGGATATACACTGCAAACGGCTGGCAAGCCCGATAAAAAATAGATGAGCTCTACTTAGAAGCTGTTTTAAATTTATTGAGAAATAACATTATCATTGCAAGCAGGTATGTTCCGGCCATATTGAGCCCCCGTCTCGGAATAAATTTAAAACAGCTTCTTAAAACATAAAAACCGCACCGAATATTCGGTGCGGTTTTTATATGCCTTGTAAGAAAGATTAAACTCTTCTTTCTTTAATACGGGCTTTTTTACCGGTCAACGCACGCAGATAATAAAGTTTAGCGCGACGTACTTTACCGCGACGGTTCACTACAATCTCTTCGATGAAAGGCGACTCGATGGGGAAAATTCTTTCCACACCTACATTACCCGACATTTTACGAACCGTGAAACGCTTTTTGTTACCGTGACCCGAGATACGGATAACATCTCCGCGGAATTGCTGGATACGCTCTTTGTTACCCTCTTTGATACGGTAAGATACGGTAACAGTGTCACCACTACGAAACTCGGGGTGCTCTTTACCGCATGCGAATGCTTCTTCTGCAATCTTTACTAAATCCATTTTTAATAGCTATTTAAAATGTTCATACTGAAACGTAATTTAACAGGCCACTTCTCCTGCCAGAGATTACGAAAAGCGGGGCAAAGTAACGACTTTTTCGCCACATAAACAAATATGCCGTCGATTTTTTCAGACAAACCGCTCTTGCAAGGTTAACAAAATTCAATCTTGGGAACAATTTTTGATATATTATCTTCAAATTTGTAATTTCGTCCAAGAGAAAAAAACGACATACTAACATTCTTCACATCATGATAAGAAAACTCATAGGAATAACGGCCATATATTTGTCCGTTTCTTTGTGCGGACTGGCACAAACCGAACGCATCGTCATTCTGCACACCAACGACACTCACAGCCAAATGGAACCTTTCGCAGCCACCCACAAAACATACGGAGGTTTGGGAGGAGTGATGCGGCGTATGGCTATTATAGACAGTATCCGCAATGCCGAACCTAACGTATTATTAGTCGATGCCGGTGACGCTATTCAAGGGACACCCTATTTCAACCTTTTCAAAGGCGATGCCGAATTCGAAGCGATGAACGCCATGCGTTACGATATTCGCACTATCGGAAACCATGAATTTGATGCGGGTATGACCAAACTGGCTCAACTGATAAAAAACTCGACAGCCGATTTTATCTCTTCCAACTACGACGTATCCCATACACCTTTGCACGGGACCTTGCAACCGTGGGTCATCAAAAAAGTCGGGAAATATAAAATAGGATTTTTAGCCTTGAACGTCAATCCCGATAATCTCATTCCTTCGGAATCGTGTAAAGGGGTGATATTCCACGATCCTATCCAAGCAGCCAATGAAACCGCAGCTTTGCTTAAACAAAAAGGTGCGGATATCGTTGTGGCCGTATCGCATTTAGGATACACGGCACAAGACAAAAAAGACGTCACCGACCCACAAATAGCGGCAGCGAGCAGCGACATAGACATCATCATCGGGGGACATTCGCATACGGTCATCAATCCCGACAGTATAGACAATAATCCTCTCTCTACCCTACAATACCAAGTTAAAAACAAAGATGGGAAAAACGTACTCATCGCTCAAACCGGAATGAGCGGAGCTTACTTGGGTTGCATTACCATAGAACCTCGAAACTAACTACTAAATCGTTATGAAGAAATTAAATACATACTGTTCCATCGGCTGTCTTTCGGTCGTTTTGTCAATCCTCTCGTCCTGCTCCACGTCCCGACAGGAATTCGACATTTCTTACAAACTCATTCCCGTCGATGCCCGTTGGGACAAGACTCCCGAACCGCTAATGGAACAAATAGTCGATAAATACAAGACAAGTGTCGATAGCATAATGAGTATCGTCATCGGGAAATCGAGCCAATACATGGCTCCGGGCAGACCTGAAACCTCATTGACCAACCTCTCGGCCGACATCATAAAAACCGAAGTTCAACGAGATTTCGGTCAACCGATCGATTTCGCAATCATCAATACAGGGGGGATACGCAATCCACTCATGCAGGGAGATATTACATTGGGCGAAATATATTCTATCTTCCCTTTCGATAATACATTATGTCTCATAAAACTAAAAGGTTCCGATGTACGCGAGTTACTCAATATCGTAGCTTCCCGGAACGGAGAGGCCGTGAGCAAAGATGTACACATGACTATTGCCGACGAAAAAGCCATCGAACCGACCATCAACGGCAGACCTATCGACGACGATCGTATCTATTCCATCGCCACGATAGACTATGTAGCCAACGGCGGGGACCACATGACCCCGTTCCTGAATGCAATAGAACGAAAAAACAGCAACACTTTCATGAGAGATGCCGTTATAAATTTCATCGAGAGAGAAAACCGGGAGGGACACACCATCGCACCTCCCAAAGGGGGACGCATAATCTCATCGAATAACAAGTAACCAGACATGAAAAAGATAATTGCCTGTATCGGGACGTTTTTTGCTTTGGTAGCCCTATCTACGCAAGCTAAAAACCCGTATCTACTTCAAACGGCCGATCGGTCGGCTATGGAGCACTGGGTCGACTCGGTGTTCGAATCGCTTTCTCCCAAAGAGCGAATTGCACAACTGTTAGTTATTACAGTGCGCAACAGCGATACCCCGCAAAACCGTAAAACGTTACAAAGACTCATACAAGAACAAAAAATCGGGGGACTGCTTTTCGACTCAGGAACAGCAAAAGACCAAGCCAACTTAACAAACTACTGTCAGTCCTTATCCAAAGTTCCCCTGATGATCACTCTTGACGGAGAATGGGGGCTCGCCATGCGTTTGTCCGATACTCCGCGCTTTCCGGTCAACATGATGTTAGGAGCCGTTCAAAACGATTCTCTCCTCTACGAATACGGCCGTGCCGTAGGGAAGCAATGCAGGTGCATGGGCATACATGTCAATTTCGCTCCGGTTCTCGACATCAACAGCAACCCGCGTAATCCGGTAATCGGCAAACGTTCTTTCGGAGAGTCTTTAAAAAATGTCTCGTCCAAAGCTATCGCATACGCCAAAGGATTGGAATCCGTAGGAGTCATGGCCGTTGCCAAACATTTCCCGGGCCACGGAGACACCTCGGAAGACTCGCATAAGACACTCCCCCTTGTTCCTCATAGCAAGGGAAGGCTCATGAGTACCGAAATACCTCCATTCAAAGCATATATCGACAGCGGGCTATCGGGCATAATGGTGGGGCATCTGAATATTCCTGCATGGGATGCCACCAATACCCCCTCTTCCTTATCGCCGATTATCACCCGCGAACTTTTATGCGACTCCTTAAATTTCGAGGGGTTAATATTCACCGATGCTTTAAAAATGAAGGGAGCATCGAAATTCGGCAATACGGCACTACGAGCCATACTCGCCGGGAACGACATCGCTCTGAACCCATCGAAACCCGAAGAACAGTTGAACAGCATTTTATCGGCTATCGAGCAAGGAAAGATAACTCAACAGGCCATCGATGAAAAATGTAAAAAAGTGCTACGCTACAAATACGTTTTCGGATTAGCAAACTATACACCCATAAAAACCAAAAACCTTATCGAAGATTTGAACGCTCCCGAATACGATGCCCTTAACCGAAAGCTCAACAGCGAGGCCATGACCTTGCTACGTAACAGTCAAAATCTAATTCCTATCACACATTTGAACAAGGGCAGAATCGCCGTTGTATCCGTGGGGAACGACACGGAATCGGTTTTCCAGAAAACAATAACGCTATACGCCGACAACGTAGGCCGTTTCGACGACAGCAATCCTCTGCCTTCATTGCTGGACACACTGAAACATTATGATAAAATCATACTGGCTGTACATAGCGGCAAAGCCGAACATAGAGCCAGAATCGGCCGTATATGCCAAACCGGGAAAGCAATAGTCGCATGCTTTCTCTCCCCTTATCAGATGAATCGGTTAAGTCACGAATTGACTCATTGCAAAACGCTTTTATTAGCCTACGAAAATACCTCGTTGGCACAAGAATATGCAGCACAAGCCCTATTCGGAGGATATGCCATAAAGGGAAAATTACCCGTAAGTTTAGAAGGTTCGTTCAAACTGGAAGAAGGCATATATATTCCAAAGTGCCGATTGGGATATGCGATTCCCGAATCGGTCGACATGGACAGCCGGATATTGTCTGCTGTCGATTCCATTATAGCACAAGGGATTAAAGAAGAAGCATTCCCGGGCTGTCAATTATTGGTTGCCCGACAAGGAACAGTAGTCTGGAACAAGGCTTACGGATACTTCGACTACGAAACTCACCGCCATGCAGTCGCCACAAACGACCTCTATGACTTGGCATCCGTCTCGAAAGCGACTGGTACTTTACCGGCTATCATGAAGGCTTATGACAACGGACGTATAGACTTAAACAAACCGATGAGCAAATACTTCGCTCCACTGCGAAATACCGATAAAAAAAGTCTGACGATCAAGGAAGCTCTTTTACATGAAACCGGTATGCCTGCCTCATTGCAAATGACTTCGGTCATTATCGACCCCAACAGCTTCACGAAACCATTAATCAAGCGTAGGAAAAGTAGCATCTACTCCATACAAATAGGGAATAACGCTTTTGCCAACTGCAATGCCCAACTACGCAAAGACCTACTATCCTCTCGGAAATCGGATCGATTTCCCATGATAATCGCCCAGAATTTATATGGTTCGAAATCTTTACCCGATACCCTTATCAACCATATCATCGAGTGCAAATTACGCCCCTCCAAACGATACTTATATAGCTGCCTGAATTTCGTCTTATTGAAAGAGACTGTCGAAAGCGCCACCGGCATTGCAATGGACAAATATTTGCAGCAAAACATCTACGGACCCTTAGGCATGCAAACGACCGGATATCGCCCTCTCGACCGATTTCCAACCGAAAGAATCGCACCGACAGAATGCGACAACTTCTACCGGAAGCAACAACTGATAGGGTATGTCCATGACGAAACAGCATGTTTTTTCGGAGGCGTACAAGGCAATGCCGGACTCTTTTCCAACGCCAACGATTTGGCTAAACTATGCCAAATGTGGCTAAACAAAGGGACATATGGAAACGAAAGAATTTTATCCCCGAAAACCGTAGAACTGTTTCTGACAGAAAAAAGCTCGACCAGCCGCAGGGGGCTGGGATTCGACAAGCCCGATATGGAAAACCCGGAAAAGAGCCCTACGGCCATCGAAGCATCGGCCTCGACCATCGGTCATTTAGGCTTCACCGGCACTTGCTTTTGGATAGATCCCGAACAAGAACTCATCTATATATTTTTATGTAACCGGGTATATCCCTCCCGCACGCATGATGCGCTATCTCAATTGAATATACGTCCCGAATTATTCTCGACCATTTACAGGTCCATAAAAAATCATTCGAAATAGAACGACAATATCACCATATTCGATGTCGCTTTCTTCAAGGACTGAGTAAATTTAATATCGGCCAGATCCCTCAAATCATTTCGTTTCCGGTTAATGACGTCTGTAAGTCCGAAACAGAATTTCAATTCGGGAATCAATTTAAAATATGGTAAATAAAAGTCACAACCGAGGCCGATAGTCAAATAACCGTCGAATGTATTCAGTTTAAGCAAATCGTTTCTCTTTTTCGATACGTCGGCCGTTCCCATGACTCCCCCGATCAAGTATGGACGGAAATTATTACAACGCAAAGCACTGAACTTCAATTCGAGAGGAACGACGATATAATTCGATTTAATGTCTTGTGTCCGATATTCCTGCGTCGCCGTCTCTCTAAACTTCACCACTTTATTCCCGAAAAATATACCCGGCGAAAATCTCAAATTCAAATGGGGGCACAAATAAAGGTCGGCCATCAAATTCACATTGAACCCGGGTGAAAAATCGGGAATATCCATGTACCAACTTTCTCCACCATCGGTAACGAAACCCGAATGTACAAACTTCATATCTTGCACATGCGTACCAATAGAAAAGCCCAAATGCAAGAGTTTATGATCTGCATACGGTAAATTCTGTACTTTACGAGGTTGAGCACATACACATACCGGCCACAACAACGCTATGCACGCCACGAAAACGTACAATCGTCCCACGTATCTACGGACCGTAAATCCATGTAATACTTTCCCTTGTATATCACTACCTCTATTCATAGTACGATAACTATTTATCAAACGGAAAAACAAGCGGTATATTGTTCCACAGGAATTGTATTTGACACACAAATTCCTACTCCTTTTCTTTTGCAATAGAGATAAAAATGCTACTTTTGTGTCGCAATTAGATCTAATTATTTCAAACTAAAAACTAAAAACAATGGCTTACGTAATTAATGACAACTGTGTGGCTTGCGGTTCTTGCATTAGCGAGTGTCCGGTAGAAGCGATTTCGGAAGGTGATATCTACAAAATCGATGCAGACAAATGTTTGAGCTGCGGTACTTGCGCTGAGGTTTGTCCTAACGACGCTATCCACGAAGCATAAGCACACCGGTAAAAAAATTAAAGAAAAGGCTACTTGGTAAAACCAAGTAGCCTTTTTTAATTCAGCAGAAAATTCGTAGGAGTAGACTTGAATTTTAGAGATGAATCTCTTGCCGACAGCCTTATTCCAAATCTTCTTCGGAGAGGAGTTGGGAAAGACAACATAGGAGTTTTCGATTGTAGGACTTAACCCCTCCGTCACTTCGTGACACCTCCCCTGTGTTTTGCGACGCAAAATATAGGGGAGGAGTTTTAACACACCGTAAGGGCACGAGAGACGACCAGAGAGGAGGTTTAATACCCTTCTAACGCATTTTTTAGCGAATAAGTGGATTGTGTTTGTCCTCCTCCTTGCATTGCAGTGCAATAAAGGGAAGACATCGAAGAAACAACAGTTGCTGAGGAGAGGGGTTAAAAAGCAGCCAAATCGACTTTTGACAAAACTCAACCCCTCCGTCACTCATGTGACACCTCCCCTATATTTTGTGTCGCAAAACACAGGGGAGGAGGTTAAACAAGGACGATCTCCACGGATCACCTATTGAGCTTATTTTTTTATTATCACAAAACTCCAATTTACAAAACAGAAAATAAAAAACGTGACAACTCATATCCGAGAAGTCACGCTTTCTATAAATAGTTATAACTCTTATCAGTTATTATCCGCCGGTTTCACCGATACATACGAACGGTTTTCTTTACATTTACGGAACACTACCGTACCGTTTACCAATGCGAACAACGTATGGTCTTTTCCAATACCCACGTTTTCTCCGGGATGATGAACAGTACCTCTCTGACGAACCAAAATATTACCGGCCTTAGCATATTGTCCACCGAATATTTTGATACCCAATCGTTTGCTTTCCGATTCACGACCGTTCTTCGAACTACCAACACCTTTCTTATGTGCCATTTTCTTAGAAGTTTAATAGGGTTAAGCAACAATTTCTTTAACTAACACTTCGGTGAAATATTGGCGGTGACCGTTCAATCTACGGTAACCTTTTCTTCTTTTCTTCTTGAAAACAAGAATTCTTTCACCTTTCACGAGGCCTTTTTTACCGAAACCGTCGTTCGAAACGACCTCACACACGACTTTCGCACCTTCCACGGTGGGAGTGCCCACAGTTACAGCTCCGTCTTTATCGACGAGCAATACTTTGTCAAATTCGAGAACAGCTCCATGCTCTGCTCCCAGATAGTGGACAAACAATTTCTTTCCATTTTCTACTTTGAATTGTTGTCCTTGAATCTCAACAATAACGTACATTATATTTTTATTTTTACGTTCTCTCTGCCGGGCGGGGTCAACCGAGACACCTCTTTTTGAGCCCATATCAGAATCAGCCCACAAAAGTACTACAAAAAATCATTCCGCACAAACATTCCGCCGATTTTCTCTGAAAAAGAAAATCAATACCTCCACAATCAATTCCTAAACAAAAATCTTTTTCTTGTAATATATTTCTCGGAACTCTTTGGGCGAACACCCTTTTTTCTTCTTAAATATGCGATTGAAATTCGACAGGTTATTAAATCCGCATTCATAGCATATTTCGGCAACCGTTTTCGTCGAATCGACCAACTGTCTTGTTGCATGTCCCAAACGTATATCGATAATATAATCCGACAGACTTTTTCCTGTTCTTAATTTGAAAAATCGGCTGAAAGAGACCGACGTCATATCGGTAAGCTCCGCCAATTGCGACAACCTGATTTCTTCCGTATAATGTAAATTGATATACTCCTCCACTTTTTGTACCCGACGACTATCCGACACAGTCTTGGATCTCGCGAAAGAACTGCTCGACAACGTGCGGGCATCATCACAAATCGACAATTCATACAGGATTGTCAAAAATTTTACGAACTGATAAAATCCCGGTTCTCCCTTTAACAAAGAGTCTATTGTCGAATAGACTTTCATCACCGCATGCAGAGGGAACGACAATCCCTTTTGCGCCCTATCGAGCATTTTACGGATAGACGTGAATTGCTTCTTGTCAATAAAATTATTGGAAAACAAATCCGGAGAAAACTGTATAGTAATTTCCCGAATCTGCTTGGATTGACAGCTTCCTTGTTCCCATACATGCTCCAAATTATCCCCGCAAAGCAAGACCAAATCATAATCGCCGATCTCTTCTACCGAATCTCCGACAATCCGCCTTACTCCTGCTCCATTCTCGACGAAATTCAGCTCGTATTCCTTATGATTGTGCAAAGGATACGTAAACTCCGTTTTGTATCGTTCCACAATAAACAAGCAATCTTTTTCCGACAATGGAGATATTTCTGTAATGATATGCTTATTCATGCTATAACCATATAAATGAGGGTATAAAGATACATATTCCATTCAGCATTCAAAATTATAAGTACAATTTTTATACCTCACCTCCAAAGAATTAACACCCATTCGGAATTGATTAAAAACCCAAATGCAAAAAAAACTCTCTTGACCCAATAAGCTGATTCAGTAGAAAATTAGTGGGGATAGACTTGAATTTTAGAGATGAGTCTCTTGTCTATAATCCCCTCTGAGTACCTATTGAACCGACATACTCTTTAATTATCGACTAAGTCAATAATCTCCCGTATTTCTCCCGGTCGCATTTAAACAAACAAGCCCAATTTATTGTATTTCAATAAATTGGGCTAAAATCAGTCGGGGTGAGACGACTCGAACGTCCGACCTCCACGTCCCGAACGTGGCGCGCTAACCAACTGTGCTACACCCCGCACTTAGTTTTGCGGGGACAAAGATACACAAAGTTTGGAAAAAGTAAAACGAATCTTTCAAAAATCTATATTTAAAATAGAAATATCTTCTTTTTTCATTTTTACGGTAAAAAATTAGGAAGATAATCAAAAATAATTCTATCTTTGCACACGCAAAAATGATGGTGCCATAGCTCAGTTGGTAGAGCAAAGGACTGAAAATCCTTGTGTCACTGGTTCGATTCCCGTTGGCACCACACAAAAAAGGACTCGTAAAAACGAGTCTTTTTTTGTATTCGGACATTACTCACGACCAAGACACTCGGCAACATACAAAATATAGAGGAGCAGCGAAGACATTTCGACGAGTGTGAATATAATGCTTCCCTCTTCTCAAAATAAAAACGATAACCCGGCACAAACATCAGTCGCTACGATATCCGTGTTATAACGGTATTGTCCCCCTTTCAAATCAAGTTGCAACAGGTACTTCTTTCCTACTTGTCGAGAGCAGGTAAAAACGGCATAATAACCGACGTAATCGGAAGAAAGATTCTTGTAATTATAACACCATGCGGATAGAAGGGCGGCATCGTCAATCGAGGAAGGAGTATGAAATAACCGACTATCAAAAGTCATAGCATAATTCCCACCTATTTCCAGTCGTAAAAACCAATCTTTCGACATGCGGGAAACAGACAGCGCTACCTCTGGCGTAACTTCTCTCACACTCATTTCCCGCAACGGATAGACATACTCAGCTTTTACTCGCCCATAATTTACTCGTGGCTGTACAGAATAATTCCACCCTTTTCTACGAACCGCTTCATAGAATCCCGAAAGGGAGAGTCTGTATGCATGACTACTATACTGTTCGGCTTCTCCAATTTTCGGATAAATCTGGTTCGCCGCATCACCGAAAATATTTTCGGTCCCCAATTTCAATTCATAATTCCCAGTCAATTTTATACCCCAGCTCTCAATACCCGACAAACTTTTCCGATACAACCACTCTCCGGCGAAAGTATGCCGCCCAATCCGAGCCATAGGCAATTCGTTCAAGGAAGATATAATCTTTTCACACGAGAAATAACGATACGCCACATTCCCCACGAAACCGGTCGAACGCGAAGTGTGCACACCCAAACTTCCTCCCCATTCGTATCCGTTATAATACGTGGAATAATTATTTCCGGCAAATCGGTTATAATGCATTCCCAACCCGGTGAGATGATAGACTTTCGAAACACCCAGCTCACTATAAAATTTAATTCCGTTGGTTTGCTTGTACTTTCGTCCTGAGACCGAAATATCGAACAAATAGGAAGGAGATACCGGTATCGACAAACCTAAGGAAAGCGACAAATCCGACGTGGTGTTTTTAGGTCTCGGATCTATTCCTCGATAAGCGACGGAGGCCTCGTACGAAAAATCACCGCCCCATGTTATCGATTCATAACGAGCGGCATATCCCCCGGTAAAGCTATAAATCTCTTTCGACAAGTCTCCGCCCACCGAATCGGCCAACAAATAGGGATACAACAGCTCCCAATCGGAGGTCTCGTTCCACTTCAAATTTTTCACACGTCCATTTCTATACAACGCATTTCCCCACAAACAATAATTCTTTTTTCGTATGTACGAATCGGCTTGAAAGCCTATCGACTTTTCACCGTCTCCCGATTGTAACAACACAGGCTCGCTCTCCGAAGTATATTGTCCGTCGACGGTTGCCCGCGTAAGAGACGAAGAATATCGGTCATAGCGTACCGCAGGATTACGATACGACAATTCGATAAAAGATGCAACTACCGATCGATGTTCCCACAGACGATCCCATATAGAAACCCGAACCGTATCTCCGGCTCGTAACTCACAGAGACACACCAAGCATAATACGCAAAAGACACACAACTTTTTCATATCCCTCTAATCTATCAACTCTTGACCTCTACTCCGTCATAGGTTTCCGTTTCGGCCTTCGTACCATTTGCATCTATCGCCGTATGCTGTTGCTCTATCAAAGAGGGCACACACTCGGTATTGAAATCGGCAGACGAATCGTTGGTATCCTTCAATACCCGACGACCGTCACGGGTGAGATAAAGCATTTTTCGACGCACACTTTTGAAATAGCGAGTCTTATCGTGGTCTATCGTACCACAGTGTGTCCACCCCCGGTCCAACGAAGGGGCCGTGACATTCCACACATACTCCGATTGTACACTGGTATTCACTGCATCGATAATCCATTCGTTCGGTACTTTATAGGCGGTTTGCTCCATCGGGAAAGTCCCGGCCGGTAAAACCATAACATAGGAATAGGTATATAAATTTTCGGTCAAGAATTTTTCTTTTTCAATGGGAATTCTCGCTATGGCAAATCCCCTGAATCCCCGATTGTGGAGAACCCAAAAACTTTTCGTGTAACAATACCACTTATCGAGATTAGGAACGGTCGGACTGTCTATATCCAAATGAGCAGGAACCGAGGATTCGTCATACCACTCATAATCCGCCCGACTCAAATCAAATGAATTGGGATTCGCGATACGATGGTCTATACCCGTATCGCAAAGAATAAACGACTCTCCGGGAGCGACCGGATGGTCTGTCCCGCTACCGGGGATTACATACACAGCCTGTACAGTCATGTGAGTGCTCATAATATCGGGTGTATAATCGAATTTTTGGGTCGTAACAAATTTCGACTCCATCAAAGCGACCCCATCGGCATATAGCATGTGATCGGTATTGTTATAGATTTTCACATAACCATCTCCATAGTATTGTTTTCCAGAAGACTGCAATGTCCCGGTAAAAAATATTTCCTCTATAATGAAGTCGTCTTTATTCTCTACCTGATAACTACCGATAGAAACACTTCCTTGTGCTCCCATAAGCTCCAATGACCTAGCATACCCGGATAACGAAGTATGAATTGTGCTATCGGCAGTCTGATAAGTTATCGCAGCTTCATAAGAACAATCGTATAATCCCTCGGGCAATGTAATTCCTTTACGGGTCGTAAAACTGGTAACCATACCCGACGTAATATTTCGAAATTCAAAGGTTTCACTTTCCACAGAAATCCCCGACAAATCCGACGGATACTGGACATCGATTTCGACAGTCGTCCAACGTATATCCCGTTCCTCGTCGCAACTGCAAAACAAAGCCAACATGCATAAGGAAACATAGAGTGTAATTCTATTCATATATTTCATAATCAAAAATTTAATCTATCATAACGTAAAATTAAGTTCCATACCGAAATAAGGATCCACATTGCGCCGTATGAGCAGACCATTCATCTTATATGAAGGAAGATAATCTAGAATACGATTAGCGAACAATGACAATCTCAACCATTTGCCTATCGTTTTGGTCGCTTTCAGGTTTACATAAACGGCCGTGGGTATTGTCTGTTTTTTATACAAATCGTCGTTATATGTCTTTATAAGAAACTGCAATTTAGGATCGGCAGCTGACTCCTCGGTATAGGGATATAACTTTCCGTCGCTTGCTGCCATATAGCTCACCGGGACTCCATTTTTCCACATTACCCGAGTCGAAACAAACCACATGCACTGTACCGATGTGGAAAAAATCAACCCCCATTCGGGTATTTGAGTATCTAACTGAAAATTAGTATTAAACTGTTCGTTTACTCGACCGTCGTTCCAATCGTACAAACCCACGTATTCTTCCGAAACCGGACGATTGTCCACTACATCGGCCACAGTCTCGAACATAGGACGACTATTCGTATATACCGAACGGAACCAAGCTCCGTTTATAACGACGGCAGTCCTCAGTGCCGATATACGTTGTGAAGTAAATTGAAACTCGATACCCTGTTTATCGATGCGGCTCCCATTGGCCGACTGTCTATAACCGTTCAACGCCTTCATATCGGTATAAGGAATGTCTTCCAAAGCAGGAGGCCCTTGTAACCCAGAGGCATCGACTGCCGAATGGTCATACTTCCGATAACTGAACGGAGCATAAAAAGAGGAAGTCCGAAATCCCGATGTAAGATTTTCATGAAAATAAGTTACCGACAACCGGTTTCCCTCAAATGAAATATCGCCTCGTACTTCCCACTTATGATTACGAGCCGGTTTCAAATCATAATTGGTTATATCTTCGATATAAGTAATTATATTTACCCGACTATATTCGAGCGGTTTATTCACATCGTAATAATTGAGTTGCACTATGTCGTTATACCACAAATCGGGATAAAGATAGTCGAGCGTAGGCATCTTGGTCGTCACACCATAACCTCCCGAAATCGAAATGTGCAAGTCTTTCCCAGCGACGGGAATCGCAGGGAAGCTCCATTGTGCATTCGCACGAGGATCTATATAAGGCTTTCCTTGTAACAAATATCGCTCGCTCATTCCTATCTGTGTCACAGAACGAGCTCCTACTTGCAGTTCCAATTTATTCTTCCCCAGCAAGAACAATGTATTTCCTTCCAAAAAGAACGACAGATTCTGCAAGGCCGGAATATCGCTATAAGCCCGAGGGCGAGCCCCCCAGCTCGTCGAAATAGGGTGGGATAAATCATAAACTTGCCCCTTCCCGAAATTTTTGGAATAATTCCATTCTCCACCGGCTTTGGCGTTCAACCGATATTTTGCGCCTTCCCAGCCGAACTCCCCTTTGGCTTTCAGAAAAGCATTCACCGGTTTCCCATCGCATAAATAATCTGCCACATACTCCGAAAAAAGATAAGTACCGTCATGAACCCCGGGCTCTTTACCGGTAGGTGCAACCGTCGCTCGCTGAGGACTAATAAGCTTCGTCCTTTTCAACTGATCGGACTGAGCGCTCACCGACGCATCGAGATTTACCGTTTTTATCCATTTTAACCAAGGAAACGTCCATTTGAAATTGTTTGTCAAAGAAGCTCTGTTATACGACGATTTATATTTGTCTATTTTTTGATAGCTCAAATTGGGATCTGTCTTCACGTTATCGAAAGATCCCGTATAATCCGCACTCGGTGTCCATGTCATCTCCCACTTATCCCGCCTCCATAACTTCGAAATGCGAACAGAAAAATTCACTCGCTTATAATTTTCAAGATTATTCCGGGGATCTACTTTCGAGTCCAAAAAAACGCCGTCGACATTCAATGTGAAATCATGGTTGGGAACTGTAAAACCTTTCCCCACCGAAAACAATTTGCTATATTCATCGGCTTTAAAACGAGCTGTAAGGGGTGTCGCCTTTCTCACTCTCTTTATATTTACCATACCACTGGTAAGATTTCCGTATTCGGCCGAAGGTATACCCCGCACAATCTCGACACTTTCTATATCGTCTGTTGTCAGCGTGCGCATATCTACCCCTTTGTTCGTCATGTTTCTGAGCGATTCCGGCGAGGTCCCGTCCGAAGAAGTTCCCCCGGGAATATATTGCAGATTCGCATCACCGTTAAGAGGAGCCCCATCTACTAAAAAAAGAGTACCCAACGATGTAATGGCATAATCGGGATTGGAATATTGTTCTCCCGATGAGTTCAATGTTCCCGTTTCTCTCAACTGTATGGAATTGACCTGTCCCATCGAAGGGGTCTTGGATATATTCCCCGGAAGCAGCTCCAATAAATCGCTAAAACTGGTAGGCTGCAAATGGGTCATCATTTCGCGATTTATCTTCGACGAGCTTACCAGCCCCTGCGACTCCCGCGCCGTCACGACAATTTCGTTCAACGAATTTCCCGAAGGGGCCATTTTTACGGTCAGCTTCGTATCCCGTTTCAGTGTAACCCGTTTTTCATAACGATCGTATCCCACATAAGTAATACGCAGTATATAGTCGCCCGGATGCACAGAGGGAAAAGAAAATACTCCATTATCTTTGGACAATACCGAATGGACCTCATCTCCATGCAGTAATTGTACCGTTGCAAACGATAACGGGTCTTTCGAACCTATATCCGAAATTACCCCCTCGAAAGAAACCGTAGCTACTTGCGATACATTCACAGAGTACATAGTCTCTATTCCCACATAACTTATTAATATAATGAAAAATAATCGAAGTCGCATGTCTTAATTTTTGTGGACAAAAATACAAAATGCATAAATCTCGCACCCTCACCAAAAATGGCTATTCTATGTCTAAAAAATACCTATATATTATTATTGTAGCCCAATTATGCAGAAAATAACTTTGCGGTGTCGAATTAAAAAAAATTTGTTATGAAAAAATTCTTACTTTCTACACTCCTCTTTATCGGAGGAATTTTAGGATCGATACAGGCAGAGGGTCCTGTATTTCAATGGGCGAAATCCTTAGATGGAAATCCCGGGAACGGAGGTGACAATGCTCACAGTTTGATAAAGAGCAGCGACGGAAAAATTCTGGCGCTCGCACAATTCGGGTCGATGAAAGACAACGATCCTGTTTACTATGGAGATGACATTGTCGGCTACGGTTGTGCTACTCAGGCAAACTCCGACAATTGTAATATCGTTCTTCTCAAATTAGATTCGGACGGGTCTAAAATATGGAGCCTATATAGCTTCTCCGGCGATGTAAGCATCTCTTCGAGTTCCATTGCCGCCACTTCTGACGGAGGTGCTGTCTTAGCATTAAAAATGAGATATGCATCCGGTATGACCGATAAAACCCCAGCATTCAAGGATGCCAAAAACAACACCGTGACCATACAAAACTGGAATACCGGTTACCGTACATACTATGCGGTTCTACTAAAAGTCAGCTCGGAAGGAGTTATCGAATGGAACAAATACATCGAAATAGACAACAGCCCCGAAGCCGCCGCTACTTATTACACAGAAGGTACACCAGACGGCATTTACCCTTATGCTACCACCACCGACGAGAACGGGAACATCTATTTAGCCGGGAATTATCGTAAAACCATGACTTTTTACACGGCAGAAAATTCGCCTGTACAACTAATCCCTCACAACACCGTAAACTGGAACGGTGATTCTCAAAAGACAGTAGGAGACTTGTTTATCGTAAAACTCGACGACAAAGGGAATTATTTGGGCCACTTTACAACCACAGTCTCCGGCACAATCGAAAGAGAACAAATAACCCATCTCATCTACGACAACGGTAAACTCTATTTCTACGGAACTGTAAAAAACAGTAACGAAGGCTCGATCAATTTAGGCTCGATCAACCTCATGCCTTCGTCGTTCGACGACATTCTCATCGGGGAAATCGATACCAACTTAGACGTGAAATGGGCAAAATTAATAACAGCATTCGGAGCCAGCGACAGCAAGCACACAACCCAGACCAAGAACATGGACTATATAAACGGAAGTCTTTACCTTTCGGGAATGATGAAAGGAGGGTTCGCCCCTTATGGAGAAGAGAAAGCCCGAATAGCCTCTAAATCTACTCCGCTCAATGGGTTTGTAATCAAATGCGATGCTTCAAACGGAGAATGGTTAGGAGGTGTCTCTGCCGACGAACAAGGTATCGGTGGTTATTTCGGAGTAGCCAAAGGGAAAGAAAACAATCTCTATGCCTACGGGTATAGCTGGGCAACCCCTAATAAAGGTATTTGCCTAACCACGATAGATGAATCCAGTTGGGAAAAAACAGAAAAGATAGCCCTCATAACCGAAACCGGTATGGGTACAGCTTGGAGCTGTTTGGCAGACGGTACAAATTTCTACTCCTTTTCAAGAGGTAATAAAGCCGTCAATTTCTATAATTCCGAATTTACCTTACCTGCACCCACTGGTTGGGGAATGTTCATATCGAGCTGGAAACTCGACGATATAGCCACAGGGATAGAAACTCCAAATTTAGCCGGAAACGATACACGAATATACGGAGTGCAAGGAGGAGTAGTCGTCAATACCGAAGAACCTATCGATGTGTATATCTACAACATCACCGGCGCACTGGTTAAACAAATAAAAGTAACCGGCAACGAAACAATAGAACTTCCCAAAGGTATATATATCGCCAATAAGCAAAAAGTCATGGTTTACTAAATCATGGTTTATGAAATGTTTATATTTATAGAACGGTGGCGCATGCCACCGTTCTTTTTGCATCAATCGAACAAACCAAAAATCCCGAACAGAGGAAACCTCTGCCCGGGATTGGGATCACATATCCTACCTATCTAACAACTTTATCGATTATTCTCTTTATCGATTGCGGCTAACCGTGCATACATTTCTACCATAGCGAACTGTGTCAACAGCCACTTCGAATCGTTTTTCGTTTTTCCGCTCCAATCATCGTTAAACAAGCCGTTTTTCTCACGCATTTCCGTCCAAGCGAAATCCAGATTTTCTCTAAAAGCATCGATATACAAACTATTATGATCTATACCATACAGCTCAACGAATCCCCTAAACATAATAGCGGTAAACCAAACATCACCCCGATTCAGTACTTTATATTTACGCCCCGACTGCGAATCGTGGCTAAAAAAACGATTGTAACAGGCGGCGGCCAGCCGTTGGGCCTCCTGCAAATATTTTTTTTCACCTGTAATTCGATACAAAAGCGCTGCCGATTGCATCATTTGTCCACTGTTATAAGCAAACTTCGCCCTACCGATTTCTCCGTTCAAACTCTTATTATCGAAATATAAACCGTCTGCGGGATCTTGCAGATTTTCTTTCGTCCACTCATACAATCGAATTCCTGCTTGTAAGTAGGAACTATCGCCGGTCGCTAAAAAGAGTTTCGAAGCATACACCGACCCCGGAGCATTGGAACAGGTATTTTTCCCGTTCTTTTTCTGCTCGCACCAATATATGCCATATCCCAATTTATCATCGGTTCCACTTTCTATAAACCGCCAAACCATCTTGGCTTGCGAGAGATATTCTTTTTTCCCGGTCAATAAATACAAGTCGGTAAAATCGAGCCCTATCCAAATATTATCGTCATAGAATCTATCGGAAACCGGAGCCGTGTTTATATACGAAGCATACGCTGTCGGAGTTCTCTGCGTGTCGAGATACATTTCCAGCCCGGGACGAACCGTTTTAGTCAATACCTTTCGGAAATCGGACTTCGGTTTTACTTCCAGAAGAGCCGTAACGGCCGACAGGCTCCCCGAAAAAGGCCACAGATAGGAATATAGTTTCTGTTGCTCGGCCTGTTCTTGATTAGAAAGATAGGAGACTTTCAAATGGTTGTCAAAGGGATAAGTCTCCCTGAATAAAGGGACATCTTCAACTCCATAAAGTTTTTCAATGGCCTTGAACGTATCGGCCGCACGAGTATAGTTATCGTTCCCTGCAAAACTTTTTCCTGAAAAGAACAAAAGAAAAGCGAGCGCAAAGCAACGACCAAGCATAATTGAGAATAATTTCTTCATACGATTTTACAATTTTCCTTTCGGGGAAATTTCTGTTTCCCGGCTTTTTCCATCGATATAAAAACGAGCAAAAAAAATCACCGAGCAGAGGACACCCCCCGGCCCGGTGAAAAACAGAAAGATATTATTTAACTATTACTTTATTGGAATACACAGCGTTACCGCAATTTACCCGAACAATGTACACGCCGCCATGAGCCATATCGAAAGAACAATCGGAAACCATCGCTGTCGAAGCGACACAATTGCCCAACAAATCGAACACCATAACGTCATCGACAACAGCGCCATTGGTCAAAACCTGAATAGTCGACCCACTGACTGTCACAACGGGCTTAACAGCTGCCGAAACTTCCTCAATGGCAGTAGGATCGCCTTGTTCTACCAACAGAGTCAACGCATTGAGATCGACCGTCAACTTGTAATAGCCATCGGAGGGAACGGTAAACTTATTGTCATGGTTACCGGCAGTAAAATAGGAAATCGTATACGTTTCACCTAACGTAATGAGTTGATTTCCCTCTTTTGTTTGATCGAATACAAAACAGTTTTCCCAATTTCCGGCAATGAGTTGATTGATAAATTTGAATTCCGTATCACCGTCTTCGGTGTTCTTGGCATACAAAAATCCATTCCATGTAAACACGCCTTCGCTTACTCTTGTCATTTCAATTCCGTCCTCGGTTTTCCAAGCTCCCGGTTCTCCTTTCATGGCACTACCGATCAGATATAAATGATCATAGTCGATTTTTGTAACCTCCATTTTCACGGTATTCAAATCGATCGTAATCGTATAAGTGGCCGTAGAAGCAATTTGGTATTCCGCAGTGGCGACTCCATCGGCACTGAAAACCGGTGTATAAGTGCCCGATTTAACCTCCGATGCATTCGCAGGATTCAAAGATTGGCTATTGTCGTTACTTACGATATAGAAACCGGTCACGGGTTCTCCCACTTCAAGTTTTCCTTTCCATGTATAAACGCCGTTCGCTTCTTTCGTCATAGCGACTCTTTCGGGGAATGCGCTACCGGCTAAATAGGCCTGTCCGAATTTCTCGACATCAAGAATGTCCAAAGAACTTTCTGTCAAAGTCATCGTTTCTGCATCCAAGTCGATCGTAATCGTGTATACCCCGGTTTTTTCTACTTGGAAAGAGGTGTCATAACCTCCGTGTTCGCCTTTGTCATACAACTTTGCGGGAACACCCGGAGTGACAATTTCGTGATCGGGCACATCGGGATTAGGTGCAAGACAAGGATCCCAGCCTCTTCCTACCAAGAATTTGAATCGACGGTCTCCCGTTTTATCCAATAACTCTCCCGTCCATGTAAATTGGCCGTCTCCGACCTTCGTCATTTCAAGAGCATCCTTAGGGCTCCAACCTGCTGCACAAGCATCTCCGACAACATACAAATTGTCATAATGATTGATAGCCGACATACCGAATACGGCCAACAAACACGCGATTAAAAATGTAATCTTTTTCATAATTTTTATTATTAAGTTTAACAAAAGAATCTACTTTACCGACCTATCAATACCTTTTTGGTAAATACCTTATCCTCAGTATGCACCTTTACGAGATAAACTCCTTTCTCATCTACCGACAAAGAAGCCCGACCACCGTCGAAACTGCCTTCTTTAAGGATTTGTCCGAGCGAATTATAGACCCAATAATCGGTAGAAGAAGACTGCTCGATAACGATATGTTTGTCAAGAGCATAAACCTTCCCCACCGGCTCGGCGCTCTCAGGGGTCTCGATAGCGGTAGTACCATCGGCATATTTCGACAGAGTCATGCGGTCTATATTAGGGCCATACTCCGAATTATTCCCGATTTCCACCGTATTGCTTGCCGTGTGATCGAGGTCTACCCATATAGTTTTATGGGCCAAATTACCGCCGCTCGTTCCTCCTGTACCGACAAATGAGACCTCTTGCCAAGAATCCATATTACCGTTCATCTTTACATAGGCCGTACAAGGGGCATCGGACATATAGTAAACGGTCATCGCATAAGTGCCCGATTCAGGGACTTTTACATCGTTGAAAGTAATGGAACGTCCATTTCCTATCGAAGCCACATATTTCCCACCCGAGCACAAACTATCTGTATCGGTCTTAACCGGTACACCGAACGGAATCGTATTGCCATCGGCCTCAGCCTCATATTTCATGAAAATAGGTTTAGGAAGTTGCGAAGACGTAGAGAACAAAACAGCCGCTCCCCCATGTTTTAACAAATCGATCGACACCGTATCTTTCGATGTCAAATTTCCTTTCCATTCGAATTGAATTTCCGACGGACATTCACCATCTTTATAAATGTACGCATTGTATCGTTCACCGGAGGATAAAAACGAAAGAGGCACGGACACGGTGCGGGCATCGTGTGTCAGCGAAGCGAAATACCACTCATTGCCTTTGCAGCGTACGATACTTACATATTCGTCGGGAACAGCTTCAAGGCAGCGGGTATCGTCCCATGCAGCCGGTACAGTCTTTAAAAATTCCCGGGCAATGTTATATTCGATATTTTCGGGAGCGTCGCCGATATGTTGTACTCCCGATTCAAAAACTACCGATAAAGCCAACTGGTGCGCTGCTGTCGTCTTTTGATGGATGCACCCGTTTTTATCGGCAAAATCTACCGGGACATAATCGGTCGACCCGATAGCCCCTCGGATAATCGCCGAGTTTATATTGTGGATATCGGGAAAAGTCGTAAAAACCGTATTCTCCAACACGGCCTCAGATGTCAGCAAATGCGGCCATGTTCTCCTCAAACCGGTCGGTTTAGTACAGGCATGTAAATTAAGTAACAACTGCTTTTCGGCCGTTACCTTCAAAAGCAAATCGTATTTCTTCATCATAGCCTGATCGTCACTTTCCCAAAAATCGACTTTCAACCCTTTAACTCCTTGTGCCTTCCAATTCTGTACCATAGAAGCCATCGCCGACTCATCGGAAGGAAGCGAGTTTTGATTCACCCATACGAACACTCCCACCGATTTGGAGGATGCATAATCCACTACCTCTTTCAACGAAACACCGTTCTGCTCCCAGCATTTGTCCAATGTGAAATATTCCCAACCTTGCTGTTTAGCCCAATCTATATATTTCTTAATGTTACTCATGCTAAGATAATCGGAGTGGAAGTCTTCTCCGCCGAAATTCCATACAGCACGTCCGGGTTTTACCCACGACAGATTAGTCAAGGCCGTTTTATCGTTCAAATTTTCCAATATAACCGACTCTGCTATCGATTCTAAGGAACCCACCATGAGAACTCTCCACGGCGTATACAAGGGAAGGGTAGCAGCGACATTCCCAACCAGCCGGTAACCGTAGGCTTTCGTCTCTTCATTCACAAACAACGAGCTTCCACAATAATTCCCATTGACCATCGCTTCGGTCAACAACAGATAATCGCTTCCCGTATGAACCAGCAATGGCAACGGGGTATATAGTTCACATGCCATAAATTCTGTATCGTTCTCTTCATAAAGAGCCTGATTATTTTTGGTATATTGCTGTGAATAAACTTTTTCCTGTCTTACCGGCAAACATTCGCTATTTTCGGCATAAACCGAAATGTCTCCGCTACCGAGAATCGCATAGCGGTAAGCCACGCCATCATCATACACCCGAAAAATAAATTGTACGGTATGTCCGTCTTTATTACATGAAACTGTCGCCTCTTTATATGTATTATCATATCGACTGCGCTTTCCCGACGGTAAGCTATACGAATCGTCCACCAAACGTTCGGTAAAAGAGGGTTCGCTCAATCCCGTTGAAAAATCGCCTACCGAAGTGGTAATTCCCAAAGCCGATTTTTCCACAATAGAGGTAACCCCTTTCACGACCTTATAATACAAAGCATCGTTATCGCTCACGACAACAAGTTTTATAGAATCGGAGGGAGAGACGGTTTCTCCGACGACAGTCTCACCCCATACCGGGCAGGCTCCTGCCATCATCGCGCCGACCAAAAGACCATATATACATTTATTTTTCATTGTCAATATTTACTTCCTGTTTCTACAATAAAGCTACTTCACGATTACTTTTTGCACGACTTGTTCTTGCTGTACAATTATTCCCACCAGATAAGCACCGGGCGGAACAGGTATTCTATTCACACGACCTGTTATCTCGCTCTCGTACACAATTTGGCCGGACAAGTTCACTACTTTACAAAATCCATCGGAATCCATAGTAATTACAATCTCGTGATTCTGCGTAGCGACATCGATTCCTTCGGTTACCGGTTTTGTAACAGAAGACGGTTTGTCACTGCCGAACAACTGCCATTTCAAAAGCTGAAAGGAGTCGGCTCCGTTATTTTCGACCGTTCTCAAACGATAGCCTTTATATAATTTAGTACCATTTACTGCGAATTTCATAGTTGCATACCGGCAAGGGAATACAAATCCATTGACTTCGCTTACGGCTTCCCAGTCTTTGTCAAAGCCTTCGACGACCCAACTCTTAGGGTCTCTCTCAGGATAATCCTGACACGAAGTCAACGTATAATAGTCCAATCGATACGGTTTATCCAGTTCTACCTCGACATTGAATACCGGGCTTTCGTCGCTATAATACTTCCGTTGCATATCCCGGTCGAAAAGATTAAAATATCTTTCGTCGGCAATCGTAAAGGCTCCGAGCGGAGAACCTATCACATTGGAAAAGACATCGACATTTTCGGTAATATCTGCCGGGAAATTTTTATGATCGGCCGATTCGTAATAAGGTATCCCGAACAATTGTATTTCCCCGACATTCCGCCCTTTCGTATCGATACGATAATATCGGGCTGCCTTGCCTGCATCCGCATGGGGTTGACGGCTTATCGTAAACAAGGTAGCCGCGCTGTAACGGGTAGAGCCTCCGGAATTCAATTGCGAGTAATTTCTCCCGTCGACCGAATATTCAAGGCTCCATGAATCGACATTTTGAGATGTCACTTCTCCCTCGGAAAATAGATAACCCGTAACCAGACAAGGGTCTGTACAGGTAACATATATGTAATCCGAAGCAGCCTGTAAATCATAAACCGTGTATTCATCGTTATCATTCAGGGCAGACCCGGAAATATCTTTTCCACCAATCGTGATTGCAGCATTGTCGGTAAGGTCGTAAGCGTAAGCTGCTTTCATCTTTTCGGGCTTCGGCATTTTAACCTCGGTCTCCCAGATTTCAAATTTATCTATATTAGGGCCACCGCCATTGTAAGGAGTGATTTTTATCGTATTATCGCCCTTATCGAGATAAATATACGAAAGCATCATACCGACCGGAGGGCGGTTCCAATCTTCTGTCGTCTCCGTCATACCTATCACCACCGGTGCATAAAATCCCGTTTGGACGGCTATGGAACGTATGAACATGCTCGTGTAATAGGTACGGAACTCATAAGTGCCCTCCTTATCGACATAGACATTCCTAAACAAAATCTCGGATCCATTGTCGTTGTCCCCCACATAGGCATCTCCCGAATATCCATTCACATATTTGACCTTTACCGGAGGTGTGAGAACCGCATCCTCTGCTTCCAAGACTAAAAGCGGATTTTGAGCGCACAAGCCGGCAGCAGGCAACAAAGAGAGTAATAAAATCTTAAATTTTTTCATTCCTTCGCAAACTACAATTAAGCATAAGAACCACTTAGAATCTTTCCTAAACCAAAGACTCCAACAAGGATACTTCACAGTCGAAAAGGATAGAGAAACAACCGTTGTCCGAACAATATCTGTACTTACACGAGTTTTTCATGTTGGTAACATTCCAAGGGTTTTACATATCTATGACACAAAAAACATCATACACCCTTATACCAAATGAAAAAAAATTTTACTACCACAAATAGCTGTACTGATCGCCTAAAAATTTTTTGATTTTTTTCAAGGCCGTGGTTATCTGACCCTCAACGGTTTTTACCGAAATATTCAACCTCCGAGCTATTTCCTGATTCGTAAGATTCTCACTTCGGCTAAGCAAAAAAATGTTCCGACATTTGTCCGGTAAAGAAAAAACAGCCTCCTGAATCAAACGATATAATTCCTCGGTTTCAAGAGTAGACACACTGGTATTGATCGTAGAGACTTCCACTCCGTCGAGACCTACCGTCTCTTTCTTTTTTCTCAATTCATTCAAACACTTATTTTTCGCTGCTTGGAACAAATAGGCTTTCAGTGAAAGCTGTATCTGAAATGTCTCTCTGTTTTCCCATAAATAAATAAAAATATCCATCGCCAACTCTTCTGCCACATTCTTATCGTCCAAATGGAGATATATGAAACGGCACAAAGGAGTAAAATATGTTTCAAATAAAGATTTGAACGCATCCTCATTTCCTTCACGAATCTGCCTAAGCAATGATATGTCATTAGTGATATTCGCTACCATTATTACAGGAAAACTATGCAAAGAAAATAATATTATTCAAGATAAAAAAATAATATTCACAGCAAAAATAAAAAAATATAAAAGCCTCGAAAGATTTCTACTTATTGATTACAAAGTAATTATAAAATGGATATCTATACCAATCAGACATTTTTTCTTTTTTATTATCTACACATATAAGGGTCAAGCCCGATTTTTGTGTCTAAGTAATTGAAATCTTAAAATTCCATCAAACATGAATAATAATCTTCCGTGGGATATAATCATCGCTAAATTCGAAGGAATCTCCCTATCAGAAGAAGAGCAATCGCAGCTACAAAACTGGTTAGCGGCCGATAACAAAAACAAACTTCTTTTCGATGAACTGAAAACCCTTTGGGATAGCATCCAAGCAAAATCTGCCAACTACAATCCCGATGTAGATTATTATTGGAAAAAATTCCAAGCCTATATTCACAAAGATACTATACAGAAAGAACCTATAAAGGTAAAAAAGATTGTTCCCCGGTTACATTTCGGCAAGAAACTAAACCGCATTGCCGCAGCTATCAGTTTATTATTAATCGTTTCGGGGATAGGGTATTATTTCTTTTCCAGCAACAAATCTTTGAACAGAGAGACAATTGTCCAAACTTATTCGACAATTACAGGAAAATCGAAATTCATACTTCCCGATGGCAGTGAAGTATGGTTAAATTCACATTCGAAGCTGGAATACAAAAATCTTCATGCCGACATGCGAGAAGTCGAATTGAAAGGCGAGGCTTTTTTTAAAGTTCAGCACGATGAAAGGCCGTTCATTGTCAAGACCAGCGACATAGCGGTAAAAGTACATGGTACACAATTCAACGTAAGCGCCTACCATACTGACGAAAAATCGGTAGTGAGCCTATACGAAGGTTCGGTATCGATGCATGTATTGGGCGACGATAGCTCGAACTGTTATCTGAAACCGGGGGAAGAAGGCTTTCTCGATAAAAAAGACAAAACAATTCGGGTTGAAAAAGGAGACGTAGAATTTGCAAAAATGTGGACTAACGAAAAAGTCAAACTGGAAAACAAAAATCTTCATGAAGTTTGCAAATATCTTTCCAAATGGTATAACGTGAACATCATCATCGACCCGGCTTTGCCCGACGATCAATCTTACACGTTTACCCTCCATGACCAAAGTCTCGAAGATATCATTCGTATCATGTCGAACATATCTTCGATAAACTACTACTTTACAGAAGACAACACATTAATGATAACCCTTTAACACATTATTGCCTATGACGATACATTAAAGACAAACCACCTATGTAGAATGAATGATTAAAAATTTTTATTCTTAAACCCAAAAACAAAAAAAAGAAAGAGAACTTATTAAGTTAACTTTAATATACCCATGATATGAATCTAAAGAAAAAATTGGCTGTATTTCTAGCCATTTTATTCTCCTTGAACTTGTTTGCTCAAGCACCGGGAGAAACCATAACAATTTCTTTTCAAAACATTCCATTATCCGAGGCTATCAAAAAAATAGAAAGTGTAAGTAAATACACGTTCTTTTACGATGCCTTAAAATTGAATGTCGATCAAAAAGTATCGCTGAACGCCCAAAAGACACCTATTCAACAAGCAATATCCCAAATGCTTGGAAATTCGGGTATTAAATTTGAAATTAAACAGTCTCAAATCATCTTATATAACAAAAACGTATCCTCTGATGAAAAAAAGATTTCCATACGAGGAAACGTTACAGATGTCAACGGCGAGCCGCTTATCGGTGTAACCGTCTCGGTAAAGGACAATCCCTCTATCGTGACTATCACCAATGTAGATGGTATCTATGACATAAAAGTGCCCGATAAAAGTGCCATACTACAATTCAAATACATCGGGTTCGCTTCTCGTGAAGAAGCCGTGAATAGCCGGAAAATTATCAATGTGGTGTTACAAGACGCAGCGACCCAACTCGAAGACGTCGTAGTCGTTGGATACGGAGTACAGAAGAAAGCATCGGTAGTCGCAGCTATCACCAGTGTGAAACCTCAACAATTACAAGTAGGGACGACTCGTTCGTTGAGCAACGACCTCGCTGGTAACATCGGGGGTATCATCGCCGTTCAACGTTCCGGGGAACCGGGTTATGACAACTCCGAATTCTGGATTCGCGGTATGAGCTCTTTCAAGGGCAGCAACTCCCCGCTCGTACTTGTCGATGGTGTAGAACGCTCCTTGAACAACCTCGATATTTCGGAAATAGAATCGTTCTCGGTACTGAAAGATGCTTCGGCAAGTGCCGTGTACGGTGTACGTGGTGCGAATGGTGTAATCCTTATTACAACCAAACGAGGACATTCCGGTAAGACGAACATCAACGTATCGGTAGAACACTCTATCACTCGTCCGGCCAAATTACCCTCGTTCCTTAATGCGGCAGATTACCTTACGCTCTTGAACAATATCAATATCCAAGAGACGGGGACAGAACTTTATTCGCCGGAACTAATAGATAAATACCGCAGCGGATACGATACCGAACTATATCCCGATATCGATTGGATAGACGCAATTACAAAAGACGTCGCTCACAACACGAGGGCCTCGTTCGACCTTTCGGGAGGTAACGAGAAATTGCGTTACTCTTTCGTCGGCGCATACTATAACGAAGCAGGTATTACCGAGAGCGACAAAACTCAAAACTGGAACTCCAATATCTCGGTGAATCGATTCAACTTGCGTACCAACGTAGACATGAACGTCACCTCCTCTACATTATTGACATTCAACATCGGCGGATACCTTCAACAGAGAAACGCACCGAAAGATGGTATCGACGATATTTTCGGCGCTGCATTCAAAGCTACGCCGTACATGGTTCCGCTGATTTATGAAAACGGGGCCCTTCCCAAACCTCGTGAAAATGAAAACCCGTGGGCCAAACTGACACAATCGGGTTTCAAACGTGAGGCAGAAAGTAAACTGGAAACCTTGTTCGCCGTGGAACAAGACTTAAAATGTATCTTACCCGGTTTGAAAATAAAAGGTATATTCTCTTACGACTACTATTCACGAAACGGAGTAAACCGGGGCAAAGCTCCCCGTTACTATTCGCCGGCCACGCAACGCGACCCGGTGACCGGAGAGTTAATACTGACGGTTCTGAGCGAAGGAGACGAATTCTTGGGCTACGAAAGATGGGAAGACTATGGCAATTATAGCACCTACTTAGAAGGAAATATCACCTACGACCAACGATTCGGAAATCACTCGGTAAGCGCATTGTTGTTGTACAACCAACGCAACTACGACGACGGTGACCAAGTGCCCTATCGTACACAAGGTTTCGCCGGCCGTGCGGCATATACATACGCCGACCGCTATATCGCAGAGTTCAACTTCGGTTATAACGGTTCCGAGAACTTTGCAAAAGGCAACCGTTTCGGTTTCTTCCCGTCTATCGCTGCGGGCTGGATTGTTTCGGAGGAAGAATTCATGCGTCCGGTACAAAACTACATCAATAAATTAAAACTGAGAGCTTCTTACGGTTTGGCCGGGAACGACCGCTTTTATAACGACGACGGTTCTCAAAAACGTTTTGCCTATATCACTACTATCGGCACGACCGACGGATACAAGTGGGGTAATTCCAATGCATTCTACGATAAAGGCGGTTTGCGCGAAGGTGATCCCGGTGTTGAGTCCCTGACTTGGGAAACCGTGAAAAAAGCCAACGTCGGAATCGAATTGGGTTTGTTCAAAATGGCCGAATTGCAAGTAGACTTCTTCCATGAAAGAAGAGAAGACATCTTCATGCAACGAAAGAACATTCCGTCATCGGCCGGCTTCCCCTCCGCTCCGTGGGCGAACTACGGTATCGTGACAAACAAAGGTTTCGATATTTCATTGGATTTGAACAAACAAATCAACAAAGACTGGTTTATTTCGGCTCGGGCAAGTGTTACCTACGCCAAGAACAAAATCATAGAACAAGACGAAGATTTAGGTGTACTCGGCACTTACCGTTCGAGTACCGGCAAACCGGTAGGCCAGATATTCGGTTTGGTTAACGACGGCTTATATACCGAAGCCGATTTCGAAGACGTAACGACCGGTAAGCTGAAACCGGGACTACCGGTTCCAAAATTCTCGGATAGAGTTTATCCCGGAGATATAAAATACGTGGATTTCAACGGTGACGGAGAAATCACAGAAACCGATAAAACCGCCATCGGAGGTACGGTCAATCCCGAACTCGTATATGGTTTCGGTATTAACCTGAGCTATAAAAATATCGATTTCGGGGCTTTCTTTCAAGGAAACGGCCGCACCTATCGTATCATCGGAGAAAACCAAAAGAACTTCTTACCCGGTTCTACTATCGGTGCCGAAGGTAACATATTTACCAATGCCTCGGATGCATGGACAGTCGACAACCCCAGTCAAGACGTATTCTATCCGAGACTCCACATGGGCTACAACGCCAACAACGCCCAAGTATCGGATTGGTGGTTGAAAGATATGAGTATGTTGCGGTTGAAAAATGTAGAATTGGGATATTCATTCTCAAAAAATCTTATCAAAAAAGCTGCAATGGAGTATGCCCGTATATTCGTTCGCGGAACAAATCTTTTGCAGTTCTCCAAGTTCGACCTGTGGGACCCCGAACTGAATACCAGCAACGGTTTGAAATACCCCATCATGGCCACTTATTCTATCGGACTACAAGTAAGATTCTAAACCTATTAATATAAAAATTATGAAACATACAATCGTTAGATATACATTAGCTATCATCGGTCTGTTTTCGGTCACTTCCTGTACCGATTATCTGGACAATGCTCCCGACGATATTTTAACATTGGATATGGTATTCAACAGTAAGAACCGTACCGAGGAATGGTTGGCCGGTATCTATGACGGAATCCCCGACCCCTACACGCCCATGATGCGTAATTACGATGCCTATGCCGATGATTTCTCGCCTTCGCAAGACTGGCGGGCATTCTCCGACTGGGATTGTATCGACAAAATCTTAGGTAACTGGACTCCCCAAAGCGAGTGGAAGGGGAATTTTTGGAGCGACTTTCCGGTGAGAATACGCGAGGCTTACATTTTCTTAGACAACGTCAAGGCTCTGCCCGAGCAAGAGGTCTATCAAGCCGATGTGGACAACATGAAGGCCGAGGCACGTTTCTTGATTGCTTACTACTATTATCTGTTGGTGAATACCTACGGAGCCATACCGTTCCAAACCTCACTGGTCGACATGAACGACCCCATCGACAAGATATTGATAGGACAAACACCTTACGACCAAATAATCGATTGGCTCGATAAAGAGTTCAAAGCCGTATCGGAACTGTTACCACCCTCTTATACCGAAGAACGTAAATACGGACGAGCAACCTCGGTGATGGCGTTGGCTATCCGTGCCCGTATGCTTCTTTTCGCTGCAAGTCCGTTGGTAAACGGGAACGATGACCCCGATTATGCCGCTTATACGAACAATAAAGGTGAAGCAATCTTCAACTCTACCTACGACCCCAAGAAATGGGAACGTGCGGTAAACGCTTGCAAAGATCTTTTGACCGAGGCCGAAGGCAACGGTTATGCCTTGTACAAAGAGTATAACGGAGATGGTTCGATCGACCCCTTCATGTCCTATTCCAATATGTGTTACAAAGAATTCAATCAAGGTAACAAGGAAATTCTGTTCGCCCGTCCCGATGTAAGTTACGACCTTTACTCTCAACACTCGGTTCCCCGCGGATCCCGTGGACAAGGCGGTTTGGGAGTTACTCAGGAATTGGTCGATGCGTTCTTCATGAGCAACGGTCTGCCCGCTATCACAGGGTATGAGCCCAACGGCGAGCCTATCATCAACAAAGCCTCGGGATACAATGAAAGCGGATTCTCTACCCAGCCCGATGTCAGAAAGACCAAATGGATCGAAGGAGACAAAGATGCCAAAGAATCCAACACCGAAAATACAATCGCTCCGGCCGGAACATTCAACATGTATGTCAATCGCGAGCCTCGTTTCTATGTATCGGTGCTTTACAACGGTGCTTGGTATCGTCAATCGAGCCGTTATGTGGATTTCTATTACGAAGGAGAAGACGGCCGGCCCGCGTCCGGTTCTTTATGGGATGCTCCGCAAACAGGTTATCTGTTGAGAAAACGCGTACACCCCGAAACGAATATCCTCAACTACTCCATTCCCTATCGTCCCGGTATTATCTGCCGGTTGGCAGAAGCCTATCTGAACTATGCCGAAGCTCTCAACGAATGGGCTCCCGAGCAAACCGACGAGATACTGAAATACGTGAACCTCGTAAGAGAGCGCGCAGGTATCCCCCAATATGGAACAGGGAAAGACAGCAACGGATTAGACAAAATCCCCGCACCGGCCGATCAGACCGCTATGCGTGAAGCGATTCGTCGCGAACGTCGGGTTGAGTTCAACTGCGAATATGCGATCCGTTTCGATGATATCCGCCGTTGGAAACAAATCGATATTCTGCGCGGTGACTTCTACGGCATGAACAAGTTCGGGACAGAAAAAAGCTGCGACAAGAACAACGAGAATGCCTACTTCAAACGTCGCGTCGAAATCACACGCGCTTTCAGCGAAAAGAACTATTGGTTCCCCATTCATCAAAATCAATTGGACAAGAACCCCAACCTCAGACAATTACCCAAATGGTAAATTCAATTTTGAAATCTAAAAGTATAAATGTATGAAAACGATATATCATATATTATTCTCACTTCTGTTCGTACTGGCTTTTGTCGGCTGCGACGATGACGACGATAAAGTCATAGAGCGGAATCAATTGAAATTGACAGCCTCCGCCCAGTCGGCGACTCTTACTCCGGATGCGACAGACGACAAGATTATTTCGTTCTCTTGGAACGAAGCGACCAGTTTAGGGGCAGACTACACTTTCTCCTATCTGTTTCAAATAGATATAGCAGACAACAACTTTCAGTCGGCAACCGATGTCCGCACATTCGGACCCAATGAATCGATCAGCTACTCATCGGCCGAACTGTACGACCTTATTGTAGAAAAATGGGGAAAGACAGCCGGAGAAGCAGTCTATGTGGAGGCTCGGGTAGCCGCCAAAGTGGAAGGTCCCAAATTCAAATATCCCGAAATAGCGACCACGAAAGTGCAAATAACCACTTATAAGCCTACATCGCAACCGCTCTATATTACGGGTACGGCTACGACCGGCGGTACGGATCTGAATGCCGCTGAGAAAATAACCGAACTATCTAACGGTCGTCTGTATAATTGGAGAGGCCAGTTGAAACAAGGCGGATTCAAATTCATCACCACGCTGGGGCAAGCCTTGCCTTCTTACAACAAAGGAGCGGACAACAGCTCTGTCGTAAAACGTACGAGCGAAACGGAAGCAGACGACCTCTTCCAGATAAACGAGGCTGGATTGTATTACATCTACCTATCGCTTAAAGATATGACTATCTCATACAAGAAACTTCTATATGAAAACTTATATCTTGTAGGTAATGCGACTGCTGCCGGTTGGGATATAGAAAAGATTATCGCCATGACTCCCGATAACTTGAATCCTAACATCTTTACTTACCAGGGGGCTTTGCAAGAGGGAGAATTAAAAATCCTCGCCCAAAGGAAGTTCGACGGAACCACGTTCAAGCCACTTGTCGAAAACGGGTCTATCGAAAGTACCGATGTACAAGTGACCCCGGGAGAACAGCCCGACTACAAGTGGAAAATAACCGCCGAGCAAGCAGGTCTTTACAAGATCACGCTCGATACGGAAAAAATGGAAATCAAATTTGAAAAGCAGTAATCATGATCGCGCTACTATTCGGAAAATTCCGAATAGTAGCGTCGACCAATGAATCTCGTCAAATTCGTTAAAACATCACACAACTCATCATGAAAAAAAATTTATTAGTTCTCGCTTTCCTTGTAGGACTACTGACTTGCTGTAAAAGCGAAGATGCTCCCATCAAACCCGTGAAACCCACTGATCCGGGAAGTATCAATAAGGAATACATGTCGCGAGCCGAAACGACTTTTGCCAATATTTTCAAATATTATTGGAGCGACAAAGTGCGAATGATGTTCGGTTCATATCCCAATACATTAGGAACTCCTCAAGAACCTTCCAGCCCCGACTACGACAGTCACGCTTTCTTATGGGGATTGGGCAGCGTCGTTTCGGCCTTCAACGCTATCGTACAAAATACCGATAACGTAGATTTCCGAATGACCTACGAAAGCCGGTTGAAAGAGACACTGCTCAAATACTACAATACGACAAAAGAACCCATGTGTTTCGGCTGTTTTGTCAACCCTCACGATCAACGTCTATACGACGACGCTATTTGGGTGGGTATAGATTTAGCGGATCTTTACAGCAAAACCAAAGATAGCTGGTATCTCGACTATGCAAAAAGCGTATGGAATTTCGTACTCTCCGGGAAAGACGATGAACTCGGAGGCGGAGTTTATTGGGACGAAAATGCCAAAGACTCCAAAAACACTTGTTCCAACGCTCCGGCCGTGGTTCTCGCTTTGAAACTCTATCAAATCACCAACGATGCAGCGTACTTGGAGAACGGTAAAGATATTTACAAATGGACAAAATCGAAATTACAAGACCCCTCCGACTACCTCTACTGGGATTGCATCAAAACGAGCGGTAAAATCGAAACCAGCAAGTTCTCTTACAACTCGGGACAAATGTTGCAAGCAGCCGTGTTGCTCTACAATGCGACAGGCGAGGAACAATATCTCACCGATGCCAAATTGCTCGCAGAGGCTTGCTATAATTATTTCTTCGAAAACTTCATATCCAACTCGTCGGGAGAGCAATTCCGCATTCTCAAAGACGGAAGCCGCTGGTTCAATGCGATCATGGTCCGCGGATTCCTTGAACTGAACAAAGTCGAGAGCAATGGAACTTATATGATCGCCATACGCAAATCGGTCGACCACGCATGGAAATACACCCGGGATGCCGAGACCGGACTTTTCTTCAAACAATTCAGCGGGAACGACATAACGGACAACCCGGGAGATATTCTTGCACAAGGTGCTATGGTTGAATTATTCGCAAAATTAGCAGTTAACTAATAATTAAAATTTTTATCCATGAAATTAAACGGAATTATAGTCGCTTTATGCTCGGTCGGAATCCTCAATGCACATGCCGAAAACGTAGCTATCGCCAAATCTTCTCTCGTGGGAGACGGGATAGTAGAATTCGTTCCGCAAGGATTCGACCAAACGAAAACCCCCTCTTTAATTCTTAAAGAAGAACCCACGGCAAAAGGGTCTGTACCCTCCGATTGGGAATTATATCCACAATTCACCGTCGTGGACGGAAAAGCCAATGCCTCATTGAGCCTGACCGGTGAAATAAGTCTGTATGGCGGTGGCGAAGTTACCGGGCCTCTATTGAGAAACGGCCAATACATAAAACTCTGGAACACCGATACAGGAGCCTACGGCGTCGATGGCGGTAAACGACTGTATCAATCACATCCGTGGGTATTGGGTGTGAGAAGAGACGGTAGCGCTTTCGGTATTTTGTTCGATAGTAGCTGGAAATCGGAACTACATACCAATTCCGACAAAATCGAATTTAACACAGAAGGAGCTCTATTCCGCATTTACATCATCGACAGGGAATCACCCAAAGATGTCCTCAAAGGCCTTGCCGAATTGACCGGGACCATCACGATGCCTGCCCGTTGGACTCTGGGATACCATCAATGTCGTTTCTCCTACGGTAGCGAGCAGAAAGTACGGGAAATCGCAGACAATTTCCGTAGCAGAAATATCCCTTGCGATGCTATCTGGATGGACATCGATTACATGGACGGCTACCGTATTTTCACATTCAACGAAACTAATTTCCCCGACCCCAAAGCCTTGAATGAGGAACTTCATCAAAAAGGATTCAAAGCCGTATATATGATCGATCCCGGAGCCAAAGTGGACAAAAACTACCACGTTTACCAATCGGGAACAGAAAACGATGTGTGGGTAAAACGCCCCAACGGTGAAATTTACGAAGGTAAAGTATGGCCGGGATATTGCGCATTCCCCGACTTTACCATGCCCAAAGCCCGTGAATGGTGGTCCAATTTGTATAAAGATTTCTTGGCATTGGGAATCGACGGCGTATGGAACGACATGAATGAGCCGGCCGTTACCGACGACGATATTCCCGAAGAAAACCGCATTGGAACCATGCCTTACGATACTCCTCACCGAGGAGGCGGCAATTTACCCGCCGGCTCTCACCTGCTCTACCACAACGCTTACGGTCGTCTTATGGTCGAAGCCTCGTATGAAGGGATTATGAAAGTCAACCCCGAAAAACGCCCCTTCCTTCTTACGCGTGCCGGCTTACTGGGTTATCAACGATATGCAGCAACTTGGACAGGTGACAACTGGGCTGGCTGGGATCACTTGAAACTTTCCGTACCTATGTCTATTACATTAGGCCTTTCAGGTCAAGCATTCAACGGTCCCGATATCGGAGGATTCTTAAATAATACGGATGCCGATTTATGGGCTCATTGGTTGGGATTCGGAGTATTTTTACCTTTTGCCAGAGGTCATGCTTGTGCAGGAACCAACGACAAAGAACCGTGGGCTTTCGGCGAGGCCATAGAAAACACCTCTCGTATTGCCCTCGAACGTCGTTACCGATTGCTTCCCTATTTCTACACGTTGTTCTACGAAGCTCACAAGACAGGTGTTCCGGTTATGGAACCTGTATTTTTCGCCGACCCCAAAGACCTGAGATTGCGCAGCGAGCAACAGGCTTTCCTATTGGGAGACAATGTCCTTGTTATTCCCGCTTTCGCCGAGAATCCCGTATTGCCTTACGGAATTTGGGAAAATATGACACTGATCGATGGAGAATACAGCGATAAGTACCAAGCCAAATTGAAAATCAAAGGCGGAAGCATCGTTCCGGTCGGAAAGGTTATACAAAGCACCACCGAAAATTCGTTCGAACCTCTTACTCTTTTTGTATGCCTCGATGAGAACGGAAAAGCTCACGGTCAACTCTATTGGGATGCCGGAGACGGCTGGAATTTCCAATGCGGAGATTATAGCTTGATGACATTCTCTGCCGAGAAGAAAAACAATCAAGTAAAAGTCTCTCTCGCTTCCAAAGAGGGTAAACGTAAAATAGAGAAAGAAATCAAAGCTCTGAATGTAGAATTAATGATGAACGGGAAAGTATATAAAGGTTCCGGTTCGTTGAAAAAAGGTGTAACAATAAATCTTTAAAAAATGAAGAGAGTGCATCGGTCGATGCACTCTCTCTTTACTAAAACTTTTTTATCATGAAAAACAGATATTCCATCTGGCGACTAATGTCGTTAGGAGCTGCTTTAATGACAGCTCCGTGGCTACAAGCCCAAGACGTGCTTGTAACGCTCGAAGCAGAAAAGGGAATAATCACACTGCCTGCAAAAGTAAAACCTGTCGACGGTAGTACCGTAGAAGGAATCTCGGGCGGTAAATATGTAGGTGATAACGACCCCGGTAGCTCCATAGTTTTTAACGATATTGAAGTGCCCGAAGCCGGGACTTATGAATTCAAGACTTATTACATGAGTATGCAGAATAGGTCTATTGCCGTTAAAGTCAATAACTATTCCGAATACATATCGACGGTCTCCAATACGACACCGGGTTGGGACGTACCTCCCACAAACGAAATGAGTACCTATATCTACATGGATAAAGGGAAAAATACGATAAAAATTACTCCTATGGGAAGCGGTGGCCCTAATATGGATAAATTCGAAATCATTACAACCGACGTAGAGCTTCCGAAACCGGGAGAGTTTCCTATCGTTCTCGAAGCCGAAACCGCTCAATTATTCGGAAACCTGAAAGTAAAACCTACCGACGGTTCTTCCGTTGCCGGTCTATCGGGAGGCAAATATATCGGAGACTTCGACTTAGCCGCTAACTCCTATTTACGGTTCAACAACGTCGAGATACCCGAAGCCGGGACTTACGAATTGAAAGTCTATTCGATGGGGTCGAGCCGAGCTCTCACCATCAAGGTCAACCACTATCAAAAGAGTATCATTCGTACGAAAGACTCCCCCAACTGGGACAATGCCCCTACCTCAATGGTATCTACCTTGATATATCTCGATAAGGGAACAAACACCCTGACTTTCGGACTACACGAGGACAATGGCCCCAATATCGATAAATTCGAGATATGTACAACGACCGAAGAAATAGATAAACCAGAAGTCGAGAAAATCGCTTACTCGTATGATTTTACCGACGAGGCCGAAATTTCTTCTACACAAGAAAATTCTACGCTGAGCTTGTTGACCGATAATGATGAATACACTTATTATGTTCCCGAGACATCGAATGTAGAAATCGTAGCCAAATGCCAGCAACCGGTACTCTTGACGGGATTTTTACTCTCAGCAGGTATCGACAGTGAAATCGACGTTGACACTTGGAAATTATATGCTTCGGCCAATGGCTCTACATGGAAAGAAATTTCTTACGATAAAGTAACCGATCTCGACGGAGCCCACCTATATGAAATAACCCGATATCCGGGAACCGCAGCAGCAGACGCCGCACAATATTACAAATTAGCGGCAACCCACGAAAATCTCGAAATTGCAGAATGGCAATTGTTCGGTCTGCCCTATGTCGCTTCGGGAGACAAAAATTTTCCGACTGACCTGACTGAAAATATCGATGTTCACTCCAATGTATCGGCATATCCTATCGGAGAATCGGGTGATAATTTCTCCGAAGAATTTTACAATCTGTTCGACCGGAACATGAACACCAAATATTATGCACATGAAGCAACGAGTTTTTATGTAGAAATAGATTTGGAAAAGCCCTATACGATCGAATCTTATGCCCTTACAAACGCTCATGATTATCCCGACCGGGATCCTCGCAAATGGATTTTAAATGCTTATAACGAAGAATTGGGCTGGGTAGAACTCGACCGTCAGACAGACACATACTTCCCCACCCGGTATTCTACTTTGAAATATAACGTAAACTCGTCCACGGGATTCACCAAAGTCATGCTCGACGTAGAAGCTAATAATGGAGCAAAAGACATTCAACTCCTTAAATTCCAAATCTTCGGTAAAGAATTTAACGGAGCCGGCATCAACGCCGCCCAGGACAAAACACTTTCCATCATTGCGGATCAAGGGAAAATCATTATTTCTCAAACAGAGGGCAAACCGGTAAACTACACGGTATATAACCTGTCGGGAACAGTGATCGAACAAGGTACGACTGATGTTTCATACCGAGAAATCGTACTGAATGCCGGAGCATACATTGTATCGGCTAATGACGGAAGTAAAAATAAAATAGAAAAACTAATTGTTAAATAAACATTGAACCATGAAATCCAGAAGATATAAACTACCCTTGATAGCCTTATCGCTATCATTAGCATTACCGGCTTTCTCCCAATCGTGGTTTACTCCCGAAGTAGAAAAAAGAGCCGAGGATATTTTAAAAAATATGACAGTAAAAGAACGCCTGACCTATATCGGTGGTATAGATTGGATGTACACCCGCGCTATTCCCCGATTAAATGTTCCGGCTATAAAAATGTCCGACGGACCGCAGGGCGTAGGTACATGGGGAGCTTCCACGGCTTATCCTTGCGATCTTTTACTGGCAGCCACATGGAATCCGGATATGGCCTATGCGTTCGGCGCAGCTTTGGCACAAGACTGCAAGGCTCGTGGTGTAAATATTCTATTAGGTCCTGCCGTAAACATCGCAAGAGCTCCTTTCTGTGGTCGGAACTTCGAATATATGGGAGAAGACCCTTTCTTGACGGCAACGACTTCTACCGGATATATCAAGGGATTACAAGAAAACGGAGTGATGGGAGTAATCAAACACTTCACGGCCAACTTCCAAGAATATGACCGTAATTATGTGAGTTCCAACATTGACGAGCGAACCTTACATGAAATCTATTTCCCGGCATTTAAATCGGCCGTCCAGAATGCAGAAGTCGGTGCTGTCATGAGCAGTTATAACTTGCTCAACGGCGTATGGACAACCGAGAATCCCTGGTTGCTCAAAGAAGTACTACGGGAACAATGGGGATTCAACGGACTCGTGATGTCCGACTGGGGCTCCACTCATAACTGTGTTCCGGCGGTTAAAAACGGACTCGATTTGGAAATGGCAGGAAATGAAATCGAAAACGAGGAAGCTCTGCGCCATTATCTCGAAACCGGAGAAATAAATATGAGCGAAATCGATTTGAAAGTCAAACATATCTTACAAACGATGATCGGATTCGGATTCTTCGACAAAGAACAATTAGATCCGAGCATTCCCCTCGACAACCCCGAAACGGCAAAAGCCGCATTGGAAATTTCGAGAGAAGGAATCGTGTTGTTGAAAAACGAATCGAACATTCTGCCATTGAACACCAATACGATTAAAAACATTGCCGTAATCGGTAATAACGCTACAATTTATGCGGCCGGCGGCGGAAGCGGACTGGTAAGACCTTTCCATTATGTGTCTTACTTCGACGGATTGAAAAAGTTGGCAAATGAAAAAGGCATCAACGTCACACTCGTGGATCTCTATGATCACATGGAAGATGTCCTGTATACAGCTGCCGGCTCGAACGAACATGGTCTCAAAGCCGAATTTTACAACAACGAGAATCTATCAGGAACTCCTGTAACTACCCGTGTAGACAGTCGTATCAACTTTGAATGGACCTCGGGACCCGATGCTGCCAATGTCGAGAAAAACTATTTCTCGGTCAAATGGACCGGTGAAATTCGTCCCCAAGAAACATCGAACTATACTTTCATCGTGAAAGGAGATGACGGTTTCCGTTTAATTCTCGATGGAAAAACGGTCATCGATGAATTCAAATCGGGTTCCACTCGTGAAAAACGTTATACCATGAAAATGGAAGCAGGGAAAGCCTACAAAATTCAACTGGATTATTTTCAGGGAGGAGGCGGAGCCTGTATCGATTTGGCATGGCTCAAAGACGGAGATGAAAACCGGTTCCAAAACGAATTGGACAAAGCCGACATAATCGTCGCATTCATCGGTCACAATTCAAGTAGCGAAGCCGAAGCCGGAGAACGGTCCTTCGGATTGCCCCAAGATGTAAAGGACCTCGTCCTAGCCGCCCAAAAGAGCTCCAAACCGATGATCGGAGTCGTTAATGCCGGCGGAAACGTAGAAATGCAAGACTGGGAACCTAAAATGAAAGGTCTTCTTTGGGGTTGGTACGGCGGACAAGAAGCCGGAACCGCGATGGCCGAAGTGTTATTCGGAGAGTACAACCCTTCGGGAAAACTCCCTGTAACATTTGAAAAAAGATGGGAGGATAATCCCTGTTACAACAGCTATTATGATAATGGGACCAAACAAGTGAATTTTACCGAAGGTATCATGATGGGATATCGTGGATATGACAAAGCCGGTACAGAGGTCCAATATCCGTTCGGTTTCGGATTATCCTATACGACATTCAATCTTTCCGATATGCAAATCACGGAATCTTCCGACGACAAATATTTAGTCGAAGTTTCTTGCAAAATAAAGAATACCGGAAAGGTTGCCGGTGCAGAAGTCATTCAACTGTATGTAGGCAAGAACGGCAGCAGCCCTGTCGAACGCCCGATAAGGGAACTCAAAGGCTACCAAAAAGTATATCTTGAACCCGAAGAAGAAAAATTCGTGACTTTGTACCTTTCTAAAGATGCGTTTTCTTATTACGATGTCAATCGGAAAAATTTCGTTGTCGATAACGGGGAATACAACATCGAACTTGGATTTTCATCTCGCGATATAAAATTGAAAGACCAAACTCAAATCAATGTTGTTTCGGCTATTGACGAAGCCCGCCAAGATACCGAAAAAGGTAACTTAATTCCCTCGGTGGTTAAACAAGGTGAAATTATCAGAATTGCACAAGGCTGTGCTTCCGAATTAAACATTTTCGACCTTACGGGTCAAATGTTACTCAAACAAATTGATAAATGTACAATCGATACCTCTTATCTAAAAAAGGGAGCCTATCTTGCTTTGTATAAAATAGATGAAAAATTTCATACGGGTAAATTCATCGTTGAATAGCTTTTAAAACTTCCAGACAACAAAGAGGCCCGGAAATTAAATTTCCGGGCCTCTTCATTTTAATTCGTTCGTTATTCAACCGCCCAAAGCAGTTTCTCAAACTGGCATTTATCTGGGCAATAATTTTACTTTCAGTTTCTTGTATGCACGATCGGCCTTCGCTCGCGCCTCCTCCACCGTATCGGCTGTCGCCAAAATCACACCTAATCGACGGTGTCCGACAACTTCCGGCTTCCCAAAAATTCGCATTTGTACTCCTTCTTCCGAAAGAACCTCATCGAGGTTACCAAATACAACTTTATCCGTATCTCCTTCTACAACGATAGCACGAGATGCCGATGGGCCATAGAAACGAACTCCGGGAACAGGTAACCCTAAAACAGCACGGGCATGCAAGGCGAATTGTGACATGTCTTGCGAAATCATAGTCACCATTCCCGTATCGTGCGGGCGCGGAGAAACTTCGCTGAAAAGGACATCGTCCCCTTTAATAAAAAGTTCTACTCCAAAAATACCATATCCACCCAAAGCATCCGTAACTTTCCGGGCTATATCCTGAGCTTTTTGCAATGCTTTCTCCGACATAACCTGTGGTTGCCAAGATTCCCGATAATCACCATCTACTTGTACATGACCTACCGGTTTTAGAAAAGTCGTCCCGGCAGAATGACGAACAGTAAGTTGAGTAATTTCATAATCGAACTGCACGAATCCTTCCACAATAACCCGACCGGCTCCAGCTCGTCCCCCTTCCTGAGCGTAGTGCCACGACTTATCGATATCATCGGCCGTACGCACGACACTCTGTCCGTGTCCCGAAGAACTCATGATAGGTTTCACCACACATGGCATGCCTATTTCTTTCACGGCCTCCTCGAACTCTTCTCGTGTAGAGGCAAATTTATAAGGCGACGTAGGCAATCCCAGTTGCTCTGCGGCCAAACGACGTATGCCCTCCCGGTTCATAGTCAGGTAGGCGGCCGTCGCAGTAGGTGTAACCGAATACCCCTCTTTTTCGAGAGCCACCAACGTATCTGTAGCAATAGCTTCTACTTCGGGAATGATGTAATCTGGACGTTCCGTTTCTATCACTTCTCTCAACTTTTTGCCATCGAGCATAGACAAAACATGACTGCGATGAGCGACCTGCATAGCCGGGGCATTAGCATACTTATCCAAAGCAACCACCTCCACACCATAACGTTGCAGCTCTATTGCTACTTCTTTACCCAATTCTCCACTTCCGCAAAGCAAAGCTTTCTTACCGACAGGAGTTAGTACCGTTCCAATTTCTACCATATATAACTTGATTTTGTATGTGTTATTCATTTATACAAATGTCTTATGCTAACCGAAAAAATGCAGGCTGTCCTCAACTATATACCGAGACATAACCTTTCTTTACATCTTATGCAAAGATACAGGAAAAATGAATGGAGTACAAATGAATAAACAGACTTCCTACCAACAAAAAACGGGCTCTCGTTTTCGAAGTCCGTTTCAATTCTTTGGAACACCTTTAATCTTCGACATGGGAACCGTCGCAAAAGGGCTGATTCGACGATTTTCCACAACGGCAGATAAACGCCCGTTGTTTAATAACCATACTCCCATCGGAGAACATAATTCTTACATGCCCACCAATACGTAATGGACCGCACTCGATAACCTTTACGACCACCTCGGGTTTTATCGGCACAATAGTTCCTTTCATAGCTGCTTCTTTTTTAGTTTTATATTCACTTAAACAGCAAATCCGGTTCTTTTGTTTATTGTACCGTTAAACGATCGAGGCGTAGAAAATAATTTCTACGCCTCGATCTATAAACCTACGTATCACTTTATTAAAGCAACACTACCTCTATGTCTGCATCTACTTCATACATGCTCACTTTACCTTCGCGAGCCAACCAGCCAAGGGCCGCATACAATTCTTTTTCTTTCAGTTTCGTTGCTTTTTTCAACCCTTTTACAGTTAATTTTCCGGACTCATTTAAAGCATTCCAAACCTGTCCTGCCCATGTTCCAATAACTTCTGCATTCATTCTTTTTTACGTTTAAATTAAACAACTTGAAAACACATTGTTTTAATCTGGCACAAAGTTAATACATTTTTCTTTAATTTTAATGCTTCAATGTGTTTTTTCATATTATCTACCCCCCTACAAAAGAAAAATAGACATTATAAAAACACTCTACGGGTGATTTTGTTTGCCCCAATCATCTATCTCCCCAGTATAATTTTCAGTTCTTCTCTTGCCAAAAAAGAAGGAGCAAATTCTTCACGCGCTTGCTCCAATAACTGTTGCTCATTCTCATATCGAGCCGAGAAATGCCCCAATAACAATTGCTTTACACCTGCTTTACGAGCTATAATAGCCGCTTGCCGAGCCGTCGAATGGCAGGTTTCCTTCGCAAGAGCTTCGGCATCGTCCCCGAATGTAGCCTCGTGATACAACAAATCTACACCTTCTATGATCGGTAACAAAGCCTCGTTATAAGCCGTATCGGAACAATAGGCATAACGTAACGGAGGGTCTGCCGGCGTCGTCAAATATGAGTTGGGAATAATTCGACCATCGGAAGTAACAAAATCTTCTCCCGCCTTTATCGCAGCTCTACGGTAAACCGGAACGTTATAAAAATTCATCATATCTCCCAATAAATGTCGCATTCCTACTTTCTCTTCAAAAAGGAAACCCGAACACGGAACCCTGTGTATCATCGGTAAGGAACGAACTCTAATAGATTTGTCTTCATAAATCACCTCCGTTCTATTCGGCAATACAGGTTCGAAACGAACAGTAAAAGGCAAGTCCCGACAGAAAAAATCGAGTTGAGGCCGAAACACCTGCTCTGCCTGAGGATGGGCATGAATCACCAGTTCTCCGGTCCTACCTACTAACGCAAAAGTCGAAATCATTCCGATCAAACCGAAACAATGGTCTCCATGAAGATGACTCAAAAAGATATGCCCCAATCTCGTAAACTTCAATCGCATGCGACGAAACTGTATCTGAGCCCCTTCTCCGCAATCAATCATAAACAAATTGTCGCGAATATTCAGAATCTGCGTACTCGGATAGTGACGTGCGGTGGGCAAAGCCGACCCACACCCCAAAATATTTACCTCAAACTTTCCCATTTCAAAGCTCCTTTGACATTTACAAAGATATGCATTTCCTCACTTTAACCTGCACTTTTCATAATCAAACAAAAAGACCGGCAATCTTGCCGGTCTTTTCTTTATAATACGCTTTTAATGCGCCTTATTTTTTCTCTGCGTCGAGTTTCTCTTTCAAAGCTGCCAATGCATCGATATCGCCCAAAGTAGTTTTTTCCATTTGAGGAGTTACGATAGCATCGTCTGCCTTAGCGGCTTTTTTAGCGGCTTTCTTAGCAGCATTTTCTTTCTTAGCCTCAGCCTTAGCTTCATCTTCGAAAATACGGCTGTGAGACAAGATGATACGTTTAGCATCTTTGTTAAACTCTATAACCTTGAACGGAAGTTTCTCTTCCAATTGAGCCTGAGTTCCGTCTTGTTTTACCAAATGTTTGGGAGTAGCGAATCCTTCAACGCCATAAGGCAAAGCAATTACAGCGCCCTTATCGAGCATTTCGATGATAGTACCTTCATGGATAGAATCGACGGTAAAGATACCTTCGAATACGTCCCACGGATTCTCTTCGAGTTGTTTGTGACCCAAGCTCAAACGACGATTTTCCTTATCGATTTCCAATACTTGAACTTCGATGTCGGCTCCAATTTGAGTAAATTCAGACGGGTGTTTGATTTTCTTCGTCCAAGAAAGGTCTGAGATATGAATCAAACCATCTACGCCCTCTTCGATTTCAACGAATACACCGAAGTTTGTAAAGTTACGAACTTTGGCATGATGACGAGAACCGACAGCATATTTGGTTTCGATATCTTCCCACGGATCCGGTTTGAGTTGTTTGATACCGAGAGACATTTTACGTTCTTCACGGTCAAGAGTCAAGATAACGGCTTCTACCTCATCGCCTACTTTCATGAAGTCTTGTGCACTACGCAAGTGTTGCGACCAAGACATTTCGGAAACGTGGATAAGACCTTCGACACCCGGAGCTATTTCGATGAATGCACCATAGTCAGCCATTACGACAACTTTACCTTTCACTTTGTCACCCACTTTCAAATCGGGATCCAAAGCATCCCATGGATGGGGTTGCAATTGTTTCAGGCCCAACGCAATGCGTTTTTTCTCATCATCGAAATCGAGGATAACTACATTGAGTTTTTGATCGAGAGAAACTACTTCTTCGGGGTGAGATACACGTCCCCAAGAAAGGTCGGTGATGTGAATCAATCCATCTACGCCGCCCAAATCGATGAATACACCATAGGAAGTGATATTCTTGACAGTTCCTTCGAGTACTTGTCCTTTTTCGAGTTTGGCAATAATTTCTTTCTTCTGTTGTTCGAGCTCGGCTTCGATAAGAGCTTTGTGCGAAACAACCACATTCTTGAATTCTTGATTGATTTTAACAACTTTGAATTCCATAGTTTTACCTACGAATACATCGTAGTCACGGATAGGCTTAACGTCGATTTGAGAACCGGGCAAGAATGCTTCGATACCGAATACATCGACAATCATACCGCCCTTCGTGCGACATTTGATATATCCTTTGATGATTTCGTCGTTTTCAAGAGCCGAGTTAACACGATCCCAAGAGCGAGTAGCACGAGCCTTCTTGTGCGACAAAACCAATTGTCCTTTTTTATCTTCCTGATTCTCGATATAAACCTCTACTTTATCTCCTATTTTCAAATCGGGATTGTAGCGGAATTCGCTCATCGGAATGATACCGTCCGATTTGTAACCGATGTTTACGACCACTTCACGTTTGTTCAATGCGATTACCGTACCTTCGATTACTTCTTTGTCTTTTACCGTATTCAAAGACTGGTCATAAGTATTTACCAATTCATCATGGCTCTTATCACCATACACTTCGCCTTTTTCAAAGGCATCCCAGTCAAAATTTTCTACCGGGCTGTTTTTTAGTTCTTCACTCATGTTAATTAAATAATTGATTTTTTGATTAATAAGTTAGACATTATATGGTCTTGTTAAAATCGGTGCGAAGATACAAAATCTTTTCCTCTCTGCAAATTATTTCAAGAATATAATCTCCTAACACCCTTTGACATAAACATATATTCATCTCTACAAAAGATTCCGCCATGCAATAAACAGAGTATAATTTTGTTTTATTTAAAGAGAATATATACCCACCCATGAATAGACAAAAGATAACATGGTTGCAAATACTCCAAGGTTGGAGTATGTTATTGGTCGTAATAGGACATGTTACCTTAACCGGTATTTTCGAGAATCCTCAAACTCCGGTGAGCGCGACGATAGAGCGTGTCATATACAGTTTTCACATGCCTCTTTTCATGTTTATCTCCGGTTTCCTTTTTTATTTCACAAAAATCAGCCGAGACTTAGCCTATAAAGAAGTTGTGTTCGATAAGCTCAAACGGTTGGGAATCCCCTATTTGTTCTTCACCTTTTTCACCTTCGCCGTCAAGTTTATATTCTCACCATTCATGAAACGCCCGGTAGAATTGTCTTTACGACAATTTACCGACAGTTTTCTATATCCCGGCTCCAACCCGTTGAGCGAAATGTGGTTCGTCGCCACACTCTTTATCATCATGCTATCTTATCCTTTGCTGAAATATATGATAACGGGGCATTTCAAAATCGCGGTATTAATTATCGGAAGTGTCGTACTCAACTTATTTTTCCCTCCCGATATATTCTTGCTTTGCCTTTCCAACGTGGCATATATGTTCCTTTTTTTCTGCTTAGGCATACTTTTCTGCAAATTCGATATACAACGTTTTTTGAGTCATTCCGGGAATCTCCTACTTTCGCTCCTTCTTTTCATCGCACTGAATCTGATTCCCGACTGCCCGATTTTACTGTTAAACCTCACCGGAATAATCTTTTCCGTCTCATTGTGTCTGAACTTAACCCCGATAGTATCGGGACTATTCTCCTCCTTCCGAGACTATACGTTTCAAATTTTTCTATTAGGAATTTTTCCACAAATAGCCATCAGAATACTCTACTCCAAGATACCACAAAACGAATTGTCCTATTGGAGTCTCTATATCATTAGTATTCTATTAGGGATTTACCTGCCTGTTTTCATAGCAAAAATCGTAGAGAAGATTCCCAACAAACTTATCCGCCGTTGTTTCGGACTCTGATTCTATCGTTTTTTCGCAAAAAAATCTTTCATCAAAGCGATACACTCCCCGGCCAAAACACCACACTCGACCTCTGTTTTAGAATGCAATACATGAGGAGCGAAACGCCGGTAACCTCGTTTCTCATCGCCGGCTCCAAATACGACCCGAGCGAGCTGAGCCCACCCTATCGCACCGGCACACATCACACACGGCTCCAATGTCACATACAAGGTACAGTCGGTCAAATACTTACCGCCGAGCGAAGCCGCAGCCGAAGTAATCGCTTGCATTTCGGCATGAGCCGTCACATCGCCCAGACATTCGGTCAAATTATGTGCCCGAGCCACAACCCTATCTTTACAAACGATGACAGTTCCCACCGGTATCTCATCGGCATCGAATGCCTCTTTTGCCTCCTGCAAGGCCATTCTCATAAACCGTTCGTCCTTTGCTCTATCAACCATATCTTCTCATAAGCTTTGTGGGAAACACTATCATTTCTCATACAATCCTGACAATATTCCCCACATAGTAGCTCTTGTCCTTTTTCTTAGAAGTTGTTTTAAATTTATTCCGAGACAGATTGAGACCCATGTTGAAGCAGATTGGAGTCCGAGATATGCAGTCAATAGCGGGCTATTGACAAAAATCAAGGGATTCAAGATGCGACACAGGGGCTCAATATGGCCGGAACATACCTGCTTGAAATGATAATATTATTTCTCAATAAATTTAAAACAGCTTCTTAATTCTTCAAATAATATACCACCGAGGTCACGACCCGCACATGCTTCAAATAAGGAGTATTGGCATCCCTATCCTCGATAGAGAATTGTCCTTGATATGCCGATGATATTTTGCCCAATTTACTATCGGAGTCTTTGGCGAATTTTTCGGCGGCAACTCTCGCATTTTGAGTGGCTTCGGCAATCATCTCGGGTTTTAGTTCATTCAACTTGGTAAACAAGAACTGAGTGTTATACTGATAATCCCCGGAAACGATAGCCACCCCCTTTTCCAACAAGGAGGCTTGCTTCACGATCAACTCTCGTACTTTCTCTACTTGATTCGAAGATACCGTTATTACCGAAGTAACATTATAACGATACGGGACACTTTGGTTTCCATACCGTTCGGCCTGCATATCTACGATTCCGGGAGCCGCGATAGAAATTTCGGCGTCGGATATCCCGTTAGCTTTCAGAAAATTTATCACGATTGTATTCTTAGTATTGATCGTACGGTAAATCGTGCCTAAATCATTCCCCAACTCCTTATATACCAAAGGCCAGATAACTTTATCGGCCGGGACCTCACGCTCTGACAAACCTTTTACCGAGACCGTACGCACAGCCTCCTTCGAACGAACGATACCTTGTTCGATTCGTTGCCCCAATAAAAACAAGCCTACTGCTATGATAATAGCCGGCACAATCCATTTGTTTTTCATAATCTTCCATATTTTATTTCTTACAAAGAAAATGCATGCCAGACTCAAAAGCAAATTTTATTTGCAATTTTACCGAAGACATAGACTATTTTCACATCTATTGTCAGGAACTGTTCCAAAGATAATTATTCGCCGTATCTATCAGACTTTTTCTCACTCCGATTTCTTTTTTCATCGAATCTTCGTATATTCGCTTTTCCAAATTCGTACTTATGGCGCAACACAACCAATTGGGAAAAACAGGAGAGGAACGAGCCGCAGAATATTTGATTTCCAAAGGATACATTATCCGAGACATAAATTGGCGGAGTGGAAAAATGGAATTGGATATTGTAGCCTATCGTGACAAAACGTTGGTTGTCGTAGAAGTCAAAACACGAAAAAACAACGAATTTCTACGCCCGGAAGAAGCCGTTACACTCCGCAAGATAAAAAATATAATCCAAGCCACGGATGCCTATATTCGTATGTTCGATATACCTTTCGACATACGATTCGACATCATTACCTTAGTCGGGGAAAATGAAGACTTTCAAATAGAACATATAGAAGATGCCTTTCTTCCTCCATTAAACTGTCGATAAACATGAACGTAGAATCTTTGCGTGAATTCTGTCTGTCACTACCACAGGTAACCGAATGTTTCCCATTCGATGAATGGGTGCTGGTTTTCAAAATCGAAGGTAAAATGTTTCTCTTCTGTGATTTGTCGGCCGAAGAGAAACGAATTTCGCTCAAATGCGACCCCGAACTTGCCATAGAATTACGGGAACGATATCCCGAAATAGAACCGGGCTACCACACGAATAAACGATTGTGGAATTCTATTTGGCTAAGGCCTTCCATCGACGATAAAGTCATTTGCGATTGTATCGTCCATGCTTATAGCGAAGTGCTAAAAAAACTACCCAAAATCAAACGCGAACCTTTATCGGAACTACTCGAAGCATGGAAACAAAAGAAATAAAATTCCAAAAAACTCACTTAAAGGAGATCGGCTCGACCAATACATATCTCCAAGAATCGGACAAAGACAGACTTCTACCGGAAGGAACCATCGTTTACTGCGACATACAACGGTCTGGGCGCGGCCAACGTGGAAATTCATGGGAATCTGAGCCCTTCAAAAATTTAACATTCAGCCTTTTACTCAGGCCAGAACATATCCCTGCCAATCGGCAATTCTTACTTTCTGAAATCGTATCGCTGGCAACTGTCGATGTTCTGAACCGATACGCCACTGGATTCTCTATCAAATGGCCGAATGACATCTATTGGCACGACAAAAAAATTGCCGGTATTCTCATCGAAAATGTACTGAGCGGGAGTACATTCTCACGGGCTATTATCGGAATGGGGCTGAACATCAATCAGAAAAATTTTTACAGCGATGCTCCCAACCCGGTTTCATTATATCAAATAACAGGTCGCACCTACAAGATAGAAAAAATATTAGACGAATTCACAGAGGCTTTCGGAAAGCGATATACAGACACATTTACAAACTCCTCCGACCGTATCCACAAAGAATATATAGCGGCACTCTACCGAAACGACGGGGTATATCCGTTTTATAGCGACGGCAATATTTTCCACGCCTCTATTGCCGATGTCGAACTTGACGGTCATCTGCTTTTATCGACGGAATCGGGAGAGAAAAAACGCTTCGCTTTCAAAGAGGTTTCATTCCTGCTTTAAACGTTTCAAGAACGGACGAATAACCCCGCTGCTTTGAGGCAACTCATCGGAAAGTCCCGACAGCATGGAAAGTTGTTCCAAAAGATATTTATTGCTACGAACCCGTGCAGCAATCGTAAAATATTTTTTAGCACAAGCTATATCGCCGTTGATCACTTGCCTTTTTTCCTCTTTATATACGGAAGCAGAGATAGAAAGACCGTTCGAATCTTCAAGATACTGTTGATCTATCGATTTCAGTTTTTCCTGTCCCTTTATAGCATAATAGCTTCCCAAAAACAAGTTTGCATCAAAATTAAGAGAGTCTATATCCAAAATAGTTTTCTGAACCTCGACCGCTGCAGTATCGTTTCCAAGTAACAACAAAGCATCGGCTTTGGCTTTCAAATAATTAATTTGCCCGGGCATCACCGACAACAATTCGTCAGCAACGGCAAGTATCTTTTCAGCATCATGCCGAAACACATAATACCCCAATAAATAATTATTCGTCACCCGAGTAAACCACGGCTGTTGTTCTTTCACCAACAAAAGTACCTGTTCATAAATGCCCGACTGTCCGATAGATCGCGACAACACGTCTATGCCGGTAAACAACGAATCCAAAGATAGTCCTTGCATTTCCGAACGAACCACATATTGCATAATAGACGAAGAATCGTTCATCATGGCCGATGCGACAACCGCATCCACATACGTTTTCACCCTACCGGGACGGCGTTCCAACAATACGTCATACATAGTAACAGCCTCTTGCCACTCCTTATTGGCAAAGTGATCATCGGCTTTTCTCAACACAGTACGATACGGCATCTCGGCAAAAGCCGAAAAAGCGATACTACAAAAAAGGAAAAATCCTATTATCCGTCTTATATACATTTAATTGTCACCCATTATGAACAGACAAAGATAGCGAAAGGTGAGTGCAGAGACAAACGGAAATTTTATTTCCGATTTGACTATGCCGAACCGCATCCTATTTTCGTACTTACAAAGATAACAAATCAACTCTGTAATATAGGCAATACTGCCGACAAAAATAAAACAGATTCCCCGCGAAACTTGCAGCAATCCGGTAAATAGTCCCGATGAATTAATTAAACATAAACTTTGAACGAGCTTCATTCTAAAAATAAAATAAATTAATATTATATTTATAAATAATAACTTTATACATAGCATTATTCCCATATCTTTGTAACAGTAATTAAAACAGTCCATTAAGATAAAAAGGCTCGTCTTCCTGTACTGTTATTTTCAATCCGAGCCGAAAAATTCCATCATGAAAAAACTTTACTCAAAACTATTGACGTTAGTCACTATCGGTTTTTACAGTCTATCTGTCTGGGCACAAGATGCTCCCGTCATTCAGAATTACAGCGACTATACCGGAGACTCATTCGTAGCCAACTGGGACAAAGTATCGGGAGCAGACAAGTATTTCCTCAATGTCTACACGAACGGGACCAACGTTCAAAACGTAAATGAAACCTTTGGCAACATCAACCATTCCGATGGGAAAATAGACCAGCAATCGCCCAATTACCCGAATGGCTGGGAGATAAACGTGAGTGAAAACGGCAGTACCGATATGGTCGTCTACGAAGGTGTAAATAAAATTATCCTCGATGCGACAGACGACTACATAAGCACCGAACAAATTATCGGAACCGGCGTGGGGAAATATATCGTTAACGCCAACCTCATCAATGCAGAAAATATCACCCAAGAAAATTCAAGCTTATTCAAGATTGAAATATTCGACAAAGCAGGTATACTTCTTAGCACCGGAACAATCGAAACTTTACTTTTTGCCCAAATAACCGAATTCAATATTTTCGACGGCTTCGGATACACACAAGCAAACATCGGGCGCATAAAAATATCTATCGAAAAAGGTGACGGAAAAATTGGAGACCTCATGATAAACTCTATCTCTTACTCTTGTACCGAGCCTTCGTATATTCTGAAAGATCAAGCAACGGCCGAAAATTCTTATCCTGTAACCAACCTCGACCCGGAAAAGGAATATTACTACTACGTCGCTGCTTCGGTGGAAGGAAAAACGACAGACGCATCGAACATCATCAGAGTAAATGAATTCCTCACTCCCAAAGCCTTAGACGCAACCGGCACATCGGAAAACTCGTTCACGGCAAATTGGGAAAGACTGCCCAAAGCAAAAGGATACATCGTGCAAGCGTACCAATATCACACCGCAACACAAGACAGTGAGAAGAAAATACTCGACGATTCTTTCGAAAAATCGACAGAGGGTACTATGGACGATCCGATCTCTGTTACCGACCCGGACTTATACACCGCAGTTCCGGGTTGGAGCGGGAAAAACATACTGGCAGCCAACGGTATGCTCGGAGCCGACAACGGAAGATTTCCCGTAAGCCTCTCTTATTTATGGACTCCCACAATGAACCTGTCATCGAATAACGGTAAATACAAAATCCACATCAAAGCCCGTGGAACAGCCGGAGATTATCTGTCGATTTATCGAATAGGTTATATGATAGACAGCAACGGAGACGGAGAACCCGATGCCCTTAACATACATAAAGTAACAGCTTTCGACGAAAACGGATACGCCGAAGAAACTTGGGAAATGGAAGACGGTGCTGAAAACATGCAACTCTCCATCGAAGAAAACAAACTAAAAAGATTTTTCATCGACGAAATCACCATCATACAAGAAAGCAAGGCCGGAGAGGTTACGAGAATACCTCTCGTTCCGGCAACCATTTCGGACGGTTCTCAAACGTCTTATACTTTCACAGATCTCGAAACGAATGGAAACTACGGCTACGAAGTGACCGGTATGCGTTACAACGACTATGAGGAAGAAGAATATTCCGAAACGTCTAACCTTATTACCGTGCAGTTAATACATTCGGGAATAGAAAGTAGCACAACTCAAAACGTAAAAGTAATCGCTTCTGAAAACTCAATCAACATAGTTCTATCGGAAAGGGCACTCATACAAATATTTACTGCCAACGGACAACTTGTAAAAACCATAAATGGAACCTCGGGAGAAAATATCGTTTCTATCCCTGCTGCCAATATTTATATCGTAAAAGTCGGAAGCAAGATATTTAAAGTCATCGCCCGATAAATCATCGGAAATAGGAAATCACCTACACAATCGAGACCGACAAGGTAGACTTACTTTGCCGGTCTCGACTTTTCTCATAATCACTAATCGGATATTATTTTCTCTTCAAAGGCTACGTGAACCATAAAAATTGATTATTTTTGCATAAATGCGACTGTTTAATTAAAAGAACGAATCTGATTATGAATAACCAATACAAAAGGATTCTCCTGAAACTGAGCGGTGAATCGCTCATGGGCGAAAAGCAATATGGCATCGATGAAAAAAGAATAGCCGAATATGCCACACAAATTAAAGAAATCGCCGACATGGGCATAGAAATAGGTATCGTCATCGGCGGCGGAAACATATTTCGCGGATTGAGCGGAACTTCCAAAGGGGTAGACCGTGTAAAAGGAGACCAAATGGGCATGCTCGCAACTGTAATTAACAGTTTGGCATTAAGCTCCGCATTGGAAAAAATCGGACAAAAAGCCCAAGTCTTCACGGCAATCAATATGTTCCCCATCGGCGAATATTATAGTAAATGGAGAGCTATCGAGGCCATGCAAAACGGAACCGTAGCCATTATATCGGGAGGGACGGGAAACCCATTCTTCACGACCGATACAGGCTCGGCCCTAAGAGGTATCGAAATAGAAGCCGAAGTCATGCTGAAAGGGACACGTGTCGACGGTATTTACACGGCCGATCCAGAAAAAGATCCTACCGCAAAGAAATTCGACAAAATCAGCTACGACGAAATCTATACCCGTGGATTAAAGGTCATGGACCTCACGGCGACCACCCTCTGCAAAGAAAACCATCTGCCCATTATCGTATTCGATATGGATACGGTCGGAAACCTGAAAAAAGTATTGTCAGGAGAGAACATAGGGACTCTGGTATATTAAACCCGGTCTTATATGGCTATTCTTAAAAAAAAGAGTACATTTGTTCACGAAACTAATTATACAGAAAAATTTCAACCTTATTCATTATGGACGACGTAAAGACATACTTGAACTCTGCCGAAGAAAAAATGGCTATGGCCATCGAATTCTTAGATGAAGCATTAGCTCACATTCGGGCAGGTAAAGCCAACCCCCGAATTCTCGACGGCATACGGGTCGATTATTACGGAAGTTTGGCCCCGCTTTCCAATGTAGCTAATATTTCTGTCCCCGATGCACGTACCATCGTTATTACCCCCTGGGAAAAATCCATGTTCAAAGTGATCGAGAAAGCCATTTTGGATTCAGAATTAGGCATCACTCCCGAAAATAACGGCGAAATCATCAGACTATCAATTCCCCCGTTAACCGAGGAGAGACGTAAAGCACTCGTCAAACAGTCGAAACAAGAAGCCGAAAATGCCAAAGTGAGCGTGCGCAATGCGCGCCGGGATGCCATCGATGGGCTGAAAAAGGCTCAAAAAGAGGGAATGCCCGAAGATGTCGCCAAAGACGGAGAAACCTCGGCACAAAAACTTCACGACAAATACATGAAGAAAATCGACGATATGTTTGCCGAAAAAGAGAAAGAGATACTCACCGTATAAAATAAAATCTAAAATATATTCAAAAGGGCTTTCATTATCGAAGGCCCTTTTCTTTTTTCTCGATTCAAAAGTTTCTACTGTTTCTAAGGTTCAGTAGAAAATCCGTGGGGTAAGCATGAATTTTAACGATAAATCTCTCGTCGGCACACACATTCCGGTCTCTTCGGAGAGAGGTTGGAAAAGATAGCATAGGAGTTTTTGATTGTAAGGCTTAACCCCTCCGTCACTACGTGACACCTCCCCTATATTTTGCGCTGCAAAACGCCCCGTAAGGTTACGGGACACGGCAGGGGGAGAGAGCCAAAATGCAGTTCAAAAAAACAAATGCATTCGTTGTTATCCGACTCTCGTCTTTTTGTATATTTGTAGAATATCGGAGGCGGTTCGGCATAGTCAAGCCGAAAATGTAATTTTCGCTTGCCTCTGCGCTCACCTTTCGCTATATTTGTGGAATGTAAGAGTGGAGTGGCATAGCTGGAAATATGATTTCCTCTTGCCTCTGCATTTCACTTTCACTATCTTTGAGTTGAAACTCGAAAATACTTCTGCTCGGCAGAATAAAATTAAAGCAAGCTTTGTTTTGCTCAGCTCTCGCTTATACGTATCTTTGTCACTACGAAGATAGGATGCGGTTCGACATAGCCAAATCGGAAATGAAATTTCCGTTTGTCTCTGCTCTCACCTTTTGCTATCTTTGTTCATTAAATTTCATTGCATGGAAGGTCTTGTCACAAAAAATACGGGAAGCTGGTATATCGTCCGCACAGAAAACGGAGATTCGATACGCTGTAAAATCAAAGGTAATTTCAGGTTAAAAGGAATACGCAGCACCAATCCCGTATCAGTGGGCGACCTTGTGGATATAGAGTTAAATCCCGACCAAACGGCTTTTATCACTCGCATACACGAACGAAAAAACTACATTATCCGCCGATCGTCCAACTTGTCGAAAGAGTCCCATATCATCGCCGCCAACATAGACTATGCCTTACTGATCGTAACGGTCAATACGCCTCCGACCTCGACCACCTTTATCGACCGTTTTCTTGCCACAGCCGAGGCGTATCGCATACCTGTATGCATCGTTATCAATAAGAGCGATACATTTACCGAAGAAGACCGGGAATATGCCGAAGCACTTCGCTACCTTTACACCTCTATCGGGTATGACTGCCATTGTGTATCAGCGATTACCGGTGAAGGATTCGATTTCATAGACTCATTTATCGCAAACAAAATTACCCTGTTATCGGGGCACTCGGGCGTAGGAAAGTCTACGATTATCGACCGTATTCTACCGAATGCCCATGTAAAAATCGGAGCCGTATCCACTTCTCACCACAAAGGCATGCACACGACCACTTTTTCAGAGATGTACCCTTTGCCACAAGGTGGATACATTATCGACACTCCGGGTATAAAGGGCTTCGGAACTATCGATTTCAATCCCAACGAAGTGGCACATTTCTTTCCCGAAATTTTTGAGATTTCCCAAAACTGCCGGTTTAACAATTGCACCCATCGACACGAACCCGGTTGTGCGGTATTAAAGGCGTTGGAGAACCACCAAATAAGCGAATCGAGGTATACAAGCTATTTGAGCATTATCGAAGATAGTTCGGAAGGAAAATATCGGGAAGCATTTTAAAAAGATTGAAGCGAATCGGCGCAATGAGATACAAAGGCATCGGAATTTTATTTTTCATGATGGCAAATATCCTATCGACAAATGCGGAGGGAAAAGACTTGCTTGTACCATCGAAGACCGACACCGTTACCATCGATACGCTTTCGACAAACAACAGGGTTTCACTACCCCTACCCAACACACTTGTCAACAAACAAATCGACCGTCTCGTCGAATATGCCAGAAAATACATCGGGACACCTTACAGGCGAGGAAGCAAAGGCCCCAACCGATTTGACTGTTCGGGTTTCATGCAGTATATTTTCAACCATTTCTCCTATTCCCTCAATGCAAGTTCCGCTTCTCAATATTTACAAGGAATCTCTGTTAAAGACGAAGAAATCTGCCGGGGAGATTTGGTATTTTTCAAAGGTAGAAATTCCCGGCGGTCGAATGTAGGACATGTAGGCTTGGTTACGGAAGTATATCCCGACGGACGATTCAAATTTATTCACGCATCCACATCACAAGGGATACGGGAAGATTGGAACTTCTCTCCCTATTATGCTCAACGATATGTCGGAGCCCGACGCATTTATTTCGTTCAAATCGACAAACGACTGATTTTAGATGCTATTCTCGAATTGGAAGACATCGATGACAACACTCCTTTTACCGAAACGGAAAAGAGTATTACGCCGCAGGAATTTTCAACTTTTGTCCGGGCTGAATAGCATTTCCTTTCAAATTGTTCGCCCGTTTAATATCTTCGGCCGAAACCCCTTTATATTTTTGAGAAATCGTCCATAGGTTCTCGCCTTTACGAACCGTATGATATTGACCTTTTGCTGACGAAGCCGTAGACGAAGCCCCGCTTTTACTTGTCGTTGTCTTGCTACAAACCGCCAAACGTTGCCCGATACGCAAATATGAATTTTTTCGCAAATTATTCCAAGAGCGCAAGTTACTTACCGACACTCCATATTTTTGAGCTATCCCGGAAAGGGTCTCTCCTTTACGAACCTTATGATAAACTGTTGTTCCGGGAGCCAACCCTGCCGGCTCAACGGCAAACCGTCGTGCATACAGCTCCTGATTATGCGCAAAAATAGCATCTTGCGCTTCGATAAAAGCATAGACCTGTTGCGATGGCAAAATGAGCGCATAAGGCCGGATATTACCCGGTATGATGTCGCGACGATATTGAGGATTCAAACTTCGAATCTCCTCGATCGGAATCTGTAATACATCGGATATCTGCTGCAAATGGACTCGACGTGTCACTTGTACGGTATCCGTTAACAAAGGACGCCGGGTAAGTACCGGACAGATATTGTGGTCGCTATAATAATTCATCACATAATTGACTGCGATAAAAGCCGGAACATAGCCTCTCGTTTCACGAGGCAAATAGGGATAAATTTCCCAATAATCGGTTTTACCTCCCGAACGGCGAATAGCTTTACTTACATTCCCCGGGCCACAGTTATACGATGCGATAGCCAATGCCCAATCGTGATAAATACTATATAAATCTTTCAAGTAACGGGCCGCCATCGCCGAAGATTTAATAGGATCCCGCCGTTCGTCTACGAGGCTGTTCACCTCCAAACCCATACTCTTTCCGGTCTTGACCATAAACTGCCACAAACCGGCTGCTCCTACCCGAGAAGTAGCATCGGGACGCAAAGCAGACTCGATAATCGGCAGATATTTCAATTCCAAAGGCAAACCTTCCCGTTCAAGAGCTTCCTCGAAAATGGGCATATAATATGTACTCAATCCCAAAAGATTCTCAACAAGCGCTCTCCTTTTCTGTACATACATGTCTATATAACGGCGAACGACACTGTTATAAGGCATCTCGATAACAGTCGGCAGTTGTGATAATTTACGGATATAAACCGAATCGGGATAATCCACATTAACGCTATTCACCAAACAAGAATCATCTACAACAGCATATTGCTGCATATACCAGTCGGTCAAAAGATTATTCAAATCGGCCTCCATACTTTCGGGATACACGATAGCATTATCTATCGTATCCGACAAGGCAACCTCTATTGTGTCGGTATCTACGATTTCCTCGTCCGTTTCTATTTGGGAAAAACTATATAAAGATATTCCCAAGCCCATAAAAACAAGCCAAAATTTCTTCATAGCAAATAAGCATTAAAATGTAATCGCACATTGTAATCCGATCGATGGCAATACCGTACACCCGGTAGGAATAATCGCCGGCTGCCACTTCATCGAAATATCGGGGCTGACATCAAAATGATACAACTGAGCATCGACATAAGCATCTATCATACAAACAGCATAAAGCCCTATCATACAAATAATACATAGGTCACGATTCTGTCTATAATAGTCTTTCCTCTGCTTCAATACACGGGTTAACCATTCCTTGTCTATATCTTCCTCGCGATACGACGACGAAAAAAAATCCATATAACTGTTCGTACCCGGATCACTGTCCATAATATCCAAATAGGCTCGTTGATAATCAGACAGCATACGGCTATTCCATGTCGTGGCATAAAAAAGCCCTACATATCCGCCCACGACGATAGGCAATTTCCAATACCTATGGTTATAAATTTGACCCAATCCGGGGAACAGAGCCGATAGCCATACGGCTCTCATTGGGTCAGGATTGAAATCGGAAGGTCTCCACGATTTACGTGAAGCCGCTTTCATTCCCAAAGAATCGGACGGGACAAGCCCACCCAGAGAATCGGTAATCATCACCGGGACCGAATCTTGAAATAAAGCTCCGACACTATCTCCCGAAATAACCGAAATAGAATCGGGACGATTATATCTCGCATTCTCCATTTCCACCGTATCGGCAGAATTAACTTCTACCTCTACTAATTCCTGATATCCAATATTCGAATCGGCCTTGACTTCAAGAATAGACAATGGTAATAACGCAATTATAAAAATAATAATCACGGCACGTCTCAATCCCATGTCACCCGATATTCCCAAAATCTTATTTCAATTTATCGAACAAACCGATAATCCGTTCCAAATCTTCTTCGTTCTTAAATGGAATAGATATTTTCCCTTTCCCTTTTTCATCACAGGTAAACTGAACCTTAGCGTTGAAGAAATCGGACAAATGCGATTTCAGCACATTATACTCTTGTCGCATCATAACTTTCTTCTGTGCTTTCTTACGGGCTCGCTCTCCTCCGGCAGATAAAGTTTTAGCCAAGTCTTCGACACTACGCACACTCAATCCGTCGGACAATATACGCTCGTACAACTCCAACTGTAAAGCAGGGTCGGCAACAGACAACAACGCCCGAGCATGCCCCATATCGATACGTTTATCCCGCAATCCTATCTGTACCTCGGCCGGAAGTTTCAGCAAACGCAGATAGTTGGCTATCGTCGTCCTCTTCTTCCCGACCCGCTCACTCAGTTTTTCCTGTGTCAGTTGATACAACTCTATCAATTTCTGGAAAGCCAATGCAATCTCTATGGAGTTCAAGTCTTCCCGTTGAATGTTCTCAATAAGAGCCATCTCCATCAACGTTTCGTCCTCTACCGTTCTCACATAGGCGGGAATCGTTTCCAACCCGGCCATTTGTGCAGCTCTATATCGCCTCTCTCCGGCAATAATCTGATAATTTCCACCATCTACCTGCCGCAACGAAATAGGCTGTATAATACCCAATTCCCGAATAGAGCTTGCCAATTCTTCGAGAGCTTCCTGATCGAATTCCCGACGAGGTTGATCGGGATTAGGCACAATCTGGGATAATTCTATTTCATGAATAGAAGATGTGCCGCTGGTTACAATGTTATCCATCGAAATCAACGCATCCAAACCTCTACCCAATGCACTTCTTTTAGGAGTTGCCATAACTTATCGATTTTAGCCGCTTATCTATTTTTCATTATCAATTCTTTCGCCAGTTCCATGTGATTGACACTACCCCTCGACTCACAATCGTATAGCAAAGCCGGAAGCCCGTGACTCGGAGCCTCGCTCAAACGGATATTCCGTTGAATGACCGTATTAAATACCAAGTTCCCGAAATGCCCCTTCAACTCTTCATAAATCTGATTAGCCAAACGCAAACGGGAATCATACATCGTTAACAAAAAGCCTTCGATTTCGAGCTGAGGATTCAATTTCGATTTTATGATCTTGATCGTGTTCAACAACTTGCTGATACCTTCCAAAGCGAAATACTCTGCCTGTACGGGAATAATAACAGAATCGGCCGCCGTAAGAGCATTGACCGTAATCAATCCCAACGAAGGAGAACAGTCTATCAAAATATAATCATAATCGCCTCGCGCTTCGCTCAACACATGAGATAAAACCCGCTCCCGATTTTTCAAATTCATCAATTCGAGTTCTGCTCCAACCAAATCGATATGAGAGGCGACCAAACCCAATCCCTCCACACAAGTTTCGACAACCGATTCCTTGATCGAGGATTGCCCCACCAAACATTCATAAATAGACGACTTCACCTGTTGCGGATCCACTCCCAAACCAGACGAAGCATTTGCTTGGGGATCGGCATCAATGAGCAAAACCTTCTTATCCAGAACCGCCAACGAAGTGGCCAAATTTATAGAAGTCGTTGTCTTTCCGACTCCTCCTTTTTGATTTGCAATAGCGATAATTTTACCCATACTGTTATTTTTTCTTCACGAAGACAGTGTAGCCGGAAGCAAAACGAAATCCCATTTCTTGCGCCGAGATACCCTTTCTTCACGAGTTTCCCATCGCAAAGGAATATCTTTTAATTTGTATTTCATTCTCTCGGATGCCCGAAAATATCATAATTGTTGATAAGTGACCCTTTTTGTTGATAAATCAGCAGAATCACTTCTCCATTTTCTGCGTAAAGATACACTTTTTTTACAAGAATCCTATGAGGATAAAATCTGTCTTTTACCTATTTTATGACTCCATATTATCCGTTAAAACATAAAAAACGAGTATTATTCATTATCTTTGCATAAAGCAAAAAATGAAATGAGCCTCGGTATATCCGAGTGAACTTGTTTCGATTCACGTCTTACCCTATCTTTGTAATAGTCAAACATATTTTCTCTTTATATGAAAAAAATAACACGTTCTCATAAACCTCTCATTCTCATCACTAATGACGACGGCATACAAGCCAAAGGTATCCGCGAAGTTGCCGATTTTCTAAAACCCTTAGGAGATATTCTCATAGTCGCTCCGGATGCGCCCCGCTCGGGACAAAGCTCTGCAATTACCGTAACTTCTCCCCTTCGCATGAAAGTCGTCGAAGAGCGAGATGGGTTTCTCGCAATCCGAACCAACGGGACACCGGTCGACTGTATCAAGTTGTCGATGAACATTCTTTTAGACGAACGCCCCGACTTAATCGTATCGGGTATTAACCACGGCTCCAATTCGGGAGTAAGTGTCATCTATTCGGGAACAATGGGGGCTGTTTTTGAAGGAGCCTTATTACATATACCTTCTATCGGATTCTCCCTTTGCAATCACAAAGCCGATGCCGATTTTTCACACTGTCGGGAACTCATTTTGGACGTATGCCAAAAAGCATTGACCCATAACCACTGGCCCCAAAACATAGGACTTAATATCAATATTCCCGATGTGCCCCAACTCAAAGGCTCGAAGATTTGTAGAGCCGCACAAGGTCATTGGACCGAAGAATATGATTGCCGGACAGATCCTCACGGACAGGAATATTACTGGCTAACCGGAAAATTTAAAAATGCCGAACCCGAAGCAACCGATACAGACGAGTATTGGTTGGAACGTGGATATGCGACGATTGTTCCCTGCACAACAGACAACTCCGCCCTCAATATCCTCCCCGAACTATCGTCGGTTCTCGGAATATAAAAAGACTATCCAACACGACAATACAGATAAAAAAAGGCGGAAAACATTTCCCGCCTTTTTTATGAATACAAATTGAATGCACATGCAATAATGGTTTAAATATCACCCTATATTGTAAAAAATATACAAAATCTATTCTACCATTTTCATTTTTAAACTATATTTGCCGCATAATTATTCAAATATATCATAGGCATGAAAAATAAAGTTGCCCGCTTACAAGCTATAAGAGAAATTATTATCCATTCAAGAGTAAAAAGCCAAGATGAAATCTTGAAAAAATTACACGAATTAGGATTTGATTTAACACAGGCTACTTTGTCCCGAGACCTGAAACAATTGAGGATTGCCAAAGTTCCCGGCAATGACGGTTCATATGTATATATTATGCCCGAAATAGGGAGTATAGGCAAATTGATGCAGGAAAAACTATCGGAGAATCCCGAGCGACAAATACCCGGAGGATTCATTTCCATTAATTTCTCAGGAAATTTGTCTGTAATTAAAACAAGACCGGGATATGCAGGAAGTCTCGCATACGATATAGATAGCAATACTCCTCCCGAAGTATTAGGAACTATTGCCGGAGACGATACGGTTTTGGTAATTCTGGAAGAAAACATATCCCATCAACAGGCCATGTTGGCTCTTTCGCCCTTTATCCCGGTTTTACATGACTAATTTTTTAACTGATCCTATAACAACACCTACAACACCTCTTTTAAGGAGAAGAGGTTTACACATCATGGAAGAAATAAAAGTATTTGTAGCCGACGAACGACACATTAAATACGTCGACACGATTCTCGACACAATCGAGAGAGCTGCAAAAATAAGAGGAACCGGAATTGCAAAGCGTTCTCCCGAATATGTAAAACAAAAAATGCTGGAAAGAAAAGCAATCATAGCATTGGACGGAGACAAGTTCGCCGGCTTCTGTTATATCGAAAGTTGGAGCAACAAACAGTTTGTAGCCAACTCGGGATTAATCGTCGTCGATACTTATCGGGGACACGGTTTAGCCAAAAGAATCAAGCGCAAGGCTTTCGAGTTATCCCGCGAACGATTTCCGGAAGCCAAGATATTTGGGTTAACGACTGGCGAAGCAGTCATGAAAATAAATAACGAATTAGGATACAGACCCGTAGCATTTGCTTCGTTAACCGACGACCCTGCCTTTTGGAAAGGGTGCGAAAGTTGTGTGAACTTCGACATCTTGCAACGAAACAATCGACGCATGTGTCTCTGCACAGGCATGCTTTACGACCCTCACGAACATGAAAACAAAGACAACCAAGAACTCAAATAACAAAAACATCATGGCAAAAAAGAAAGTAGTATTAGCTTTTAGCGGAGGCTTGGACACCTCGTTTTGCGTTAAATATCTATCGGAAGAATGCGGATACGATGTATATACAGCTATTGCCAACACCGGAGGTTTTAATCAAGAAGAATTAAAATCCATCGAAGAACGAGCCTATAAATTGGGTGCGGTACAACATGCTACACTCGATATAACACAAGAATATTATCAGAAAAGTATCAAATACATGGTATTCGGGAATATTCTAAGAAACGGGACCTACCCTATTTCTGTCAGTTCCGAACGAATCTTCCAAGCCATAGCCATCATCAATTATGCCAAAGAAATCGGAACCGATTATGTAGCGCACGGTAGTACCGGAGCCGGAAACGACCAAGTACGGTTCGACCTTACATTCCAAATATTGGCTCCCGAAATCGGGATTATCACTCCGACCCGAGATATGACATTGACTCGTGAATACGAAATAGAATATCTCAAAAAGCACGGATATACAGCCGACTTCAAAAAAATGGAATACTCTATAAACAAAGGTTTGTGGGGAACGAGTATAGGAGGTAAAGAGACGCTAAAAAGCGACCAAACCCTGCCGGAGTCGGCCTATCCGTCACAAATGACAGCTACTCAAAGCAAGACTATCACGCTCGATTTCGTCAAAGGTGAAATCGCCGGGATCAATGGAAAAGCATACGACAATAAAGTCGCTGCGATCCAAGACCTCGAAGCGCTCGCCGCTCCCTATGCCATAGGACGCGATATGCACATCGGAGATACGATCATCGGTATTAAAGGCAGAGTCGGATTCGAAGCAGCCGCACCCATGCTTATTATCGCCGCACATAAGATGTTGGAAAAACACACCCTCACCAAGTGGCAACAATATTGGAAAGATCAAGTAGGCACGTGGTATGGAATGTTTTTACACGAAGCTCAATACCTCGAACCAGTCATGCGCGATATAGAGGCTTTTCTCGATAGTTCGCAACAAAACGTTACCGGACGTGTAATCATCGAACTACACCCTTATCGCTATGTTTTAGTGGGGGTCGAAAGCGATTACGATCTCATGAAATCGGACTTTGGCGAATACGGCGAAGTAAATAAAGCGTGGAGTGCCGACGATGTAAAGGGCTTTACCAAAATTCTGGGCAACCAAATGAAAATTTTCTATTCCGTACAAAATAAAAACAAAAAATAAATTGTAGATTAGACGCTGAATTAAACTATTAAACCCGTAATTATGATAAAAGTAGGTATCATCGGAGGGGCCGGCTACACCGCCGGAGAACTTATAAGACTATTGATCAACCACCCCGATGTAGAAATCATTTTCGTTCACAGTGAAAGTAACGCCGGAAACAAAATTACCGACATACATACCGGCCTGTTCGGTGAAACCGATCTCATATTCACCAGCGAAACTCCTTTCGACGAGATAGACCTGCTTTTCTTCTGCACGGCACACGGAGATACCCGTAAATTCATAGAGAGTCACAACCTTCCCGAAGAACTGCGCATCATCGATTTATCGACCGACTATCGGCTCGATGCTCCCGGTAATGACTTCATATACGGTCTGCCCGAATTGAACAGGAAATACATCATTCGTTCTAAACGAGTGGCCAATCCCGGCTGTTTTGCTACGGCCATTCAATTGGCTCTGCTGCCATTGGCAAAAAATCTGCTGCTGAACAATGAAATCCATGTGCACGCAATCACCGGATCGACAGGAGCCGGACAAAAACCGTCGCAGACGTCTCATTTCAGTTGGCGCAACGACAATATTTCCATTTATAAACCTTTCACTCATCAACATTTGGACGAAATACGCCAGAGCCTGTCCAAACTGCAAAACAGTTTCTCGGCTCCGATCAACTTTATTCCGGTCAGAGGGAATTTCTCTCGGGGTATTTTCGCTTCGCTGTATCTCGACTGCCCTGTCGAAATAGAGCTATTGAAAGATTTATACAATTCATATTACGACGATCATAATTTTACATTTCTCACCGACAAAATGCCCGACTTGAAACAAGTTGTCAATACCAATAAATGTCTGTTGTATCTCGAAAAACATGATAACAAACTGCTCATCGTTTCTGTGATCGACAATTTATTAAAAGGGGCATCGGGACAAGCTGTGCATAACATGAATCTGCTTTTCGGATTGCATGAACGGGTTGGCTTGCATTTAAAACCATCGGCTTTTTAACAAAAAGATATGAAACTTTTCGACGTATATCCCCTGTTCGATATAGAAATAAAATCGGGGAAAGGCTGTTATACTTACGATACAGAAGGGAATGAATATCTCGACCTCTACGGTGGTCATGCCGTCATTTCCATCGGACACTCGCACCCTTATTATATAAACAAAATCACCGAACAGGCACAAAGACTTACATTTTACTCCAACTCGGTCAAAAACAGTCTCCAACAGCAATTGGCAGATAAATTAGGGAAAATATCGGGATACGAAGACTATTCCCTATTCCTCATCAATTCGGGAGCGGAAGCCAATGAAAACGCTTTGAAGCTGGCCTCGTTCCACACGGGAAAGAAAAAGGTAATAGCTTTCTCCAAAGCATTTCACGGGAGAACCTCTGCCGCAGTGAAAGTAACCGACAACCCCAAAATAGTCGCTCCCATCAACGACACTTTTGAAGTGGCTTTTTTACCGCTCAACGACATCGAACGAGTGAAAAAAGAAATTTCGAAGGGAGATGTCTGCGCCGTTATTATCGAAGGCATACAAGGTGTAGGAGGAATACAAGTACCCGACACACAATTTTTGAAAGAACTTAGAAATATATGTACACAAAATCAGGTCGTTCTCATTCTCGATGAAGTACAATCGGGATATGGTCGAACCGGAAAATTTTTCGCACACCAACACTCCGGCATACGCCCCGATTTGATTACTGTCGCAAAAGGAATGGGCAACGGATTTCCCATCGGCGGGGTCCTCATCAGCCCTGCTTTCACACCGGTCTACGGTATGTTAGGAACCACCTTCGGAGGGAATCATTTAGCCTGCACCGCCGCTTGTGCTGTCCTCGATGTCATGCAAAAAGAAAATTTAATCGAGAATGCAGCCACTGTCGGAGAGTATCTCATATCCCAGCTCAAAACAATACCGCAAATTAAAGAAATAAGAGGTAAAGGCCTAATGATAGGACTCGAATTCGATTACCCGGTCAAAGAACTTCGGAACAAGCTACTCTTCGAGCAACATGTATTTACGGGAGCTTCGGGAACGAATGTCATTCGACTGCTTCCGCCCCTGACGCTATCCAAAGAACAAGCAGATAGTTTTATCGGCAAACTTAAAAACATACTCTCATGAAGATATCAATTATCGGAGGCGGGAACATGGGGGGAGCCATAGCCCGCGGATTATCTCAAAGTTCAATCGTTGCCCCGTCGGAAATCACAGTCAGTAACCGAGGAGAAGAAAAACTAAACGAACTCAAATCTTTTAATCCTTCGATTCATACGACCACCGACAACAAAGAAGCCGTCAAAGAAGCCGATGTTATCATTTTGGCCGTTAAACCCTGGATACTCGACAGTGTGGCATACGACATACGTGAAGTGCTGGACTTTCCCCGGCAAATCATCGTTTCGGTGGTAGCGGGTATCACATTGGAAAGATTGTCCGAATTATTCTCATCGGAAGATGCGGCTCCGGCTATTTTTAGAGTAATACCCAATACGGCCGTCTCTATTCGACAAAGTATGACTCTCATTTCGCCCTACAATGCCGTACCGGAACAAATAGATTATATTCGGTCTCTATTCGACAGCCTCGGGAAAAGCCTTCTCATCGAAGAGAATCTGATGACAGCAGGGACAGCACTCTGCTCCTGCGGAACAGCTTTTGTCATGCGTTATATGAGAGCGGCCATCGAAGGTGGAATAGAAATGGGAATTTATCCCAAAGATGCGGCTTTACTCGTAGAACAAACGGTCAAAGGTGCAGCGGAATTATTATTGACTAACGGCTCCCACCCCGAAGTCGAGATAGACAAAGTAACTACTCCCGGCGGTATTACCATAAAAGGTCTGAACGAAATGGAAGCCGCAGGATTCTCCTCCGCAGTTATCCGAGGATTGAAAGCCGCCAAATAACAAAATCGGGTTCTATTCTCACTACCATCATAAGCCCCGTTAGAGCAGACTAACGGGGCATTTTTGTAAACCATACAAGGAGTCGTTTGTTTTCTTTTCGATTATATTGGTTACCAATCAAAGATAAGATACACCTTAACTCAAAAAAAACGAATAGACCTGTCTTGTTCTATGCGTAACTTTCACTATCTTTGACGCTACGAAGATACGATGCGATTCGGCATAGCCAAGCCGGAAACAAGATTTCCGTTTGCTTCTGCTCTCATCTTTCACTATCTTTGAAAATTAATTTTACAATCACTCAACGACTATGTCAGTAAATAAGGTTATTCTGATAGGGAATGTAGGGAAAGACCCAGATGTTCGATACCTCGAAAACAATGTATGTGTCGCCAATTTCACATTGGCTACGACCGAGCGTGGATATACGACCCAAAGCGGTATACAAATACCCGATAAAACAGAATGGCACAACATCGTAGTTTGGCGCGGATTAGCCGAAATAGCAGAAAAGTATGTCCGCAAAGGGACTCAACTATATATCGAAGGCAAAATTCGCACTCGTTCATGGGAAGACCAAAACAAGATTCGTCGATACACAACCGAAATTTATGTCGACAATATGGAATTATTGGGCCGACGCGACGGACAATCATCACCGAGTTCTGCACCGGTAATGTCCCAGTCGCAAAATAATCCCTCTCCGGCAAACACAAGTTACAATTCCCCTATTGAAAATAGTAGCGATAATGATTTGCCTTTCTAATATAATATTGTAATTTTGCGAGAAATTAACTGGTATCTATGTATTTATAAACTGGAAAAATACGGCCGAAATAGATAAAATTCGGCAGATACCCATTGTTTAACTAATCCCACTGATTCTTGGACCCAGATTCGTATTTATCGGTATTCTCCTCAGCCATAGAAATTACAGTTCCGTCAGGAGGAGCTATTTTAGCAATCGTATTGGCCGGATTATTTTTGTGTGTTTCTGCATTTGTCTCAGCTTCTGAAATAGCCTATTTCTCCCTCACGTCCGAAGAGTTACAAGAATTCGACGAAGAATCCCCTCGGGATCGTTTAGTCAAACGATTACTCGCCCACCCCGAACACCTTTTAGCTACGATACTTATATCAAACAACTTAGTCAATGTAGCAGTCGTTATCCTTTGCAATTTTTTCTTCTCAGATATTCTACACTTCAATAGTGAAGTATTGGACTTTATTTTCCAGACAATCCTGCTCACCTTCCTCCTTCTCTTATTCGGAGAAGTGATTCCTAAATTTTATGCAAATCTAAAACCTGTCGTTTGGGCTAGGAAAAGCTGCAAAGGATTGTCTTTATTAGGAAAAATATTCTCCCCGCTGGCCAATTTCTTGGTTCGTTCAACCCATATCGTAAATAAACGTATCGTACGAAAAAACACCAACATTTCCATGAATGAACTTTCGCAGGCTCTGGAAATGACAAATGTCGGAGCTAACGACGAAAAAGAAATGCTCGAAGGGATTATAAAATTCGGAGGTAAAACGGTCGAAGAAGTCATGACAGCCCGGGTCGACATCACCGATATTGAAATGCGGACAGATTTCAAACAACTCCTCGACACGATTATCGAAACCGGATACTCCCGGCTCCCGGTCTACGATACGACCGAGGACGACATTAAAGGAATCATATACAGTAAAGACCTATTACCCTACATTGGTCAAGAGGCATCGTTCGATTGGCACAAATTAATGCGCCGAGCTTATTTCGTTCCCGAGACGAAAATGATAGACGATTTGTTAGAAGAATTCCGCACGAAAAAAATACACATGGCAATCGTTGTCGATGAGTTCGGAGGCACATCGGGAATAGTGACTATGGAAGATATTTTGGAAGAAATAGTCGGTGACATCAGCGACGAATATGACGAGGAAGAGAAAAACTATACGAAGATAGATGAAAACACCTATATATTCGAAGGGAAAATACTTTTAAACGACTTTTACAAAATCACAGGACTAGACGAAAATGAATTCGGTGACAAAGCAGAAGATGCCGAGACGCTGGCCGGACTTATTTTAGATATCAAAGAAGACTTCCCCAAAATAAAAGAACAAATCGATTATGGAAGATGCCAGTTCATCGTACTCGAACTAGACAAACGGCGTATCGGTAAAGTAAAAGTGATTATCAATTCCCCTTCGGAAGAGTGAAGCAAACCATCGATTCATATCCACACTTTCACATGCGATTGAATAAAGCCATACTATATACGACCCTCTTCATAACTATGGGACCGGTAATATTTTCCTGCCACAGAAAATATACACCTCTTCCAGACGGATACTTTCGTATAGACCCATACCCCGAAGAATATAAAGAAATGACTTTATTATCCCCTTTTATTTCTTTCGAAATTCCAGACGGGACAACAGCTACCCTCGACAAAGACACCACATTACACAAAAACGACGTTAAATGGCTAAACATAAGATATCCTCGTTATAGAGCCACTATTTATTGCAGTTATCACATCTTGCACAAAAATCTCGAAAGCCTGCTGAACGAAAGTAAAGACTTGGTTTACAGGCAAAGTATTCGTCCGGACTTCATAAAAGCAGGGAATTACGAAGATCCTGAACGAAAAATCTATGCAACCTTGTATAACCTCTCTGCCGAAAGTGCTACGCCTTTACAATTTGTAGTTACCGACAGTACCCGATACTTGCTGAGAGGAGCTCTTTATTTCGATGAATCCGGCAAAAGCGACTCTATCGCTCCGGTCATCGACTACTTATCAGATGATATTATTCACCTAATCGAAAGTATCGAAACTCGTGCCGAATAATGCCTTTTCACGAACACATATTGACAAAATTCGGAGCAACAATCGTTTTGTGGCAGCTCACAGAAAATGAACAGACCATAGCCACCCTGCTTTCAGAAAAAGAGCGAAGCCTCATAGACTCACAAAATCTTTCCCCCAAGCGATTCTGCGAACGAGCTGCCTCCCGATTATCGCTAAACAGAATAAAAGAAACTCTAAACGACGATATAACCTACACCGCCGAGGGTAAACCCCACTTACTCAGGAAGTCCGGTCACATATCGATTTCACACACAAAAGAATGGGTAGCTGTGGCTTACCACCCTTTCTTACCGATAGGAATAGACATCGAACGAATCGGCGAAAAAATAGAAAAAGTAGCCCCACGCGTATTTAACGCCCCTGAATTGAATATATCATCAGAGAATCGGGGAAAATGGTTACACATCTGCTGGTCGGCAAAAGAAGCCCTTTTCAAAGCTATACCCGAGACCGGGATAGACTTTCGGGAACACTTGCATATCGTCCCCGCCCTCCTTACAGAAGAAGGCTACCTATCGGCGTGGGAGACTCGTACCGAAGCCACAAAAGCCTACACCGTTTGGTATCGCATATACGATGATTTCGTACTCGTCTGTACGGTCCCTTTACAATAATTCGGCCTTAAACCCGGCGGCACGCACAGCCTCTACAACTTTCTCCGCAGGCACATCGGCTTTCACCGTCAATAATTTATCGGGAGACGACAAATCGATACTCCACTGCTCAGGAGTCAAAAACGTATGTAGCTGTTCCGCTATCTTGGCAACACAACCGGCACACTTGGCCGAAGTTTTTACTTGTATCATTTCACTATATTTTTTAATTATTCTTTATCGTAACCTCAAACTGTTGAGTATCACCGATACCGAGCTGAATGCCATAGCAGCACTCGCCCACATGGGAGACAATAATATCCCTACGGGATAAAGGACTCCGGCTGCAATAGGGATGCACACTACATTATAACCGAAAGCCCAAAAAAGATTCTCCCGGATAATTCTTACGGTCTTTCGCGATAGCTTTATCGCTCTCGGCAACAAAGCCAAGTCCGAGTTCATCAAAGTCACCATAGCTATATCCATAGCCACATCGGTTCCCTTTCCCATAGCCACACTCACATCGGCCCGTGCCAATGCCTGTGAATCGTTAATGCCATCGCCGACCATAGCCACACATTTGCCCCGACGTTGCAAATCCAAGACAAAACGTTCCTTATCATCGGGCAAAACACCCCATTCATAATGGGTAATTCCTGCTTGACGAGCGATTTCGGAAGCCGCAGACTCTTTATCACCGGTAAGCATACAAACCTCTACTCCGTACGACTCCAATTGACGTACTGCCTCTTTCGAATTTTCCTTCAAAGCATCTTTTACTTCAAAAGCAGCTACCAACGAATCTCCTTTACCAAAATAGATAGAAAACAAATCGGGTAATAAAACACCCACATTCTCTTCCGCCAATGCCTTGCTTCCAATCCAGAATTTCTCACCTCGGTATTCACACATTACACCTTTTCCCGTAATACTTTCAAAAGCCGATATTTCGACAGGCTTGACCCCCTTCTGTCGCAAATACTCCGAAAGCGACACTGCCAAAGGGTGCTCTGAACGCATTTCGGCTGCCAACAATACCGACACATACTCTTCGAAACCAGAGTATAATTTCTCGCCGACCACCTTCGGCGTTCCTTCGGTCAAGGTTCCGGTCTTATCCAGAACAATTGCATTCACACGGCACATGTTCTCCAAAGCAAAGGCATCTTTGATGAGGATATGCTGTTGCGCCGCTTTACCGATACCTACGGTTAAAGCGGTAGGCGTAGCCAATCCTAATGCACACGGACAAGCGATAACCAATACCGAGACTGCGGTTAATAACGCATAGGGAAACATGTTCCACCCGGCAACCGAAATCCAAATCACAAAAGTAAGTATAGATAACAAAATAACTACCGGTACAAAAACAGACGAAACCTTATCGACCACCCCCTGAACAGGAGCCTTACTCCCCTGCGCCTCCTGAACCATACGAACCATACGGGCAAGTACGGTATCGGCTCCCGAAGCCTGCACGTTCAACCAAAAAGCGCCACGCTGGTTCAACGTTCCGGCCAAAACCCTATCCCCGGCTTGTTTCTTCACGGCCTCAGACTCCCCGCTGATCATACTTTCATCTACATAAGAACCACCTTCCAAAACAGTCCCGTCCACCGGTATTTTCTCACCGGGGCGAACACTCACTGTATCCCCGGGGCGAAGCATAGCAATAGGTACATCTTTTTCTTCCCCGTCCTTTCCGACCAGCCTTGCCGTCTTGGGCTGCAATCCCATTAAAGAACGGATAGAAGCCGATGTGCTCTGCTTAGCCCTCGCTTCCAATAATTTCCCCGACAAAACAAAAGCTATAATCATAGCAACCGCTTCGTAATAGACATGCGGAACAAGTCCCAAAGAAAGCCAAAAATACGGATAAATCGTACTGAACAAGCTGAACAGAAAAGACACGGCAGTACTCAACATTACCAAAGTGTCCATATTGGCTCGTCCTCGTTTTACAGCCTTCCAACCCGATACATAGAACGAACGCCCCCAATATAACACCGGAAGAGTCAGTGCGAGCAATATCCAAGTAAGAATCTGTGAAGGAGAATGAAAAATCATCGACAATACCATCACCGGCAATCCGAAACTCCAAGCACCAATGGTTCTTCTTCGCAAATCGAGATAAAGACGATGTTCGGCATCAATAGCATCAGCCTCCGCATTTTCCGAAATAACCAAGTCATATCCTGCGGCACTTACCGCAGCCTGCATATCCTTCAACGAAATCTTATCGGGATCATAAACCACCTGCAATGTATTAGCCGAAAAATTCACACTTGCCTCTTCGACCCCGGTCAACTCCCGAACAGTCTTCTCGACTGTTGCCGCACAAACGGCACAACTCATTTCCAAAACGGGTATTACTCTTTTTTCCATACTATCCCTTTAATTAGAAATTAACACCCTATCCTCGATTTTGCTCACCAAATCGAAAAAAAAACAACCTTTCAGGCATCGCCTCCATCATCAAGCTGCTGCAACATGGTGCACTTTCCGTTCAACACGGCTCCGGGCTCTATCGCCAACCGTCGAGCCTGTATATCGCCCTCCAAAGAAGATGTCGCTTTCAACACCAACATCTCGGCCACCATTACATTACCCGTTATACGTCCTACCACTTCGGCATTCACAGCAACAATATCCCCTATCACCTGACCGGTCTCCCCGATGACAACCTTACCCTGACATTCCAATCGTCCCTCCAAAGTCCCGTCTATGCGAATATCTTTTTGCGAAACTATCTTCCCGACAATCGTAGTCTCCGCTGTCAGAGCATTATGCGCCATACCCGAAAAAGTATTATCCTTTGCCATAATATAATCTTATTTATTGACTCCAAAGATAACATAAACCAAAGGTAAAAACAAGTTTACCAGATTTTACGAGATACAGTCCATCTCCACATCTCATACAAAAATAATGAGAATAGGCCGAAATGTCATAGATTTCGGCCTATAATATTCAGAAAGAGATTTCAATTTTAAAGCTATACGACAGAAAGCTTATATAATGTAGTGTGGTGATAAGGTTTCTCAGGAAACACAACCCCTTGTGGGAATTCTGAATGATTCGGAAAATCTGGGAAGTATTGAGTTTCAAGACAAAATCCACACATAGGAGTATACTTATACCCTTGCTTCCCGACAATCTGCGATGATAAATACCCACTAGAATAAAATAATACTCCCGGATATGTAGTAAAGACATCGAGTTTTCGCCTCGATTTAGGTTCATACACGCTTGCTGCCCATTTCATCTTTCGCTCATCATACAAGGAGAAAACATAACAATGGTTATAACCTCTGTTCCATTCGAGTTGTTGCGTTTGTTTCTCAATATCCTTACCTATATTTTTTCCATACCGAAAATCGAATTCCGTTGCCTCTACCGGAAGAATACCCCCAGAAGGAATAAACTCTGCATTTGTTTCAAGAATATAGCTCGACGGTATTGTGACTCTATGTTGTAGTATATCTCCTTTGCCAGCAAGATTGAAATAAGCATGATTGGTCAAATTAAGTACAGTAAGACGATCCGACACTCCATCGAAATCAATAGAAACCATTCCGTCAGAAGTAAAACTATAAGAGACCGTCACCTCGACATTTCCCGGATATCCACCTTCTAAATGAGCAGAAGACAAACGAAATACAATTTTGTTTCCCTCATAACTTCCTTTCCAAATTTTAGAATGGAAACCTGAATACCCTCCATGATTTGTATTCGCCCCATCGTTTTTCTCCAATGTATATTCATGATCCTCCAAAGAGAAAGTCGCTCCTGCTATACGATTGGCAAATCTACCCACAATAGCACCCATATAGCAATCATCTTGCAAATAATCCAACACAGTGGGGTATCCCAACAAAATATCGGAATACTTTCCGTTCCCATCAGAAACAACCCACGACAACCATCTCGCTCCCAAATTGCTTACTTCAATATAAGAGCCATCAGAATGGGCAATACGAAAAACTTGTATTTGAGGTTCCCTATTCATTTCAATCAGATCAACGCATTATACGAAACACCAGAACATCTTTCTTGGGTATACAAACCCGCACATTTTTCTTGAATTTCACCTCTTTTCCAGACCATAATTCTTTGGCCTTATAAGTAGAAAATTCCCTTAACCCGAGACGAGACAATGGCAAATCATAAGTGAGATCATAGCCCGAATAATTAAACGCAGCTAAGTAAACCTCTTTTCCCGTATCATACATAAATAGGAAATCTGCTCCGTCCATATTTCCATTTACCGGACGGAAACTTTTCCCCATTTTAGCTATCGCATTTATATCCTCATTTGTCAAAAATTTACGAGCCTTATCCTTAGCCACTTGAATCCCCGAAATATAACTCAAATCATCTCCATTCATAAAGATCCCAGTAATAACGCCTGATGTTATACGAGCTCGATTTTCCCCATCGGAAACTGGTTCTAGCAACAGATGATCTGGATCGTTATAAGTATATACTTGATTAAGCCACCACCCATAAGTCAAAGAGTTCAACGTGTATTCTGTATCTCCTATTCCGGCCCAAGCATCGCATGCGATACGACGAGAGTGAGCATACTGCGATGGGAACAAAGGTGAAATAGCCATAGTAATATACATACCCTCCATCTGTTCAAGTAAATAGGCCATTCCTTTGTTATACGCCTGCATACCGGTTTGAACCTCTGGATCGTAATAATAATCGGCTTCGGCACAACCATGCGTTAAGAAATCAATTTTAATGTATTCATATCCCAATCGTTTAAATCGCTCTGCTGTTTCACGGATACGTTCTTTAATTGCCGGATGTGTAGGATCCATAGCCAACCCACCGGCAACCATATTCTGAGTTTTACCGTTAGCATACAAATAAGCATCTTTACACTTATATCCTGAATTACCGTTGATATAGGCCTCGGGATCTTTCCCCCAATCCGAGAAAGGTGTAAAATATATACCAGCTTTTTGTCCATTTGCTTTACAATGTCTCGCAATATCAGCCAACTGCTCATCACTCATTTTGGCCCAACCAGCATCCATTCCGATATATACAATACCATTATTCTCGAAATTATTGTTTTGCAGATTCTCCTTAAAGAAATCGGATACTTCAAGTACTTTTTCATAGGATAACCGGAACTCCATCTTAGCCCAACTATTCCAACCGAAAGGTGTTCCTAAATTCCACGGTAACGGAGGTGCTATTGTCGCACAAGCCCGTCCGAACTCTTCCATACCATCACGCCAATCTTCAAAATATCCGAAAAAGGTTTTCGACGAACGAACAGTTTTCCCTTTTACCTTGCCATGAGGGAGCACATCTCTTGTCCCTTCTCCCGACGCTCCAGTATAAAGTTCAAGACGAGATATGATACCGGGTTCATCGGACTCTATGCGAACACCGCTCTTCCATGTATCGTGTTCCACCGATCCGATAACGATTCCCCTGCGAGTATCTGCATTATAAACAGCACTTACTTCAAAGCTGTTTACCCCGCCTCTCAAATCGGAAGAACGATAGCGTACCCATTTGTCGTTATCAAACGGAACGATAAGAACACGATTATCGCCCTTTCCCAAAATATCACAACGGGTGTCGGGTTCAGTAGAAATAGGACGCAGATAATTGGTTTCAACACCTTTTTCGTCGCTCAGCGCCACATCGGTAAGGAAATAATCTTTCCCCTCATATAAGAAAAAACGCTGTATGACAGAAGGTAAATTTTCTCCCGATCTCGTCACAGTAAAACACATTCCCGTTCCGAAACCGTCCGTTATTTCTTCCTGTCCAATCTCATATTCAGTATACGTTCCTGAAACACCCGTACCCACTTTATCGAACACCGTTTTACCTTGATATATGTATTCGGCACTACCCGTAGAAAGAGTATATTTCAAATGCCATTTCCCATATTTGAAATCGGCCGTATTCCCACCGGCCATAACTATCTGTCCGATAAAGACCAAAAACAATGTGACTACACAAATTTTTCTTCTCATATTCAAAAAACGATATTTTTATTTTTCAAACGGATAGGGGAAAAGGTCCGATTTCACATGAGCCTGCTTTATGAAAATTTCCATTTGCTCCACGATATCGGGGTGCTGTTCAGACACATCGCAATCTTCATGAACATCGTTTTCAAGATTGAAAAGTTGCATAGGAGCTTGGGGATTCTTACCAAAATTTAATTTAACTCCTTTCCAATTTCCCATTCGTACAGCAACGCGTCCGCCTCTTTCATGAAATTCCCAATACAGATATTCATGTTGTTTTTGGCCTTTCCCGCCAAATAATGTAGGAGCAAAAGATATACCGTCACACTCACCTTTTATTTCGCCACCAGCAATATCGGCCAAAGTGGGCATAACGTCCCAAAATGCCGAGATATGGTCGCTACAAGTTCCGGCCTCCACTTTCCCCGGTGCCCAAGCAATCAAAGGGACACGGATACCACCCTCATACATATCTCTCTTAATACCACGAAAAGGACCATAACTATTGAAAAAATCGGGATCTGCCCCGCCTTCTTGATGAGGGCCATTGTCGCTAGCGAAAAATACGATAGTATTCTTATCCAATCCTAATCTTTTCAATGTTTGCATAATTTCGCCGACATAAGCATCGAAACGAGTCACCATCGAAGCGAAATCGGCATGTGGGTTTTCAGAAGAACAATACCCTCCGTACTTATAATATGGATTCTTTATGTCGTCGACACCTTCATAAGGTTTGCCTTCCTCGATTTTACCCTTATACATGGCAAGAATGGAATCTTCGGGCGACACCAATTCGGCATGTGGCAGAATATAAGGCAGATACAAAAAGAAAGGTTTCGATTGATTATCAACGATAAACTGCAACGCTTTTTCCTGTATCAAATCCTGAGCATAAGTTTCGGTTTTACTCCCCTCATTTCCGGGCAGCATCACTTTCTCTTGATTATGCCACAAATGATAAGGATAATAGTGATGAGCCTGACGTTGGCAATTATACCCGAAGAACTCATCGAATCCGAGATTGGTTGGATCACCCTCTGAACACGGATAGCCCAACCCCCATTTACCGAATGCACCGGTCGCATACCCGGCATCCTTCATCATACGAGCAAGCGTATAGGTGTTGCCCGGCAGTGGTTCTTCACCCTCAGTACCATGACTTTGATTTCCCCGAATATAGGTATGTCCCGTATGCTGCCCCGTCATTAGACAAGAGCGCGAGGGGGCACTTACCGTACAACCCGAATAATGCTGCGTGAACAACATTCCTTCCTCAGCAAGCCTGTCGATATTAGGAGTTTTTATAATCTTTTGCCCATAACACCCCAAATCTCCGTACCCGAGGTCATCGGCAAGTATATAAATAACATTCATTTTCTGCTTTTTGCTTTTGGTCGTGCAAGAGCTGCTTATCAACACCCCCAAAAGAGCGACACTCAAAAATACTTTTTTCATATATAGTAATTAGAATATAAAACTATATAACATTTATCTCGACACTCGATGATTTCAAGCCCGGGCTTTTCGCCTGTATCCGCAGTCTGCCGGCATTGTCGGTCGCTTGTAATATCAATAACGCTTTACCATTGAAGGTTTTTCTATGAAGCACTTTATGAGGTGCAATATCCAAGACATCTCCATTTTCAACTCCAATAAGTTTATAATCGCCTTTCACCTCAAAATCCACGTCCACATTGGCATAGGGTACAAAATTCCCTTTCTTATCGGTTACATCGACGGTCACAAAAACTACATCCTTACGATTGGATTTCATTGTTTTTCTATCTGCCGTCAATTTCAAGGAGTAGGCTTTTCCGGCAGTCTTGTGAGAGCATGAGGCGATTACCCGCCCGTCTTTATAAGCTACTGCCTTGATGGTTCCCGGACGATACGGCACATTCCAAACAATCTGCAAAGAATCTCTATGCATATCTTTCCTCCCCAAAGATTTGCCATTATAGAACAGTTCCGCTGCATCACCGTTAGTATAGACAACCACCGGTATTTCTACTCCTTCTTTACCCGGATGTGTCCAATGAGGCAATACATGAACCATAGGCTCATCGCTCCACAAACTCTGATACAGATAATAATGATCTTTCTCAAAACCGGCAAGGTCTATGATACCATAGTTATTGGTTCTTCCGGGCCAACCCCACGATTCTCCCAGATAATCGAATCCTGTCCAGACAAATTGTCCTATAAAAAAGTCATTGTCACGAGTCTGTTTCCATTGCTCCCTTACCGATATACGGCGGGTCTGATTGTCATAACTCGAAGCATAACGAGTATCTATACCATCGAATACCTCTTCGGTCGTAAAACTCGTAAGAGGGAATACTCTGGCAGCATCATGCTCGTTCAACACCTCATCTTTATCCCACGGTTTACGAGTTCCAATCGTGCGGTACACCCCACGAGTCTGCCGAGTATGAGGGATCTCGGTTCCCACAGCCAATTTAAGCGGTTGCTTTTTATGGAAATCCGATATATCTCCTTTACACTCGCCATTGGCATTAAATCCCGCAATATCGATATAAAGGTCTGTACAATAGGCCTGCGTTGTAGGACGAGTAGGATCCATATCATGGAAAATCTTATTCATCTTATACTGCAAATACATATGCCTATCATATCCCCAAACCTCATTTCCCAAACTCCACATCACCACGCTCGGGCAATTTCGGTCGCGTTTTATAAAATCGGGAAGATCTTTTTCCCACCAATCAAGAAAGTCATTGCTGTAATCATAAGGCACTTTGTGACAACCATACCAATGGAACCAGCCGTCCCACGGTTCGTCTATCACCATAAAACCAAGTGTGTCGCACATGGCATAAAACTCGGGAGCATAGGGATAATGCGATGTACGTATGGCGTTACACCCCATTTTTTTCAACTGTATTAAGCGTTTATGCCATATATCTTCTGCCAAGGCCGTTCCCACAGCACCCATATTTTGATGCAGGCACACACCTTTCATTTTTGTCGGTATATCATTGAGTCTAAATCCCTTTTCGGGTATATATTCCAGTCTTCTGATACCAAAACGCGTCGTATAATTGTCTACGATCTTACCCTCTTTCTCTACAAAGCTCTCCATATAGTAGCATTCGGGAGTATCAGGACTCCACAATCGAGGATTTTCGACACAAATCGTATCAAACGACGTCAATTGATAACAACTGATTTGCCCATTGCGTTGACTTCTACCGACTTCACGGCCTCGGCTGTCCCGAATGACAGAAATTAACTTGATAGGAACCTCACAAGCCTCTGGACTATTCACCTCGGTCTCTATACATATCCGAGCCGACTCGGTCGAAATCTCCTCGGCTCGGATACACGTTCCGAATCGAGCTATATGAACCGGATCGGTCGTCACCAAATTTACATGACGATAAATCCCTATGCCCGAATACCACCGCGCACTCGGCAATCTACTGTTATCCAATCGTACCGACAGAACATTAGTTCCTTTCACTAAATAAGGAGTGAGATCATAGGAAAATCCAAGATAACCATTAGGATAGAAACCTAGCTTATAACCGTTCAGCCAAACCGTACTGTTCATATAGGCTCCATCAAACTCGATAAATACCTTCTTACCTTCCCACAAAGGATTCCATTCGAGCTCTTTTTTATACCAAACGACACCGCCACCCGGCAAAAATCCGTTTTCACGGCCATTTTTCTGATCATAAGTTCCTTCGATACTGTAATCATGCGGGACATCGACTTTTCGCCAAGATAAAAAACGACTATTATCCATCTCACAACCTTGTATATCGGCTGGGTAGAAATACCAATCGAAATCTATATTCTGTATAACCCTCGCCTCTGTTGCCCTCAGGCAAAGAGGAGAAAGGGTTAAAATCAATAATCCTAAAAGCGATAATCTTCTCATCACCTTTTTTGTGTGTTTATCGGTAACTACTTTACGGTTTATTCTTTAATGAACGAAGCAACAAATCTATTCCTCGTGACGGTATCGGTAGATACCAGTATATAGCTGCCCGGGGCGAGAGGATTCACATCAATCACGTCTCCACCGAAATCGTCCAAAGAAATCAGTTTCTCCCCGGCAATAGAATACACGTCATAATCGCAGTTATTTTCGTTATTCAATTTATTTATATACAGTTCATCATGACAAGGATTGGGATAGATTTTAGTATCTTTATCTGCCACAGCCTCTTCTACCGAAGATATGGTTCCAGGATAAATCTTAAATACTCTGGCATCGGAACGAGGCACTTTCAACGTCAATATATTTGCTGTTTTATCTGTCATTTCTTTTTTATCTGTCCAAAGTTCATGTACAGTGTAAACCACGCCTTCGGCAAGCCCCAAATCACTATATTTCAAATTAAAAACTTTTTGAGTCGGAGACGTAGTAAAGTGATATGCGGCCACATAAAGGGTATCGGCAACTCTATGCATAAAAGCATCGGCTTGACCCGTTCCCCAATAATCGTTCACGATAGGACGAAACGACTTCCCTATTTTACCGATACGATTTATCTCTTCATTCTTGACAATCGACTGTGCACGAACACGCGCTTCCTCTGTACAGTTCAAGAAATCGTCCCCCAACAAACATAGTCCCGTAGTTACCACCGAAGTGAACCGAGCTCGGTTTTCTCCCGGCGAATGCAATGTATAAGTTCTGCCCGACGGATATTCCCCATTACCCGTAAATTTACCGAAGACCATGTAATCGGGGTCGTTATAACAATAGAAACGATCGGTCCACCAACTATGTGTCAATGCGTTAAGCGCATATTTCGTATCGTTCATCGTTCCATATGTATCACAAGCAAAACGACGCCCATTGGCATACTGCGCCGGGAAAAGAGGTGCGATAGAAAGGTTCACGTACATCTTATCACCTATTCTGTCCGAAAGATATTTCATTCCCTGATTATAAGCCTGTATTCCCGTAGTCACCTCTGGATCATACCAAGAGTCGGCCTCGAACGTTCCGTGTGTCATAAAGTCTATTTTCAGGAACTCATAACCATCTTTAATCCATTGGTCTATATAATAATCTATACGCATCTTCGTGCCGATGTGAGTAGGATCTAATGCCCAACCTTTATTTCCACCGGGAAACTGCGCTGGTTGTCCATTGATTTTCAGTACAATATCCCCATATTTATATTTACCGTTAGTTCCTTCCACATCTTTATTCATGTTGCCTCCCCAATCAACGAAAGGAGTCCAATAAATACCCGGTCTCTGTCCACGTTCTTTACACTCCTTAATAAAACGACGGCGATTTTGAGCCGTGATATTTGTCCAATAAGAATCGAGACCGATATATACGGTACTGTCATTGGTAAATTCGGGAGCCAGTTTATCGGCAAAGAAAGCCGATACACTCGAAGCAATCGCATACGAAACATCAGACATCGCATTTCCCCAACTGTTCCAGCCGAACGGCGTTCCTTTATCCCACGCACGTTTAGGTGTCACAACGGCATTCAACTCGCCATAAACCTCCATTCCATCTCTCCAATCGTCAAAATAACCGATCATCACCTTCGGTGACTTCACAGTTGTACCTTTCACTTTGCCATGAGGCAGTTGATCTCGGGTAGTAGGGGTCTTTCCACTGTAATTGTCGCTAATACCGCCATAAACAATAAGCGACGTAATAGAATTGGGAGTATTGACTTTCGACACGACTCCGGTTTTCCAATTATCATGTTCGATAGAGCCTAATACCAAACCATTGTTATTTTTCGTGCTATACAAGCAGCCTGCTTCATAGCTCGTGTAAGTCGCCCCTACTCTAAACACCTTAGAGTCGTAAGCTACCCAACAGTCATTGTCATAAGGAACGATCAAAGCAACGTTCGTTCCGTTCTCGGCGGGAAGAAAAGCCGTTGGCTCAGTCGTCGTCAAAGGCGACATATAATTCGATGCTATCACATCGGGAGCCTCTACTTTCAATTCAGTCAACAAATAGTTTTGACCCGAATAGAGGTAATAAGTATGTGTAGCTTTCAGTTTAGGATTTTCATTCGTATACACAAGGTCTACACGCTTACCCAAACCAAATAAATCGGAATAATCACTAACAGTTGCTCCGGTAAATGTCAACGAGGGAGCAGAATATTCAGATTCGTCTATCTTAAATACAGCATGGTTTTTGGAAATCAACAATACTTCGTTTCTGTAAATATCCGTTTGCCCATCTGTATCCGAAATATTTAATTTCAGCATTCCTTCCTGTACTGTGATAGCCGATACAGAAAGGGGGATAACACAAAATAAAAGGGAGGTGAGTCGATTCATATTATTGGTGTTTTTTTAATCGTCGGGAAAATAAAAATTTCCCCGACGACCTGATTAAGATTTTATTATACAAATTTCATGCAACAAACCATGTAAATCCTATTACATGCCTACTATTATCTTAGATACAGCTTGTTTGTTTCCAATGGTAACTTTTACCAAATAAACTCCTTCGTTTACATCGAAATTCATGTTCTGACTAGCAGCCACACGATATTGTGCCAATGCCCTTCCATCTATACCCAAAATTTCAAATATGGCAACTTCGTTCGAGGAGTTTTGCAAATACACGGTTTGTCCGGCAGCATACACTTTGTAATCATTTCCGCTTAAAACATTTTCAATGCTCGAAGTAGAACTTATTACGAAAGGACTTGCCAACCAGCCGTTATCCACAGCAGATACCGCAAATTCCACACCTTCGGTTTTAGGCATATACAAGTCATACCGATTGGTCGGAACCAACGGATATTGCGTTCCATATACTTTCAACGCACCTGTGGTTTTATCGGCAGGAAGTATGAAATTTATTTTACCATCGGGAGTCTTGACATAGATATTATATCGAATAGCCTCAGCCGGAGTCGTATCGTCAGTAGCTTTTTCCCATCTCAACTCATAGCAACCTTTGTCTTCATTGTAAATGGCCGTAAAGTTCTTAGGCGCAGCAGGTGCGGCATTGGCAATAACACCATCGTTGCCTCTATTAAATAAGATATAATCGGGCCAAGAACCCAATCCATCACCATCTGCCCCACCACCATCACGATAACCGAAGATACCCATATCGAGGAAACCGTCATTATCAATATTTACAAAAGTAGCCGATCCTCCGCGGCAACGAGCATCGTCGGGAATAAGCTCCTGCTTTGTAAATGAATTATCTCCATTATTATACATAAAGGTGGCATTGGTATTCCAACCCGTCATGAAATAATCATTCAACCCATCGTTATTCACATCGCCAATCGCCAAAGCACAGCCCCCACCGAAGAAATTGGTCTCGGCTTCCTCATGACGAGTAAATGTACCATCTTGATTATTGATATACAACTTTCCAAAAGCGGCCCAACCATTATTCACATCACGACCGATCTCAATGATATCGGCATATCCATCATTATTTACATCGATGAAAGCAGTTTCTCCTTGTTGATGTCCCACAAAGTCGATCCCCGTAACTTCGGTAAACGTATCATTACCATTATTTTTATATAATTTCGTTATCGATTTATACTCATCATGATATCCTGTAACCAAAATATCCATCCAACCGTCATTGTTGAAATCGGCCACATCAATAGAACCACCGTTAACACCGATGAAATTTTCTGTTCCATCTACCGGATTCTTTAATAGTTCAAACGTTCCATGATTATTTTTCATAATAGCACATACACGACCTTGTCCTGTTCCTCCCGTAATTTCTTCCCACACACCACCGGCGCTTCCGTTGATAAGCAAGTCGGTCCAACCGTCATTATTGTAATCGAAAGCGACAAGTAGCTTAGAGCCATTGTCATTCGATTCGGAACTAAGACCGGGAAAAGCCTCTATCATATCCCAGTCGGCCACGAATTTATAATCAGGAGCACCACTGTTCATAAATATGTCGGTAAACGCATCGCTACCGGATTTCCCGACAGTAATCAAATCGAGATTACCATCATTATCGATATCAATGAACACCGCAGAAGCTTGGCTTTTGGCATACAAGTCTTCCGACTCCGCAGTAACATCGGTATACGTTCCATTGGCATTGCCTTTGAACAAGCCCATACTGGGGTCAGCTTGTCCGGCAATAATAAAATAGTCCATAATGCCATCGTTGTTAAAATCGACAAACAACTGACGACCAGAGGCAGTCATTGGGAATCCACTTTCCCCATCTACCGGATTTCGTAAAATTTCCCAATTTACCGAATTTACGGCAAAACTCGGAATTACAGCTCCTACAAGAGCCAAAGAGAATAATAATTTTTTCATATTCGATAAGTGTTTTTATGGCGAGGTCTATTTTTATTTCTCTATCGGCAGAACAGACCTCTTAATCCTGCCGATAGAGAATATATAATCAATTTAATTCAATCCAGGATTTTGATCACCTTGCAAATGCGGGTTTTGCTTTATTTCCACCATAGGCACAGGGAATAAGCGATGTTGAGTTCCAATAGTCGGAGCCAAAGCCTGCCAACGGTTTCTCACTTTTACATACTCTTCAAAATGTCCGGTCCTCACAAGGTCCATACGCCGCCAACCCTCGCAAGCGAGTTCACGCATACGCTCATCGAGTATTTTCGTGCGGAATTCTTCGGCAGACATACCCGTGTCCCAAACATATTGAGCCGGAACCGTTCCACCGAAAGCACGAGAGCGAACAGTCGTATTCACCAATGTAACAGCACCTGACGTATTTCCTGTCTCGTTCATACATTCGGCCAACATCAACAACGCATCGGCATAACGGAAGTAGTACATATTTCCACCCGTATAATAAAAAGACTTAGTTCCATCGATACGCACATCTTCAAACTTTTTGAAATGGGGCTTCAATTGGTCTTCTCCAAAACCAGCAGATGGAACAGGCTGTTTGCCCTTATAAATAAAATCGGAGCGTATGCTGGCATCTTTTCTCAAGTCTCCCGGCTCGTATATATTCACGCAATAATCAGTCGGTAAAACAAAATCATATCCTCCATACATGCAATTGGGATCTCCGGAACAAGCACGAGTGCCTGCATACCATTGAGCCTCGTTAGAATCGGGCCATACATTATTGAAATAAAACGTGAATATTTCTTCTGTACTGGCCTGAGACGGTAAATTTCCCATTACTTTGTTGGCATCGAACAAATCGGCATAATTGTTTTCAAGAACAAATCCGCCTCTGCTTTTCAAATCTTCCAGCAAAATCTGCGCTTCACCGAAATCTCTATATCCTGACTCCACAGGAGCCGACATATATACCTTCGCCAACAACATTTTTGCGGCCCAAATCGTAGGGATACGTCCATCGGCCGCTCTTTTTTCCGACAAGTAAGTAAGAGATACCTTCAAATCATCTGTAATCATCTTGTAGACTTCTTGCAATTCTTTGCGCGGCCCCAACTGATTCTGGCCGTCTACGATATTGGGCAATGGTAATTTGCCCCAATATTGAGTCAACTCAAAAAGAATACATGCCCGATAAAAAGATATCTGTCCCAAGAACACCTTATACTGCTCGGCTTCATCGGCAGAAGCAGATTTCAACAATCGATCGATATGCCATAACCCCTCACTTGCTTGCACAGCCACCGGCCAACGAATATTCCAAGCCTCTGCAATAGAAGTATTTTCAGAATCATAATATCCGTCATATTTATCGAACGCCGCCTGCATAGCATTTGTCCTTACCTGATACTCACCCTGCTGAGCCTCATCGGTTCCTAAAATCGTGTAAAAACCTTTCCGATTCACACGAGTCGCACGCCATTGATAGTACAGCCCATAAACAAAAGCTTGCACATTCTCTGGTTTTTCAAAAACCTGTTCGCTCGACAAACTGGTTTGCGGATCTTGCTTCAAAAAACCGTCTTCGCAAGACGATACAAAAATCGACAGAAGCAACGCTATAACGATATATCTATTAGTTTTCATATTCCTAACTTTTAATTTCTTAGAATGATATATTTAGACCGACAACATACATACGCGTATTGGGATACCAATCCCCGGTTTCAGGATCGAATCCTTTGTATTTCGTCGCAGTAAAGAGATTACTTCCCGTAAAATAGATGCGAAGATTGTCAAGGTAAATCTTATTGATCAATTTACGAGGGAACGTATAAGCCAACGTAGCCGAACTTAACCGGAAGAACGAGGCATCTTGCAAACATAGGCTCGTACTGCCGTACCCAAATCCGCTAAACGCATGATAAGCTCTCGGTATCAATGTATTCGTATTCTCCGGTGTCCAACGATTCAATATATCTTTATGAGCTGCACTTCTTCCATCACTGGTAACCAATGAATTATACAAGAAACTCGTTTTCTTGGCTCCATACGAATAATTCCCGACAAGCGTCAATTCCAAACCTTTCCAACTTACAGTCGTATGGATACCACCATAGAATTTAGGGTCTTTAACCCCCACGACCGTACGGTCCTTATCATTAATAATGCCGTTATGATCTCTATCCAACGGCAAAATATCTCCGGGTTGTGCCGTTCGAGAACCCAATTCGAGAGAGTTCACATAATCCATATCCGACTCCTGTATAATCCGGTCGAACAGATACATATAAATCGTATTCAACGACTCACCCACAAACAAGTTACCCTCGGTCTGTATCTCGTTATTCGACATACCACCTAATTTATAGATTTCCTGAGCCTGCCCGTCCAATTTGATAATCTTATTGCGATCGGCAGAAATATTAAATCCGATATTCCAATTCCAGTCCTTTGTACGAATAGGAGTGGCATTTATCGAAAATTCAATACCTCTATTCCGAAGCGTGCCTACATTGGCTAATTGATCAAGGTATCCCGAAGACGGCGACTTACTAATGGTCATCAACAAATCCTCGTTATCAATATGAAATAAATCGAGCGTAAAGCTCAAGCGATCGTTAAACATGCCATAGTCCAATCCCACATTAATTTGTTTCTGCTTTTCCCAGCGTAAATCGGGGTTACCATACCGTCCCCAGTTAATCAACGCACTCGTACCAAGAGTAGCTCTTACATCATAAAGCGTTTGGTAACCATAGTTGGGAATATTTTGATTACCAGCCAAACCATAGCCTACCCGAAGTCTTAGGTTATTAATGACATTCTGCGACTGCATGAACTCCTCTCCTGTAATATTCCACGAAGCAGATACCGAAGGGAAGAATCCCCATTTATTATTGGTTCCGAATTTAGATGAACCATCATAACGACCTGTAAACGTGACATAATAGCGACTATCGTATACATATCCCGCACGCAAGAATACAGAAGCCATAGAGTAAGTCCAAAAATCTGAATTAACGCCGAAATCCTCTTTCTTCGAAGCTCCGGCTATTGCCTTATATGAGAAAAAGTCATTACCAAAACCCTTCACATCAAGACTATTCCAATTTTGACTGTAATAAGACATATTAGCACCCAAAACAGCCGATATCCTATGCTTCTCTTTAATTAATGTTTTGTATGAAACCGTGTTATCCCACTGCCAATTCAACATTTTATCCTTACGATGTTTAGCCTGCCCATCGGCTGACGCTTTATAGGACTGTGTCGTTTCGGTAGAATAGTAGGTATAGTCTTCTTTACTCATATAATCAATAGAAAAGGTCGAACGTATATCAAGTCCTTTTATTGGATTGATATTGATAAAGTTAGAACTCATAAGACGAGCTTGATTCGCATCTCTGACCACATTCAAGTCCCTGATAGGATTATTATTGCTCTGGCTCTCTTCTGTGCCATATTTCATATACCAATATTCACCTGATATCGGTAACAGAGGATCTGCTCTAAGCGCCACAGGAAAAGTATTGTCATCTGCAACAGGATGTCCCACCTGATAAACGAAGGTTGTATTAGTTCCTACCTTCAACCAAGGCTTTACCATCTGATCGAGATTGATTTTACCTGTGTAACGCTCATAGCTTACATTTTTCATTAAGCCCTCTTGCTGATTATAGTTAAAACTCATGAAGTAAGAACCCTTATCACCAGCTCCAGAAAAACTTACCGCATGATTTTGCTGATATGCATTTTGAGTAACCGCATCAAGCCAATTATACGTTTTTCCCGACAAGTAAGCCTCCATTTCATCTTCTGTAAAAATCGTATTAGGTGGAACCGTTGTCGATAAGAAATTATCCTTTATGTATTTTTCTCGTCGGGCAGGCGGTAAATTAGTCGTATTATTAAACTCATTGATATATGCCTCTACGCGGAGGTCATGCAATTGAGAGCCATTGATCAATGGCATCTCTTTGCTGAAACTTTGCGAGCCATACCAACCGTCATAAGTAACACGAGCCTTACCTTTTTGCCCTTTTTTAGTGGTAATTACAACAACCCCATTTGCGCCGCGAGCTCCATAAATAGCAGTCGCCGAAGCATCCTTCAATACGTCGATAGTAGCTATATCATTGGGATTCAGCATCTCGAACCCTTGATCGACCAACAAACCGTCTATGACATAAATAGGAGAGGTTCCATACTGTATCGAGTTATTTCCCCGAATCTTAATGCTGGCAGCCTCTCCGGGTTTTGCACTATTCTGGATAAATACACCAGCAACTTTCCCTTGCAATGCAGTATTCAAATCGGCGGTAGGGATCTGTTGTAAGGTTTTATCGGTCACCCTAGCGACCGATCCTGTCAAATCGCTTTTCTTCATGGAAGCACCTACAACGATTACCTCGTCCATCGCGATTCCCACAGGGTTCAATTCTACTTGAATTTTGGCATTTCCTTTTACCCCATACTCCTGTTTCTCATATCCGATAAAAGAAAATTCAAGCACAGAACCCTTTTGAACGGTAATAGAGAACGCACCGTCGATATTTGTCATTGCACCGATAGACGCTCCTTTTACCATTACATTAACACCCGGCAATAGTTCATCTGTTTGAGAATTTCGAACCGAACCCTCAATTTTTACACTTTGTGCCATCGAACCGAACAACGGTAGGACACAAAGCAAAGTGATAAAACATAATTTCAACCTGTTCATAATGTAAAATAATTAGTGTTATTCATGCTATATATTTAGTTTTATTCAGCCGTAATGCGTATCACCTTACTATCGTATTCATTATACATCGTGAAGCGAAGGCCATATTTCATCAGATAGTCGCCCGAAAATACCTTTCCGTCCAACGGCGTAAACCACGAATATCCTTTGGTCTCTTTATTCAATTCCGTTACCCGATAATTTTTATCAGGGTCAAGACCTTCGAGAATCAAAGGTTGTGTATTCCCGTTGATACTTTTCTTCAAAAGATATGTGAACAATACAGCATCATTTTGGTCTTCGGTAACATACATCATAGCCGTACGTTTATTCTCATATGGAGAAAGTAGGCGATACAAATCACCGAACTGTACAATTGAGCGGATACTGTAATAGTCTTTAATCGCATTTTTCGAGAACTCTTTATCCTCGGGGGTCATATCTTTGGGTTGCAAATCCATACCCAATTTGGCAGACATCGCCACATCGAAACGGAACTTCAAGGGAACGATACGACCTGTGATGTGATTGGGAACAACCGATACGTGACTGGCTAGTGCCATAGAAGGGAAGAACTGAGTAGTCCCCCATTGTATAAAAATACGGTCGAGGGCATCGGTATTATCACTAATCCAAAACTCATCGAAATAGGGAAGAGTCCCATAATCTATACGACCGCCTCCCCCAGAGCAGCACATCATAGAAACATCTTTATATTTGGCACGTACCCTATCGAGAACCGAGAATAATCCCCGCACATAACCGATCCAAAGATGAGACTGTTTCTCGGGGGATAAGAAATAAGAACCCGAATTCGTAACAAAGCGATTACAATCCCATTTGATATAGGCAATACCGGGATTTTCGCTCAGCGTTTTATCTATCACCCCGAAAACAAAATCTTGCACTTTGGGATTAGAAAGATCGAGAATCAACTGATTACGACTTAAATCGAGCGGTCGATTCGGTTGCCCGATTACCCAATCGGGATGCTTTTCATACAATTCACTTTTGGGATTAACCATTTCGGGTTCGAGCCATATACCGAATTTAATACCTTTTTTCTTCGACTCGTTCACCAAATAGCCCAACCCATGGGGAAGTTTCTTTTTGTTACAATCCCAGTCACCTAAACCGGCTTTGTCATTATCACGAGGATATTTATTAGCAAACCACCCGTCATCGAGCAAGAAAAGTTCGAATCCCATGTCTGCCGCATCCTTAATAATACCACTCAAAACCTCTTCATTAAAATTGAAGTAAGTTGCTTCCCAATTATTCAACAAAGTAGTTCTGGTCTTATCGCCCCGATATATACCATATTTTTTCGCCCATCGATGGAAACGTCTCGAAATGTCTCCTGTACCCTTAGACGAATAGGAATACAGCAAAGCCGGAGTTCTGAACACCTCCTTAGGATTAAGTATATATTGTGAAGCATAAGGATTAATTCCCGATATAATATGTAAATTCTCACGATGATCGACTTCGAATGAAAGACGATAGCTACCCGGCCATGCCAATGTTCCTCCTACGACCCGACCTGCCTTTTCCTGAGCTTTACCATCGAGTGAAAGATAAAAACAGGGATGCGAATGCTGATTGGAACGCACACCCAATTTCGATTCAAGATTTTTCACCCCTCTCGATAATTGAGTCTCGACCATGTTCATCTCCATTGCCCACTCACCACAGAATTGAGTGAGATGATAAGACGGTTCGTTGAAAAACAAGTGTGATGAAGCATAGTTATAAAGTGTCACCGGCTTTTTCTCGGTATGACTGATTTCGCTCCATTGCTCTATCACATCATTTTGAGCATACGATTTGAAACAAAGTTTCACCGTGAACGGGAAATAACCATCTTTAAGCGTAATAATCGTTTGGGTTATATCATCGCTCAATTTATTTTGTTCCACACCCTCGAAATAGAGTTCAGTAGAAGTATTTCCGTCACCATGCACTGCACGTAAAGCCGCTTCATTGACATAAGAGGTTCCGAAGGTAGGATAAGCCTCGGCTTTCGTAACCTGTGTTGCCTCTGCCTCTTTCGCATCTAAAAAAGATCCAAAATAGACTTGTCTCAGTTTTTTATCCTTATCTACTTTATAAATTAACGAGGTATTATCCGTATTTATGGATATCGTCTCCTCGGCATAAGTTGTTACTGCAAAACAAAGCAGCAAATAACACAGCATTTGTCTTCTAAGTGTTTTCATGTCTAGTTGATTTTATCGCTTTATTTAACTAATTCTTTTTCAAGATCTTCAAGTGATTTACCCTTTGTTTCGGGAATATATTTGAGTGTAAAGAGGAATCCCAATAGGCAAATAAAGGTGTAAAGCAGGAATGTTCCCCCTGTTCCTAATCCCGAATTGAGGAATGGGAAGGTGTAGGTCAATAAGAAACTAGCTACCCACAACGCGCCTGTACAAACCGCCATAGCAACCCCACGCACGGCATTGGGAAATATCTCTGAAAGCAACACCCATGCAATAGGACCTAATGACATGGCATACAATCCTATCGCACACACAACCAGTATAATCATGAATATACCGCTTGCATGAACGAAATAACACCATGCCAGAATGCTATAAATAAATAATAAACCGCCAGAGCCTATCAGTACCAATTTTTTACGACCGAGCTTCTCTACCGTAAAAATAGCCACGAATGTAAATATAAGATTGGCGATGCCTGTAACAACGATATTCATCAAAATATCGGATACACCATAACCTGCCGCTTGAAATATCTCTTGTGCATAGTTAAATATGACATTGATTCCGCACCATTGCTGAAATACGGCAATAACCAACCCTATGGATAGCACAAGACGCATTTTTTTCGAAAATAGCTGTTTGACCGCTCCCTTACCATGTTTCTTCGCTTCTGCATCCGATTCGCGATAACCGGCACACTCAGCCAATGCATATTCTCGATTGCCTATCCGTTCCAATGCAATCATGGCCTGACGCTCATTTCCTTTTTGAATCAGCCAACGAGGGCTTTCAGGAATAAAAAAGACTAAAACAAAAAAGAGGAACGAAGGAAAACAGACCGCATAAAACATCCATCGCCACCCCATTGTTCCATTCCAAGAGGCTGCAATATCCGCTACGGTAGCATCAGGAGCGACTGATTCTGCGATAAGCATATTGACGATTTGAGCTGACAATATCCCCAGCACAGTAGTTAACTGATTGAGTGAAACCAGCTTGCCCCTCACACTTCTCGGTGCAATCTCGGCTATATACATAGGAGAGACATCGGCTGCGAGCCCAATAGCTATTCCTCCGATAAAACGCGATATGACAAAAATCACAAAATAATCCGCCATGCCGGTACTTAGCGAAGAAAAAAAGAATACCAAAGCCGCAACTATCAACAGACGTTTCCGTCCATATTTATCGGCCAGTACCCCTGCTATCATAGCTCCTACAAGACACCCCAGCAGAGCCACACTCATCGCCACGGCCCGCATCGTGTTATCATCGGTAATTCCAAAATACGGTTCATAAAACGGCTTCGCCCCGCCTATTACTACCCAGTCGTAACCGAATAACAATCCGCCCATTGCGGATACAAGGCATATAAAATAGACAAAACCTTTCTTATATTGTGCATTCATGTGTATAAATTTTAAGAGTCAGTTTCTTTCACAGCACATTCAATCCTTGATGGTTGATATCGAGCTCTCTCACTTTTCCGAGAAATCTTTCTGCTGTCTTTCTATCGTTCAAGCCCAAATATCCAAGCCCCATCACCAAATTACAATGTATCTGGTTGCGCAGATTGAGATCGTCCTCCCAAATCAACAAATCGGGTAGAGAAACAGCAAAGTAATCGATTTTCACATGGTCGAAGAGATGCTGTTCCCCATGATTGATAAGCTTATTGAAACGGCTTCGAGCTTTCTTTTCGTCTCCCAACTTACGCCAAGCAAGTCCTTGATAATATATCTTGTCAGGTTGTTGGTCGTTATAGAAGAATGCAATCGCAGGTTCGGCTGAACCGACCGTAGCCTTTCTAAAATAAAGTTCGGCATTTTCCTTATCACCCAATCCTTCATAGGCACAACCCATAAAATAATGTATATCGTTTTCTTCGGCCCCCGCGAGTTTTCCTTCTCCAAGATTGAAAGGATAGTATTCTGTCTCTCTAAGTAAATCGATAGCATCTTGATAACGTTTTTCGGCAATTGCCTTTTTCGCCAATTCAATGCGGCAGATTATATACTGTCCAGAAATCTTACCCTCTCCGCCTTCCCACGGATGGAATTTTCTCGAAGCAATCAAAGATTTGGCTTTTTCATACTCGCCCAATTGATTATATAAGGTAACACGCTCTACACTAAGGTCGTCGCGTCTCTCCACCAAATCGAGATGCTTTTCAAGGAATGCCAAACGTTCTTTATGCGGACGACGCAACTTCTTATAGAGTTGATCCAATTCCATCAAAATGCGATCGTCGTTCGTATCGAGAGCAAACGCTTTTTCAAGACAAGCCAACGCATCTTCTTTCCTGTTGCGTTTGTTGTAATATCCCAATGCAAGATTACGCAAAACAGTAGGGAATTGATCGTCAAGTTCTACCGAACGTTCCCAACAAGCGATAGCTTCATCGTGCTGACGAGCTCCATACCAAAAGTTTCCAAGATAATACCATGCTTTGGAATCATTCGGTTGCAATCTATTTGCATCTTGCAGCATAAGAACTTCTTCCAATTTATTAGGGAAACAATAGTCGGGAGCCATCTGAGACGCTTTCTTGTAATAATCGATAGCTTTAAGCACATCGTCCGATTTCGATGCAAAGTAACCAAGTGCATAATAAACCATCGGATATACTATTCCATCGTTTTTGTTTACCCACAAAAGGAGAAGTCGCTCAGCTTCCGCATAAAGTCCGGCATTGGCAAAATCCAACGCATACTCGATATAAGAATGTACCGATGTCGTCTCGTTCATCAAAGCCATCATCTCGTCGAGAGCTTGTTGCGCAGATTCCCCACCAAGCAAATAAAGCTCGAATCGGCATCCCATATTAAACTTATCTATCGAGAGAGACTCTGCTATGAGCGTAGCCGCAGCTTCTTTTTTACCCAATTTGCGAAGAATACTTGCTTTCAACTGACGTGCTTTATGATTGTGCCAGTTACGCACCAATGAACGATCGATATGTTCGAGAGCTTTCTCGAAATCATTTCTAATACAATCAATTTGGGCAAGAGCGTAATATGCGGAATCTTGTTGGGCAGCACCCCAAGTCGCTTTAAAAAAAGCATCATAAGCTTCGTCAAACTTACCTTGCATTTTAAGACTCCAACCCAAATTGTAATGAGGTTCTCCGTCAATCGGGTTGGGATTGCGTTCTATCAATGTGGCGATGGCAGCCTCAAAATAAGATTGAGCTTTTGCAAACTGGCCTCTACGCATCAAGAACAACCCCATGGCATTATTACAACGCACATCACCCGGTTCACGAGACAAAGCCTCCATATAGTAATCGGTAGGATTATACGTAGCATGACGATACTGTTCCAAATGTAACCCGGTCAGATACAATTGTTCTATGCTTGCGATATCTTTGGGATCTTTGGCTGCTTTCGCAGGATCGGGGATAGGTTTGATTTCCTTTTTTTCGGCCTCGTATTCTACCAACACCTTACCATTATTATCGTATACGCATAACTTTAAAGAATCAAATTCGACACCATTTAAAGCGAACGATTCTTTTACCGGTTCGGCAGGAGACATGTCGTGAATGCTGTCCAAATAGACTTTTCCACCGCATGTCACCAGAATTCTCACACTTTTATATATACTTGTCGTGTAGAGGATTACTTCTCCTTTATCCTCATTCTTTTTTAGTGTAACAATCGCCTCTTTTGTCGCATTTTTCACCATACCGACAGCACTGTAAGGCATGAAATATTGCTTCCACTCTTTCTCCTCATACGGTTGCAACCATGTAAAATCGGGCTGATTATCACAATACATACCCGTCATAAGTTCTATATAAGGGCCATCTTCATCGGTCAAGTTTCTATCCCATGCCTGTCCGAAATCCCCACACCCCCATGTCCATTGCTTCTTACCCGCATTGACATGATGATCGGCCACATGCAACAGTCCGGCCTCTACGTTTTCCTCGTATCCTCCCACAAAATCATACTTGGAATTGATTGCCATATAAGAGGTAGGAACCGGAATATTTTTATACTTCGAAATATCCACACCCGAAGAATAATCCTGTTTATAGTAAACTCCGGTAGCAATAGGGAAACTCGATACCGCACGTTTACCATGGTCAAACACGGCATTCACATCGGGCGGAAACACCGAATAATAATCCTTATGGACTACAACCGCAGGATTCGCCCACCACAAGAACGTTTGCGGTAACGAGGTGCGATTATATACTTTCGCTTTTATTTCAAGATATGCTTTTCCCGGATATAGGGTAAACCCAGCCATTCCTTTTGTGCGAAACATTCGTTCCACCTCAGAACACCACACCGTAACACTTCCATCAGGAAATTCCTCTATCGTACATTCCGTTGGCAAATATGTCGAAGGACGGTGATGTTGAGGCCAGTTAAATTCGATACCACCCGAAATCCACGGACCAGTCAACCCCACGAGTGCCGGCTTGATTACTTGATTATAATATACGAAATGACGTTGTTTAATTTTATCGTACGCCATTTGAACCCGACCACCAAGCTCGGGAAGAATCATTATTTTCAGATATTCGTTTTCCAAGAAAACAGCACGATAAGCTTTCTCCTTCTTTTCATCACATATTTTTTCCACTACCGGATAGGGATATACCACTCCCGAACTGCCTTGATAAACTCTCTTTTCTATAAAAACCGGATTTTTCTCCTCTTTACCGATCTCATAAGTCGGCAACATAACGGTTTCTTCCCAAGCCTTTACTTCGCTTTTCTTTACAGTACTTTTGATAAGATATTTTGTGATATTTTCCATGATATAAACATATCTTTTTGAATATTCTTTTTAATATTACAAATATATGGCAAATATAAACTTGAAAGCAAGGGGAAAAAATGTATGTAATATTTGAAAATATGTATATTATATTCTTATATTTGCCATATAATATCTAATAATATGAGTATCAAAACTTTTATTCCATCTGGATTTCCGGGAGAAAGGGAGATTATCATTCCTGCTGATTTATTGGATTCTATAATAAACAACCCCGTTACAGAACAATTGTATGTCACTCATATAGGATATTACCCAAATGCCAAATGTCATTATAGAGAACGACCTATCGGAGCAGAACAATACATATTTATATATTGTGAAAACGGAATTGGTTGGGTAGAATACAATGGAGAACGCATGACATTAGCCAAAGACCAATTCATTATACTACCACCCTATGAGAAACATGCATATGGATCGGGCGATAAGAAATCATGGAGCATATATTGGCTTCATTTTAAAGGAACAAATGCGCCTTTTTTCAATTCAATCATGGGGCGCAGCATTGAAATAAAAGATGCCGACAACAGCCGTATCCAAGATCGACTCATATTATTCGCCGAGATATATCGTAACATCGAACACGATATATATGACCTCGAAAATCTTCAATACGCATCTTTCTGTCTAATGCATTTTTTAGCCTCTCTAAAATATATAAAATCATTTCGGGAAATAAAAACCATCGGGAAAATCGACAATATCCAAAAATGTATACAATTCATGAAAGATCATTTAGAAGAAAAAATTACCCTTAGTGATATTGCCGATTTCAGTGGTTATTCCATAACTCGAATCAATGCCCTTTTCAGAACGGAAACCGGAGTAACACCTATGGAATATTTTTCTAATCTAAAAATCCAAAGAGCCTGTAAATACCTCAGAGATTCTGATTTAAAAATTAAAGAAATCGCTTTCAAATTAAATTATTTTGACCAATTTCATTTTTCAAAGAATTTCTATAAAAAAATAGGAATACCCCCATTAAAATACCGCAAAATGGTCCAAACAAAAGATACAATTTGACTCAATAAAACCACATTTGTATGAGAACCTCCATTCACATTGGGACCCTGCGCTTCTACGCCCATCACGGAGTACTGCCCCAAGAACAAAAAGTAGGGAACTATTTCAAAATAGAGACCACTCTTTATACGGACTTCTCCCGAGCTCTCGTTACGGACGAACTGACCGATACACTCAACTACGCAGAAATCTGTAAAATCATTTCTGACGAAATGGCCATACCCTCTCGCTTACTTGAACACGTTGCAGGGCGAATCATCAACTCGCTTCGTTCTCATTATCCACAAATAACAGGAGGTCGATTAATCGTTACCAAAGAAAAGCCTCCAATCCCCGGCGACATTCGCGATGTGTCGGTCATTGTCGAATGGTAGACTTTCTTCCCCAACTAACGGTCAGCAGGTATTTTATCGATTCTCCTTTGATGGCGACCTCCCTCGAAATCGGTATTCAAAAATACGTCGACTATCTCTCGGCAAAGTTCTCCCGAAATAAATCGGCCGGGCATAACTAACACGTTAGCATCATTATGTTGACGAGCCAATGCTGCAATCTCAGTCGTCCAACACAATGCCGCACGGATTCCCTGATGTTTGTTCAGGGTCATATTTATACCATTCCCACTACCGCAAATAGCGATACCCGGATAACATTCACCCGCTTCCACAGCCAAAGCCAAAGGATGTGCGAAGTCGGGATAGTCGCAACTATCTGTCGAATATGTCCCAAAATCCTTATATGCGATACCTCGAACATCAAGTTCCTGCATAACAATCTGCTTCATCTCATAACCGGCATGATCGCATGCTAATCCCACCGGCTTTCCCTCTTTTAATATGCTCATAAATTTTACAGTTCAATTAAACTATAATAGGGAATAAAAACACAAAGTCGGCATCTTGATGTCCAAACACCCCTGTTTTTGCATCCCACGGATACAAAAATACGAAATATTTTGAGATATAGACCGATTCAAATATAATAAAGTAGGGAAGTACAAGTCAATGGTATAAGGTTTTGTCGGGCAACATTCTTCCTCTCTGTCGAAAAAACAGAGAATTGACGGGTTGAAAAGTGCCCTCGCTTTTTGCTTACCCATAGCTTTTTATCTCACTTTCTATATCTGTCCGGCACAGCAGAAGCCACGAAAATCTCTCACATATACAATCTTTCTATATTACTCTAAGACAAATTCAAACAGCTCTTATTCTATCACCGAACCATGTTCTTTCAAATAGATACGCAACAATTCGAAAAATGCAGGTGCATCTAACAATACAATACTATCATCTTGCGCTTTCACCTCATTCATCACCTCACAATACCAAGTAGGTTGTTTCAGAATATTACGAAACCAATGGAACGGTAATGCAGAACGCTCTTTTACACGTTCCACGATTCTTTTGGCGGCAACTTTCGGGTCACCGTCATTGATGTCCAAATCGGCTCGTATTACAGGCATATTGCCATGTAACAGGGCGGTTGCAATCTTCTGAGGCACAATACCATTCGGGCTAAAAGAAGCATAACAGTCCAAACCCTCTTTATTCAATCCCGGGGCATGTCCGTCAATAACAAAACCGGTAATCGACAATCCCCATTTCTTATAATACTTTTTACAGTGCTTACCCCATGTTTCCAAACCGGACGGAAGCCCAGACTCTCGCGGTTCTTGCAACATACCAGGCATGATATATCCCGCTCCATTATCGGCCGCAGCGAAATAATCATTTTCAGTGGCCGTTGTGCGGAAGTTATGCATAATATGGGGCACGCGCTCAGCCAATACGGGACTGATACACCACATCAGAGGCAATTTTCCACGGTTCGGGTCGTCCCATATAGAAGGTGTTCTTTGTGATATCCATGCGGAAGCATCATAATCGCCGACATAAAAAATAATAAAATTCCTGCCATCTACATTTACTTTACCGTCAGCCGTCAACAACCCTCTTTCTCTTAATTCTTTATGAGAAATCCAATTTTGAGTATATTGCTTTTTGGTAGGGAAATGTTGCCAAAAAGAGGCATTCGCCAATGCGCCATAGCCAATAGCATCTGCATCCTTAAAAGCATTGTATGCACTGATGATACGGCTGAACTCCCATTCCGTAGGCACATCATCGTGGCTACCAGAAGCATGCATTGTGTATTTATAAGCCCACGCAGGAAAACCTCCTATGTAGCACATCTTTTCATTGTTATTTTGCCGATAAGCCAACAGCAACATTTCTTTCAGTGTATTCAAATCAGTGCCAACAGCTTGGGTAGGATCATCAGTGGCCGGTTCATCTCCCCACGGAGATAAATCGAAGAAAAAGGCTCCTTTACTTACAAAAAAATCGTGGTTGCACAAAGTGTGGTGATTCCTTACGGTGGCAAAAGGTTTCTGCTTCCAATACTGATCAATGTAATAAGCGGCAAACTCCGTATTGCACTTTCCGGTTTTCATATACTTCTCTATAAACCAAACATAAGGATCGTTCTTCAAGGATCCGGTAGAGTAGCGTTCCGTTCCCGGAATCTTTGTCCCTTTCTTACCGGTAAACATAGAAGTGCCATCAGGGTTCAACAACCATCTTTTTACCGGCAATTTAGGCCCGTGCAATACAAGACGATCATACAAACTTCCCGGAGTTTCATCATAACGAATAGCCACCAAATTTTCAATTCCTGCTACCGAGGATGCCACATTACTGGTAGAGGCGATGTTTCCATCATAAACGACTACCCCCTCTATATAAGGAGCATATACCGTGAATAAATCCTCCATTGTCTGGTATGTCCGTGTCTCACGTCCATACAACCATTCACCTTTCTGACGATATTTATTCCACCAATAACCATCGATATCGTGATTACCCTCCATTACAAAGTAAACATACAACCGGGGAGCATCCCTGTTTACCACTCCTTGCAAAGTAGAGACCGCATGAACATCGTCCCAAGCTACATCGAGTCCTTCTTTGGTATTCAAGTCGGTATTGAGTGTATAACGTAGATCATAAATACCGATTTCCGCATTGGCAAAAGCCGTATATATCATCAACAATAATACAGCTACGATTTTTAAATATCTATTTATCATTTTTCTATGTTTTATTTTTGTTATCTATTATTTTTCACACGGTATTCTCAATACAGTCAGCGAATTGGCCTGACAATCAATAGTAAATTCACTGCTAATTCCCGATAACTCGGTGACGTTCGGAACAATTTTCAAAGGATCGCTGAAACTATTTTCATCAAATCTGTCGTCTGCACCTAATACAATTTTAGTTCCTTTCGATGCCAGATTTTTCGCCTTATCCAATTGTAACCTGACTTTCCAGTTACCGGCCTCGGCATTTACCAATTTAACAATAACTTCTTTTCGCTCTCTGTCATAACCCGATACGACATAATGTTTTTTCTTAGGAGCATAAGTATATTCATATTGTAGCTCATCGTTAAGAAAACATTTCCAATGAGCACCCTCGATTTCGATTCTCACCGTATACCATTGATCAGTCTTAATAGATGCCGTATTTCGATAATCAAATAACGAAATAGGACCTTCATTATTCACCTCTCGAAAAATAACAGACTCATTAGTGTGGCTTCCTATGTCCGCCATAAAATAATTATTCGAATCCGTGCCGCCAAACACAATTCTGAATCCTTCTGTTCCAGAAATTTTTTTGGCCTTCAACTCAATCGTACAATCATCAAACTCCCTATCTTCAAGGATAGCCAAAGCATCTATTCCTTTCTGGCTCTGAGACAAAAGATTTCCTTCCATTTTCCAATCGCCGCGAATTATAGTCCATTTATCCACGAAATCACTCCACCCCGAAGTATATATTTCTTCGCCATTTACAATGACTTTCAAATCTTTAAATTGAGCTTCCGTATTATTCGTACCCAATCCGATAAATCCATTTGTGCGGAATACCGGCTCAGGAGAAGCAGGTTTTAAATCTGTGTGTAAATTCACATCAGGGCGATTCTCCGAGAACATTTTTAACACATAGTAATTCGTACGGCCATAAACTGAATCATTTTTCAGCACTAACAAATGATCTTTTCCGTGAGCCGCATTCTCTATCAACGGAGCATAAGATACCATTTGAACTTTATCCGCATTCCTTTCAACCCCCGTCAGATAAGCAGCCTCTGCCAAAGACGAATAGAGAGAGGGTCTGCCGATAGCCGCATATTCCCCCACATAGATTTTATACGGAATATCATCGGGCAACTTATCATAAACATCTGCATTATTATAGAACCAACCAGCCGTCTCATAATAATGGGGATCCAAGATATCTATTTTCTCCGCCTCTTGAATATAAGGGCTGAACATGAGAGCACATACGACCTCTATCTGAGGATATTTTTCTTTGATGGCTTTATAAAAACGATTATAGTTTTTCACGTAACGAAGCCCTACATTTTCGTTTCCCACCTCTACGTATTTGAGAGGGAAAGGGGCTGCATGACCATTCTCCGCTCTTCTCTTTCCGTAAACGGTGGTCGTATCGCCCAACGCATACTCGACAGCATCCAAAGCATCTTGAATCAAATTATCAATCCGATTCTCTTCTTCCCAATAGTCACCATTCCGAAACAGGCAAGACATACCGGCATTACAAACGAACAGACCATCGGCATCAATATCTTCACAAAATTGTAAGAATTCATGATAACCGAATCCATAGGTACTACGATATCCCCACAAATTATATTCTCCGGGGCGTTTCACAATATCACCTATCGTTTCTTTCCATTTGATACGGTTATCCATAGTTAACCCTTCGACTATGCATCCGCCCGGCCAACGAACAAAATCGGGTCGCAAGTCTCGAAGCATCCCGGCAACATCTTCTCTCAAACCATTTTTATGTCCGCAAAAAGTGTTCTCGGGAAACATGGATACAAAATCGATATATACTTTCCCTTTATGAGGTAACAGCAAAGCAAAACGAAGATCATTCGCTGTCGTGTCGACTGTAAAAGCTCCCTCATAATGATTCCACGAACCATCACGTTCTATCTGGAAATTCTTAGAAACAACTATCTGTTCTTCGCAATCCAGCAAGGCCGCCGTCACTACCGTATTCTTCAATTCTTCCGTAAACAGATAAAATTGGAAATTATACCTTTGTCCCTCTGTAACGGCTATTCCCCAGTAACCGTCATTCACAACCCATACATCGGATGCGGACGCACCCAAATCGATAAATAAGGCATGGGGAGTAGCGTTATTCAGTGGCTTAACCTCGGTTATCTCATAAAAAGGAGGCCTCGTATCGGAAACACACTTCACTTCCCAGCTTTCCATAAAAAGCGAATCGTTCCAAGCGATACTAAAATGGTTAATGGAATCATTGGAATAGCAATGCAAAGGTTTGGCAACTGCCTTTCCATCTTTCAACACCGTGCCGGAAGGTAAAGTACCATCTTCAAAGCCACGATTTCTTATCATTTCTGCATATAAACCGCCATCTCCAGAATGAGTAATCTCTTCAAAAAAGATACCATACAAGGAGGGAGGTATCTCGGCCTCTTCCCTTGACAAGTCGATCGTTACTACATCGACGGGCTGATTGCAGGACATAAAGAGGAATAAACCTCCAAATTGCATTATTTTTTTGATCCACTTTTCCACAATCTATTTCCTTTTATTTCTAAGATAATAATCCAATGATTTCATAAAGACACCTCCGACCACCGAACGCGCCCGAAAGTTTATATAGTCGGCATTCAATGTTTCATACCAATCGCCCAAAGGGACTCTCGAAGAAGTCTCATTCACATATTTCCAAATCGGTCGTATCAACTCTTGAAAATCACCTTCCGAGTCGGCCATTGTGGCACTCCATACGGTATCGTCAGTTTTACCCCATGTAAAGCGATTGTCCAAAGGCAACCCGTATTTGTTCTGGGTTTTCAGATAGAAAGTGACTTCCTTTTTCATTATACGGTCTGGCAATATATTAAGGCCCAAAACTTTATCCCATACAAAATTATACTTCTGGCTCCAAGTACCCGGCATATCGAAAGCTAACCGATAGTGGTCTCCGTCATCGGCTCTCCGTTCCCACTCAATGGCCATTCTTTTAGCCATTTCGGTAAATTTCTTGGCCTCCTCCGGCTTATTCAACATTTCGGCCAAGCGACCATAACCGGCAATCGCCATAATGGCTTTGGCCGAAAGATTGGCATTGTGCGCCAAATGTCCCGCAAAATCTTCGGTGCACAACTGATTTTCAGGATCCATACCTGCCTCGGCCAAATAATTGCTCCAAGCCGTCAAGATTTCCCAATGTTTTGCCGCATAGTCTGCATTCCCATCGACAATAGCGATCGCAGTCGTCATAATCAACATATTCCCCGTTTCTTCCACAGGCATATCTCCTTGATAAGTTTGCCCATTTGCCAAAGGATATGTACCGACATCGTGTGCAGCAAAAGGCTTTTTCCAACGGCCCGACTCGCTATAATCGAAAATGAAATCCAGCATAGCTTTCATTATTTCTGTATTATACCGAATAAAAATAGGACAAGAAGGATATGTCACATCAACCGTACCGATAGACCCGTTGCTGTTATTTTCCTTAGAAAAAAAGAACAACTCACCGGCGGGGCCACAAACCAGTTTATGAGCCGATATAGCTTGGCGATAAGAGGCTGCACAAAGTTCGGCATACTGCTGTCCTCCGGCTTCAACAGCGTCTTTCATAACCTTATAATCCCACTCGTCACATCGCTGCATGTTTTTTTTATAATTCTTTCGGGCATCGGCCAATGCGGCGTCCATCGTCGGATATTTTTTCTTCCAATACGCTTTCAGGTTTTTCCCGAAATATTGTACAGAGGCAATATCGTCATAACCGATCATCAAATATCCTTCGGATTTCCGTTCTCTCACATTGCCCAGATTTTCGCTATACGCTAAAAGAATTTCTTCCTTATCCAAACGTACCGATGTCCGAGATATTTTTGTATCCGGCAGTATTCCTTTTCCTGCAAAACTCTCTTGAATAGAGCGGGGAGTTCCCACAGACATATCAGAAGATTCAGATAGGTTACCGGCCAGATAAAAGTATCCCCAATCGATACAAATAATATCACCGCTTTTACCTAAAACATTCTGCTCTAATGTCCCCGTTTTCAGAATATGAATGTCGGAAGATCGATAGTTTTCTACACTTACTTCTTGATCCAAACTGTTAACCGCCCATCGGGGAGTCGCAGAAAAATAAATCTGCACATCGTGAGCGCATTTATCCAATGACCGGACTTCATAACTAATATAATTAACCGGGCTACTCAATAAATCCAAATCATTCAAGACCAATGGACTCGTAAATTTCAAGTCCAATTGGACAGGACCACAATAAAAAGAATAATAGGTCTGGGTAGGTAATACGCTTACCTTTGTCTGTTCGGCTTCCGTACCGAAAAAAGACTCCATTTCATCATCGGTAAATAGGCCGAAATCGACATAAGCTCCTCCCTTCGTATTGTGACAATGGGCTGCAATGAGATTATCTTCTGCGGTTAGCGATTTCACTTGTTCTGCATCCAACGGTTGCACGACATAATTCCGCCACTTGTATCCCGTGCTCACTAACATCTGCCCATTCAGATACAGTTCAAAAACATCATCGTGCGAATAAACGAGATATAACCGTTTCTTCGAGATATTCTTATCTTCGATCGAAAACTTCCTACGTATCCAAATATCCCCCTGATTCCACTCGGTTTTAACATGAGGCATATCGGCGCTCCCGAAAGCCCCCGCACCTTCCTGCCATTCCGTATCATTATACTCTTTTGTATACCAATCGGCATAAGGCATTGTATTCGTATATCTGGCTGTCCATTCCTCGTCTCGGGCATCTTTCAAAATTGAAGTTAAAGCCTGTTCGCCTTTTCCCATGAACCGATAGCATTTACCATCGACCCTTAAAACGCCTGTCAAAGAATGTTCTGTTCCTGTCCAATGCCGAACTTCATCTTCATACAGCTTATCGGTATGTGACCACGCCGAAATGTAAGGATCGATGGTAACCAAAGGATAGGCCGGAACTCTCAAATTAGAAACGGGCACTTCCTTGTTATTCCCGGCTTCCACAAAGACACCCCAAAAAGTAGTTAATAGCAAAAATAAAATACCTCGTTTCATAATCCTGTTTTTTGTTTGGTCATTCTGTTACTAATATTTTCTTCACGACCGCACCACCATTCCCTCTTGTTATCCTGACAATGTAAAATCCGGGAGCGACCGATACGAATGCCGAACAATCGGAAAGCCTCAATTCTTTCACTTTCAATCCTTCGGGAGAATAAACCTCGACATTACTTATAGGTGTCGCAGAATTAATTCTAAAACCCAATTTACCGCCAACGACAATCAGTTTTTCCTCCTCTATATCCATCACGGAAACGACATCACTCTTATCCAGATAAACATTAGCCACGTTCGCACTATTCCCGCGCCAGACCATTTTCAAACGATGCTTACCGGATAGTTCTCCCAAAGTTCCTTTGCCAAATTCATACTTCGTCAAAGACCCTGTACGAATCAGTTCTACGCTGGCAAAAGGGACCAATTCATTTGCCCCGAACGTTTTCAGACAGGCCGAATGGTTTCTCCACCGGACATATATGGCATGAGAACCAGTAATGTTTACACTTAACGGAGCCGACGCTTCTTTATACTCTCCCTCTTTCGTCTGTTCCACAGGAATCGATGCCACAGGGACCGCCGTATCTTCTATATAAATATCAAAGAAGCCGTCCTCGCAATCTCCGGGGTGCGTGTATTCCACCATAAACCGGTTATACAAACCATACCTTGCATCCCCGAAATCAATATCTCTGATACGTATCCTCGTTCCCGAACTCGTATTAATTATAGATTCGGTCTTTCCATCATACTTAGCGCCTTCTGTACCCTTATTGACGATAACAACTTGATAAAGGCCTCCTCCTTTGGCCGGAATACGAATATCCCCGGCATATGCAGGCTTTGCGGCAACAAGGAACGACAGAAGTAAAAACAGAAAGAATTTATTCATGCCCATTTCCTCCATTCTTTTCAATATACTCTTTTAGCGTAGCACAAAGATCCATGGGCAATAAAAACTCATATGTATTCGGCAAATAACTTTCGACACGCTGTAATTCACGAATCAACCGTTCATATCCTCCTACTCCGCCGTAACTGGCCGCAATCAGATAAACATTCCGAAAAACAGGCTTTTGCCCGTTGGGTTTTACACTTATCAAATCTTTATACACATCGCCCTCTTCCCAACAATGAGCTCCTTGTAGAATACAGACAACACCTTCGCCGTCTTTACCAACCTCATAACGTTCCTTATTATTTTCAAAACCATCAAAAACGCCCTGCAAGCCACAAGTTTGCATATATCTCCCAAAACGTTCTTTATTAGTTGTATTCCACAGGCAAGCAGTATGGAAGCCGGCTGTTTCCAACCATTTTTGATTGGTTTCCAGCCATTTCTCATAATTATTTTCATTGTATTTATCGCCATAGATAAACTGGAATCCAGAGGGACCGGCGACTAATTCATCATTGGGAGTCAGATTTTTATAAAAATACTCCAACAAAACGGGATTCAACTCTTGCAAAGATGCAGCCATTGTCATACCTACCGGAACCTTTCCCCTACCCGGAGCATTCTTAAACATATTGTACATTTGATTGGAGTCGAATTGCACGTTATCTCCATCACTCCATATAAGACTCACATAGATTTTGCCGGGCAATGCCTCTATGGCTTGACCCTTACGCTGTTGGAAAGCTTTCCTCGGGAACGAGCACCAAAAACTTCCGTTTGCATAATAATCACTAACCATAAAACCTACATTATACGGATTGGTTGCATTATTCAGAGCATCCCCGTCTTTTCCTGCCCCATAACCCATTGTGGAAGAACCCGGTTGATAGTCTATTTTATCACAAATCTTCTGGATCATGGCAAACTCATCGGGATCCGAATCGCTTAAAAAAAATACAAACCCTTTGGAGGCTGCTGCATAATCATATATCTTCCACGGATTGGAAACATAGTCACTACGCAAACCGGCAGAAAAGCTCAGAGACTTATGACATCCGTCGGCCAAGTTATCGATAGCCCACTGATAGGCCTCCAATTTAGTGGCCCAATTATTCGAAATGTCTTCACATTCTATATTCCAATCCAGTTCATTGTTAAAAAATTCCTTTATCTCCTTAGTAACTGGAATCCCTTTTTGCTGTGCACAAATCATTTGTGCCAAGCACCAAGTCCATTCCTTATCAGGATCCCAAAGGACCATCTTTTTAAAACGATCTTTATACTTATCGACCAACGTAGCTAATCCCGCATATTTTTCTTCCGAATAATTTCCCCGTAAGAGGTTCCACGTTTCCCCCTGTTTCCCATAAACGTCTTCGAACTGTGTCTGGTGATGATCTTCATACACCAAGTAAACCTCCGCATTGCTCTGGTTCAACACGCCCTGAGCAACGGCCGCCGTTATTTTACCATAACTGTCATCACCCCTAACATCAATTACCGAAATCTGGCTTAAAGGCACATTCTGATTTTTGAAAAAAAGACCTTCCTGAGGTTGTTTATCGGATTCATAAGAATCGAGATGGGGAAGTTCCTGTGCAATTGTAAAATCGGTCTTAGGTTCCAAAAGCATGTCATCTAAATAAAAATCGAATCCGGTCTGCTCCGTCGGTTTCATAACATTTGCCATCTCGACCCAAACACGATCATAGTCCCCCGAACCGAAATCGATCTCTCCCAAATCCAATGTCAAACCATCGCTTGTCCCTTTTATTCCCTCATCTGTAAAAACCACCGAGGTCTTGGGGTCATAAACGACCGACACCTTCGATTCTTCCATAGGCAGAATCATAGCATCCTGTGAAGGAGAATCGATATCCCCATTCGTTAAAGGAGCAGCCTGTGACATGACTGCCACAGTGCTGCTCAAACCAGATGCCAATATTATAGCATACTTTACATTCATATTTTATAATTTTATTTTTCAACAGTTTGTGCCGGAACAACAATTTCTTTTATCGTACTAAAATTATATCGTTTTTGAGGATTAGCGGTACGGACTCCAATACGCACCCAATATTTCCCCGGATCCAAATTTCTTACATTCTTTTCTACCACTTGGAAAGGTACTCCGGGTTCATAATCGCCACGTTCAAATTCCTTTTTAGCTCTTATCGTATACTTGGTTTCCGAATTATTCACTCCCACATTAGGAGATTTGCTGGAAATAAAAACTTGGGCTTCGCTCAAAGTATACAACCCCTCGTCCAAACCTTCCGTATTGACTTCCTTCTCTGTATCTTCAATCGTATATTTGATCTCCAAATTATTCTGTTTGCTACCGGTCAATGTGATTTCATCTATATTCACACGAGCATAAGGTATAACGGAATAATCCAATCGGGTCAAACGATTCTCTTTCAAATACACGACTTCCGGTTCGGGAGCGTAAAATGCGCCTTCTTTCAAAGTAATCCGATATTTCCCGGCAAAAATTTTCGTATTCAAAAAAGTGCCATCGGCTTTCCCCCAAAAGAATCGGGACTGGGTATTGGCGTGTCCCGCCTCTTCCCAACTTAACTCATAATATTCGACTTTATAGCTATTTGCCGCTTCTGCCTGCAAAGACTCGTTGGTCTTACGGTCGACAACAGTCCCTTCCAAACCGGAATTCGGAGCTTCATAATTGTCATATTCAAAATAGTTGCAGGACGAGAGAAGCAATGCCGACAAACCAAATATATAATATAACCTTTTCATATTTTATTACGCTTTTAATTATAATACGGATTTTGTTTCAATTTCTCATTCTTGGCAATTTCCCCATCAGGAATTCTCTCATAATACATTTTTACATCGAATGTATAATAGTATTTATTGGCAACGACTTCCTCGAATATATACTTCTGTTTGTTAATATCGAAATATGGACACAAACCCGTATACTGCTTGGTCTCGATTTCTTTATCGGCAATTCTCCAACGTCTCAAATCCCAATACGTGTGATTTTCAAAAGCCAGCTCGATTCTGCGTTCGTGTCTAACCTTATCTACGGTCAAATCGCTCAAAGAAAGTTGCTTAATATCTGCACGACTGCGGATATCATTTATCCAAAGCAAGGCATCGTCCAAATGCTGCCCCATTTCTACCGCCGCTTCGGCTCCATTCAAGAGAGCTTCTGCATATCTGAACTCAATCCAATGTTGTTCCGAATAATTTTCGATGACTTCTGATTGCGGCATATTCTCGTTCAAGTACTTGCGCATAAAGAAACCAGTCATATTACCCGAATAATTTCCACTTCCGCTTTTCCCTACAATATGATAAACCTGTCCGTCATTGGCCGTATAAACAGCCTCCTCATAATTCGTGGCATTTTCCTTCTTGCTACCATCTTCTATGATCAATCCCTTTTGTATAGAACAAGGCTCTCCCTTGAAAATAGCATTCGGATAAATGATCGAACCGCCAAAACGGGCATCCATATTTTGAAACAGCTCCGAAGGATCATCGAAATAAGTGTCCTTCGCTCTTTCTGCGAAATTTGCAGGAGTACCGTCTTTGTGTTCAAACATTTCAACAAATTCCAATGTAGGGTTCATATTGGAAGAAAAACCGTTTCCACGGTATTGGTAAGGAACGAAATAAACATCCCAGCCATGTGCGTTTACATTGCGTTGGAAATATTTACAGAAAATATTCTCTGGGCTGTCCTCGGCAAGGAACAGCTCGGCAAAATTTTTCTCTTTATCCGAGTTCTTCCTATACAACGAAAATCTCTTCGATTTTTCAAGTTCCTTTACAGCTTTATAAGCTAATTCGAAATAATCGTTTGCCAAAGCCTTATCGATACCGACCAAACCATTCAAATCAACGGTTCCATAACGCGCGATACTACCGGCATACAGCATAGCGCGAGACTTCAATGCCAAAGCAGCATATTTGGTGGCACGTCCTTTTCCCAAAATCTCCTCATTATCGGGCAACAGACGGAAAGCCTCGTCTAAATCTTCCGCAATAAAATCATAGCAGGCCTTTTCCGTATCTCTCGGTACTTTCAGCGATTCAATATCGCCTACATACTCTTGCGGTTCTCTCAATATAGGTACACCACCATATCTTTTCACCATTGCAAAATAGCAGTAAGCCCGGATAAAATGAGCCTCTCCCATCCATGCATCAGCAAGAACCGTATTCTGGAAATTGGATTTATAGGCCGGGAAATTTTTCAAAAAGTAATTCACCCGACGAATTTTTCCATAATCCCAACAGCCCCACCAAGTTCCATCACCGATGGTCGAAATATCATCGCTGGAACTACACATAGCCTCACCCGATACATTCGGTAAACGACCTTGCCCTTTACCCGATACATTGAATCCTTGTTGTGTATAGCGAAAGTCCTCTATGGGTAAGTCATAGTAAAGAGTCGTCATATAAGACGTTATACCCGATTCTGAATTAAAAATCGCATCATCTTGTATAATATTAATGGGCGGCACATCTAAGTAATCACACGAATAAAACGATAGGGCCATCACCAATGCCGATACTAATATCTTATTTATTCTCATCGTATTTCAAATTAGAATGATAAATTCAATCCAAAGTTAAAGTTTCTCATAATCGGATACAGGTATCCATAATTCCCTTCCGGATGCTCGGGATCGACGAAATCCAAATTAGATAGCGTAAATAAATTATAGCCATTTGCAAATATCCTCAAACGATCCACTTTGAATTTACGAGTGATATGCTGGGGTATTGTATAGCCAATTTCCACGCTTTTCAACCGTAAATAAGAAGCATCGTATGTCGTCTGTTTACATCTTGCATAATTCACGCTATAAGATCCGGCATCACGGGTCGTAGGCCATTTTCCGGGAATCCAGTTCCCATTTTCGTCCTGACGATATCTGTCATAAAAATGAGCCAAACCGTTTCCACCGAAACACAACGGGTATTGCAATTGCTCGAAATAGATCACATTGAATCCACCACCGCCTTGGAACAACAGGTTCACATCAAACCCTTTCCACTCGGCAGCGATAGTAGCACCGAATGTCATTTTGGGATTTCCGTTATCATTGGTGTGCTCGTACACGTTCGGATAAACATCACTGTCATCGATGATTCCGTCGCCATTCCAGTCTTCATATTTCCAGTCACCCGGCAACTGGGTAGCACCACCCTGACCGTCTTGAATAGGCGACCGCCAAATATCCTCCATCGAAGTAAATTGTCCGTTTGAGCCATAAGCCCACCCCATATCGGAATATCGGTTTGAATATTTATTTCTCCATCTATCATAGGAATTCACTGCATCCCCTTCCTCCAAATGTCTGTTCTGACGACGAGTCAATGCAAAATTCAAACTTACCGAATAGTTGAAATCATTAATCTTATTGCGATGTCCCAATACGATTTCAAAACCTTTATACAAATCTTGATTCAAATTTTCTTCCGGCAATTCAGCACCTATAGTACCGGGAACTTCACCACTTCTCTTTCCTAACAGACCATCTCTGTATCTCCAAAAGAAATCTACCTGTGCAGACAGCATACCATTCCAAAGATCAAGATCGGTTCCCACGTTCAAGGTCTTCGACTTATACCAAGTTATCAGTTCATTCGGTAGACCTCTGAAACCCAATCCTTTATAGACAACATCGCCGAATACATAACTGGCGCCCGGATAATCATATCCCGACAAATATTGATAGGACGAGGAACCATCGTCACCCATAGCTCCATAAGATGCTCTTAACTTCCAATTCGTAATAAAGGACAGCGGAGCAAATTCTTTGATAAAGCTCTCTTCCGAAATTCTATATCCGACAGAGGCCGATGGGAAAAATCCCCAACGATGTCCTTTGGCAAACTTGGAAGAACCGTCATAACGGAAGCTAACTTCTGCCAAATATTTGGATTGATAATCGTAATTGACACGTCCGACTAGACCCATATTCGTTACACGATAAATCTGGCCAGCATCGGCATTACCGATTTGCTCTTCTTCGGAGCCTGCAAAAATCTCGTCTACGGCATCCATCTCGAAGTTTCTTTTTGCCCACAAGTTATCCTCTTCCTTTGCACTTTGTTCGTACAAAAACAAGACTTTCAAGTTATGTTTCTCTGCAAAAAGACGCTCATAGTTCAAAGAAGCCTGTAATTGATTCTGTGCTCCCTCCCATGATTTTCTGTAAATAGAAGAAGGCGATGAATATATCTGAGAATTATAAACATCTTTCTCCCTATCGTATTTATATAATGTATATTGTTTTTGAAATTCTTTCTGTTGATAGTTCTTATAATCATAAGCATACAAAAACTTAGCACTTAATCCTTTCAAAAAAGGAGCTTTATAAGTCAATGTAAATGTAGTATTCAAGGTTCGGTTTATCCTACGCTTATAACCGGATTGATCGGCATCGGTAATCATAAGCGGATTCAAACCATACATCACGTCATTAGGAAAACTCTCATTATTATTGGCATACGGAGTTTCCGTAGGTTTAAGCATCCAAATAGCTTTGAACTGTTCCCAAGTATCTTTATAAGGTTGATTCTTTTCATCGGACATCGCACCGATCAACAATTCGGCTTTCAAATCTTTTGTAACATCGAAACTCAAATTGGAACGGATATTATAACGATGGTAATTTAAATCGCCGGTTTTCCAAATACCGTCTTCGCCATAGTAACCAAAAGAAAGGAAATATTGTGTACGCTTCCCGCTTCCGCTGGCCGTTACATTGTGATGGGTTTGAGGGACCAAATTTTTCATAGCCAAATCATACCAGTCGGTTCCTCCCTCCCGGCGGAAACGAGCTACATCTTCTTCCGTGAAAGTGGTATTAATACCTCTACCCATATTTTTATCAGCTTCACGAACAAGCTCGGCATATTGAGCAGCATCCAAAACATCAGGCAAGCCCGACGGATTCTGGAAACCGAAACTTCCGGTATAATCAATTCGGGTCTTACCGCTCTCACCCTTACGAGTCGTCACCAATAACACGCCATTCGATGCACGCATACCATAAATAGCGGCAGATGCGTCTTTCAATACAGACACGCTCTCGATATCGTTAGCTTCCAACCGCTGGAAATCTGACACCTCTCTTACGACACCATCAATAACGACCAAAGGAGTACCCAATCCACGGATATCCATCTTGGCATCATAACTACCCGGCTCTCCCGTACGTTGTTGAATACGCACACCCGGCAATTTACCGGCCAACATATTTTGGACATTCGAAGTGGGTGTAACGGTCAGTTCATCTGTTCCTATCGTACTGACTGCTCCTGTTAAAGTAGCTTTTTTCTGTGTGCCGTAACCTACGACCACTACTTCATCTAATATCTGATCATCTTCACTTAAAGTCACATTCACTACGGTTTTTCCCTTCAAGGCAACATTTTTCGAAGCAAAGCCGATCAATGAGAATTTCAATTCCGCTTTGTCCAATTTGTCACCGGATACATTCAAATTGAAAACACCGTCTATATTCGACATCGTACCGGTATTAGTTCCCACCACTACGACATTAACCCCGGGTAAAGGTTCCCCGGACTGATCCCTCACTACCCCTGAAATTTTCTGCTGTTGATCATTTTCTGCTAAAACCGTAGCGCAGCCTACCACAACAAAAAATAAAAATAGGAATGAATGAGAATAATGGGAAAGCATTGAAACCGCCTTTTCCATATAAAAGAAATTGTTTTTTTTCATGCGTCCTGTTAGATTATTGTTATTCAACCATTTCCTTAACAAGCAATTGCAATTTTAGAATTTAAAAAAGATAGGAAAGGAGAGGACCGACTAAGCGAATCCTCTCCTATTTGATTTTTTATTTTACAACCTTAAATGCTTGGGAAGCTCCGGTTGAAACGATATTGACTACATAGATACCTTTTCCGGTCAAAGAAATATTCTCTATTGTATTTTCAGCTATTTGTTTAGCCACCAACACACCATTCGTCGTATAGACATAGATCATTTCATTTCCATTCAAACCTTCTGCTCGGATACCGTCGGTAGTCACATAAACGTTATAAGCGGCTTTTTCGACATTTGTAACTCCACTTGTGCTTGTTTGCCATTTAAATACCGGATAAGGAGAGATAGTGGGATCTATTGTCCATATTTCATCAAAATCCCAACCCATATCGTCTGCATAAAACGATTCGGTCAGTTCCTCTACCGTTTCTCCATTATCGGTATCGATTCCCGTTCCCTCTGTTACGGCTTGACCATTCAATAAAACCGAAGAGTGCGCATAATTATCAGAAACATCTCCACCGTTTCTCTTTCCTACAACACGATGTGTCACTTCGACTTCGCCTATAATATCCTTGTTCAAAGACAAACAGGAAATAACCGCGCCACCATCATTAGCACCGACAATACCACCGACATTGGTTTTACCTTCGATAGTAGAAGTCGAATAACAATACATCACTGTGGCATTTCCAGAACTAACGATTCCACCTACGGCATCCCCGGTCTCACCATCAGTAGACTTAGCCATTACATTACAATCGGCCGTATAACAGTCTGTGATTACAGTAGTACCGGCACAAGGCCCAACGAGGCCGCTGGAATTAGAACCTGTTCCAATGTTCGAACAAGAACTGTTGATAACTCCCACTTGCTCAATCGTAGCATTACGAGTTAATCCCGTCAAGATACCTAAACGCCCGCCACCAATGACAGTCACATTATCAAGCAATAAATTTCTAATCGTACCACCGTCAACAACGCCGAAAACACTCATATCATGCGCACCGGTATCATCTCCATGCTTAGCCATCAAATTGGAAATCTTATGCCCATTACCATCAAACGTACCGCTAAAACGTTGGTCCGAACCATCTCCGCTTCCCCATTCTCCTAACGGCCACCAACCGCCTTCTTTTTCATAAGAAGCAAAATCCAAATCGGCCATCAATTTAAAATAGGAGCCCCGATTCTCGCGTACAGCATCGAACTGAGCTTCCGTCTCAATCAAATAGGGATCTGACTTTGACCCAGTACCCCCGGCATACAAATCACTTTCCTGTGCCCAAACACTCGAAACCAGCATCATGCTGCAAAAACAAGATGCTACAATCTTTTTGTAATCATTCTTTTCCATGACATTAAAACTTTAAATTATTAATAACACTTTATTTAATAGCGGATTTCGGACGACAATCCATATTCGCCCCAAAATCCTTATTCGGTTTATTTCCCATTGTAATAACCAATGTTCCCCCATTCACTATATCGGCATGAGAGATGTAAGACTTATCATACGGTCGACCGTTCAACTGAACCGACTGAATATATTTGTTCTCTCTTGAATTATTGACCGTCCTTATTTCAAACACCTTATTTTCTGGCAATTTCAAAGCGACCTTATCAAAAATCGGTCTTCCGAAAACATAGATTCCATTAGAAGGATTGACCGGATAAAAACCTAAGGACGAAAACACATACCACGAAGACATCTGCCCGCAATCCTCGTTACCCTGTAACCCGTCGGATGAATCATGATACATTTGTGACAATATATAATCGACTTTCTCCGCCGTTTTCCACTGCAACCCAGCATACGAATAAAGATATACGGTATGATGTCCGGGTTCATTGCCATGTGCATATTGCCCTATCAGACCGGAAATATCAGGAGATGCCGCATCGCCCAAATCGGCATTAACCGAAAACAAACTATCTAATTTCGAAACAAAAGCGTCATCACCACCCAACAAAGAAATGAGACCTTCCACATCATGAGGGACTAACCATGTATATTGCCAACCATTTCCTTCGCAATAAGCATCGTTCCGATGAGTTGAATGAACAGGATTAAACGGAGTAAGCCAAGAACCATCTTGATTTTTTCCTCTGAAAAAGCGGGTGTCCTTGTCCCAATATTTTTGATATGCCAAAGCTCTCTTCGAAAAATATTCATAGTCATCTACCTTACCCAGCTTTCGAGCCACTTGTGCCACTCCCCAATCTGCAATGGCATATTCCAATCCCTTAGCTACCGATTCCTTCTCTTTATCTGCCGGAATATATTCAAGTTTTGTCACATACGATAATCCCTTATAATCAGACATCATTGAAGCCTTCATTGCTTGATAAGCCCGTTCGTAATTAAAACCTTTCATATTTTTCAATATAGCATCCGCTATAACAGGAACCGACTGAATACCTATCATTTCATTCGTGTCCGAGCCATACAAATGCCAAACCGGCAAACGTCCTTGTTGCTCATAAATAGCCAACATCGAATTAATAAAATCGGGAACACGCTCCGGCTGCACCAACGTATATAATGGGTGAGCCGCACGATACGTATCCCACAATGAGAATACGGTATAATTGGTGAAACCCGGATCTCCATACACATTTTTGTCGGTACCTCTATATTCCTTGTTACAATCATTGAACATAGCCGGTTGTATAAACGCATGATATAAAGCTGTATAAAAAATACGTTTGGCTACTGTATCCGTAGTCGATACTTGCAGTTTGGACAATTCGGCATTCCATTTGGCAGTCGTCTCATCTACAACCCGTTCAAAATTCCAATCGGCGATTTCTTGCCGAATATTAGCCGCCGCATTTTCCATACTCACCGGCGATATTCCCACTTTCACATCAAGTCTCTCGACATCAGATGCGACAATTACATTTCCCTTCACGTCGATGCCTTGTAAAACATTTCCTTGTACCGGTATCGAATCGTGAAACAAAGCTAAACGTATCGGTTCGGAGAAAACAGCCGTAAAATAGATTTGCTGTTGCTTCGACCAACCAGAGGAACAACGATAACCACTGACAGTAGTATCGTTTACTTGTTCCAGATATGTATCGGTAGGACGATCATCGCCATTGGCATCCTTTAAATTAATCATCACATACTTTTCGACATTCTTCGGGAAAGTGTATCTGTGAAAGGCAACTCGGTCCGACGCCGTCAATTCTACTTTTGTACGATGAGTTTTCAATACTACTCCATAATATCCGGGTAAAGCCGTTTCATCGCTCTTAGAATAATAAGAAGCATAACCCGATAAGGGATTATCTTGGGTTCCCGGCTGCGTACGCATTTTCCCCGTATATGGCATAAATAACAAATCGCCCGTGTCGCTACAACCGGTTCCATTGAGATGCAAATGTGAAAATCCTATTACAATCGAATCGGAGTAATGATAACCCGAACACCAATCCCACCCTTTATTTATATTGTTAGGACCGATCTGCACGGCTCCGAATGGAGCAGCGACTCCTAAAAACGTATGACCATGTCCGCCGGTTCCTATATACGGGTCCACATAATTTACCGGAGCAAATATCGCCGATTCGATATTTTCGTCTTTTACTCTACACGATACAAGTAAAAATAAAATAGAAATGAATACAATTAAAGGTTCTTTTTTCATTACAGCATTTTATGTGTGTGAGACAAAAGTAAGATTATAATATTAACAAAAACATTAATAATACATTAAGAATCCACGATTCAAGCATACATAAAGTAGATTTTTTACTACCGAAACATTAACAAAACATTAATATTCGAGAGGTATCATTTTTCAATTCACTTTTCCCGTTATTCCTCCGACATTCGTAATTCCTTCTATCCGACAAGTCGAGTAACAATCGATGATTTCGCTATCTTCACTCATGGAACTGGATATACCACCCGCACAATCCTTCGCATAAACATTTCCACCCTTCACAGAACAGTTTTTTACCACCGACCGGTAAAGTGGTCCTGTCAAACCTCCGGCATTCGATCCATGATCCGATAATCGATTTTCACATTGGCTATCGAGTATATCGACCTGTTCTATCTTTGTAGAAAAGGTAGCGCCTGTCAGAACTCCTAAACGCCCCTCTCCAATGATGCTGCAATTTTCAACTTTCAAGTTGATAATCTCTGCACCTTCTGTCACACCAAAAATACTCAGGTCATGAGCTTTTCGTTCCACCGACAAATTCCTAATCGAATATCCACCTCCATCAAAAAAGCCACGAAAACGCTCCATAGCATTATCTCCACTTCCCCATTCGCCCAAAGGCCACCAACTTTGGCCATCTTCTCTGACATAATCAGAAAAATCGAGGTCGTTAATCAATCGAAAGCATTGGCTTCTATACTCCCTTATATGGTCGAACTGTTGCGGAGTAGAAATAAGAAACGGATCTTCCCTACTCCCCGTACCACCGGCAAAAGGAGCAGTTTCCTTCAAATAAATCCGCAAAAGCTCAAAAAAAGACGGGGCATCCAACAAACAGATACTATCATCTATTTTTTTCAGTTCCTCGACTACCTCTACATACCACGTAGGAGATTTTATTATATTTCTAAACCAATGAAAAGGCAACCCCTCTCTTTCTCTTATTCTATTGACGATAGCTACCGCAGCATCTTTGGGCTCGACATCATTGATATCGTAATCGGCCCTCAACACAGGCATATTTCCAAAAAGCATACTCCACGAAGATAGTTTCTGAGGAACGATTCCATTGGGACTAAACGATCGATAACATTCCATTCCTTCCCAATTCAAACCGGGAGCATAACCGTCGACAATAAAGCCGGTAATGCTCAATCCCCATTTCTCATAATAGGGCTTGCAGTGTTCCGCCCACGATTGTAATCCAGAAGGTAATCCCGAAATAGGTCTGGGTTCTTGTAACATTCCGGGACTCAAATATCCGGCTCCGTTGTCCGATGCGACAAAATAATCATTCTTAGTAGCCGTTTTTCTAAAATTATGTAACACATGAGGCACGCGCTCCTGTAATACCGGACTTATGGCCCACATCATCGGGACTTTTCCTCTATTGGGGTCGTCCCAAGTAAGCGAGGTAAATTGGCTCACCCACGATGAAGCATCATAATCCCCCACATAAAATATCAGAAAGTTCCTTCCTTTCACGTCGACTTTACCGTCTTCGGTCAACAATCCTCTTTGCTTCAACTCTTCATGAGTAACCCACGGTTGCGAATACCGTTCCTCCAAAGGGAAATGCTGCCAAAAAGAGGCATTTGCCAACGCTCCGATTGCAATTGCATCGGCATCTTTAAAAGCGTTGTAAGCGCTGATAAGACGTAAAAACTCCCACTCCGTAGGAACATCGTCGTGGATACCGCCGGCATGCTTCGTATATTTAAATGCCCATGAGGGGAACCCTCCTATATAGCAATACTTTTCACCTTTATTCTGTTGGTATGCCAACAATAGCATTTCTTTAAGGGTAGCCAAATCAGTCCCTACCTTTTGAGTCGGTTCGTCTGTTGCCGGTTCGTCTCCCCACGGTGATAAATCGAAAAAGAAAGCTCGCTTGCTAATGAAAAAATCATGATTAGAAAGCGTATGATGATTCCGTACCGTAGCACCGGGATTTTGCTTCCAATATTGATCCAAATAATAAGCGGCATATTCCGTGTTGCACTTGCCGGTTTTCATATAATTCTCTATATACCAAATGTACGGATCGTTTTTTATAGAGCCTGTACTGCCTCGATTCGTCCCCGGAATCACCCCCGATCCCGTAAACATAACACTTCCATCTTCATTGATCAATCTACGCTTTACTTTCAATCGGGGACCACCCAAAACTAAGCGGCTATACAAACTCTCGGAATCAAGATCATAACGGATCGGCAAAAGGTCTTCCGCACCCGCAACGGCAGAAGCGACATTGCTTGTGGACGGAACTCTCTCATCATAAAGTACCACCCCCTTTATGTATCCGGCGTAAGCCGACACCAAGTCTTCAATGGTATTATACGTCACCGTTTCCTTTCGATACAACCACTGCCCTTTCCTACGATACTTATTCAACCAATATTTATCAATATCCAATTGATCCCTATCCACAAAAAAGACATATAATTGCGGAGCATCCCGATTGACGATTCCTTGCAAGGCCGAAACGACATGTACATCGTCCCAAGCGACATTGCGTCCCTTTGGTGTCGACAAGTCGGTTTCCAAAGTATAATGCAGGTCATAAAGCCCTATCGCCTCTTGGCCGGCTACCTTATAGCAACCCAATACCCAAAACAGCACTCCATAGATAAGAACTCTCTTCATCATGCGACTCACCTCTTAAATTTTCAGACTTTTTATACCACGCCATCAAGATCACCTCCACCGATTTTACTTTTCATCAAGCAGTAAAAAGTAGTTTTCATGAGGTCAAAACATAGTCACCTCCGGTTTATCCGAACCGGAACACCTCGAATGTACATGGGATTTATTTGATTCTTACTTATCCTCGTTAGTCAAAGAATACGGGAAATCTTCATCGTTTATTCCGCGCTCTGTATTAGGCATATGACTCATATCGAAATCAAGAACAGCGCCGTCCATCAACTCCTCGTGTTTCAACCAATTGTGGTTATACTCTTTCCCGTTCATTTTCAGAGAACGTATATATCTATTTTCGTTCGTGTTGTCGGGAGCATTCAAAACGATCTGCTTTCCATTTTCCAACGTAAGAATCGCCTTTTTAAAGAGCGGAGCTCCCATCACATACTCCCCTGAGCCCGGACATACCGGATAAAAGCCCAACGCAGAAAATATATACCATGCAGAAGTCTGACCATTATCTTCATCTCCACAATAGCCGTCAGGATAAGGAGTATACAGCTTATCCATCACTTCCCTTAACCAATATTGCGCTTTCCAAGGCTGCCCGGCGTAATTATAAAGATAAATCATATGTTGGATAGGCTGGTTGCCATGTGCATAATTGCCCATATTCATAATCTGCATTTCCTTTATTTCATGAATGCACTGCCCGTAATAACTATCGTCATAAATAGGAGGAACCACAAAAACAGAATCCAACATGGAGACAAAGTTCTCCTTCCCTCCCATCAGATCGATGAGTCCCTGCACATCATGAAACACGCTCCATGTATAATGCCAACTGTTGCCTTCGGTAAAAGCATCGCCCCATTTATACGGACTGAAAGGAGACTGAAATGTACCATCTTCGTTTTTCCCGCGCATCAGATTGTTCTCTTTATCGAAAACGAACCGATAGTTTTTACTCCTTTCCCGATAAAGATCGATTTCTTCCTGCGGACGGTTCAATTGTTGCGCCAGTCTCATAATACACCAATCATCATAGGCATATTCCAATGTGCGCGCCACATTCTCGTTAATACCTACATTATAAGGTACATATCCTTTTTGATTGTAATATTCATATCCCAATCTTCCCGTCGAAGGAACTTGGGGGTGCACATGATTCGCTCCGTGCAGAACAGCCTCATACAACAAATCGATCTTTTCTGTCTGGCATCCTTTCAAATAAGCATCAGCCACAACAGATGCCGAATTATTACCCACCATGCAGTGACGGTGTCCCGGGCTGGCCCATTCGGGTAAAAATCCACTTTCTTCATAACTGTTTGCCAATCCTTCTTGAATTTCTTTGTTGACAGAAGGATACATAAGGTTCAAGAAGGGAAATAAAGCGCGGAACGTGTCCCAAAATCCGGTATCTGTATACATATATCCTCTCCTCACTTCTCCATTGTAAGGACTATAATGGACAATATTTCCATATTTATCTACTTCATAAAACTTACGGGGAAACAATAAAGAACGATACAAGCAAGAGTAGAAAGTACGTAGTTGTTCATCAGTTCCCCCTTCTACTCTCACTCTATTCATTACATCGTTCCAAGCATTTCGAGCAGACTCTTTTACCTCGTTAAAATTTCTACTGCCCAGTTCTTCCAAATTCAACCATGCCTGCTCTTCACTGATAAAAGAAGAACTTACCTTTACACCAATCTTTTCACCTTTATAAGTCTTGAATCCCAACACAGCACCGACATGATTATCTTCTACCTCTCTTTTACCTTTTATAATTTTATCTCCGCTCCATACTTCTGCCGAGGCAAAAGGCTTATCAAATTTCATCACGAAGTAATTTCTAAAATTATCCGGTACTCCCCCGCTATTTTTAGTCGTATAGCCGGTTACCGTGCCATTTTCCTCATCTATCTGAACAAAAGACCCGTTATCGAATGCATCTACTACGATATACGACTCTTCACTTTCTGGGAAAGTAAACCTAAAATAAGCCGAACGTTCCGTCGGAGTAATTTCTGTTTTCACATCATGGTCAGCCAAATACACACTATAATAATAAGGCTTTGCCGTCTCAGCTTTATGAGAAAACCAGCTTCCTCGCTCATTTTGCAAGAACTTTTTACCCCCGGCCACCGGCATCAATGCAAACTGCCCATAATCATTGATCCACGGACTGGGCTGATGTGTCTGCTTAAATCCTTTTATCTTATCGTCGGTATAACAATAGGCCCAGCCATTTCCCATATCTCCCGTTTGCGGTGTCCAGAAATTCATTCCCCACGGTAATGCGACAGCCGGATAGGTATTGCCCGTAGACAAGGTAAACTTAGATTGAGTTCCCACTAACGGATTCACATAGTCAACCGGTGAAAAAGAAGTAGAAAGCACCTCTTTACCTCCGCACGATATAAGTAAAACAGATAAAAATACAAGTAAAGAAACTTTTTTCATGGAATCGTTTTTTTTTATTTTTTGTGACAAAAGTAAGCCGGGGCAATTAATAAAACCATTAATAGAATATTAATTATCCATATGCAATACTTATTTCCGAATCAAAAACATTAATAAGGCATTAACAATTCTCATAAGAAAGGGAGCGACATAACAAGATTAATAACAGGGGGAACCACTCGACAATCAGCATAAAAACAATTCTTTCAAATAAAGCTATCGAGGTCAACGTTATTGCCTCATATCTTTCCATATATTTTACCGCAAATAGTCACGTGTAGAAAACAACATCGCCTCAAACAAGAAAATTTTCATTGAGTTGTTTTTCTTGTTTGAGGCGGTGATACATTTCTGATACTATTCGCTAATCCGTAAGCCTATTGACACCGACACCGTCGAAAGTCATCTTCACCGGTTTAATAAAACCATTTTCGTCAAAATACATACGGTCGATACAAATCTCTCTATGATTTGGAATCGTATCGCCCAATGGGTGGCGATGATAAACAATATACCACTCGTCTTTCCCCGGTATCTGAATGACCGAATGATGTCCCGCACCTGTACCCACACTCTCGTCTTGTTGCAATATTTTCCCAATACGCTCGAAAGGGCCGAACGGAGAATCGGCAATGGCATAAGCCACACTATAATCCGAACCTCCCCAACTGCCTTCCGACCACATAAAATAATATTTGTTATTCCGTTTCAACATAAAAGGTCCCTCCACATAATTCTCAGGTGTGACAGATTTATAATAAGAACCATCGTCAAAAGGAACGAGACTCAATAAATCCGAACTCAATTTTACCATATTACAATGATGCCAGCCTCCATAATACATATAATAACTACCGTCGTCATCTTTAAAAACGAACTGATCGATCGGCTGAGCGCCGTTCACAATCTTATCGATCAAAGGTTTCCCCAAAACGTCTTTAAATGGGCCTGCCGGGTTATCAGCCACAGCGACACCGATTCCACCATATTGCTCATCATTCTGGATATCATTCCCTCCGAAAAACAGATAATATTTGCCATTCACCCGAACAATAGACGGAGCCCATAAGGCAAATTCCAACCACTTTATATTCTCAACAGACAACACTTTGGGATGCTTAGTCCAGTGAACCATATCTTTTGATGAAAAAGCATCCATATAAGTCTGTATATTATAGACCTGATGAATGGCCCGCGTTTCTTTTTTCAATTCGGGAAAATCTGCGCTATCGGCTCCGAAAGGAATATCGGACAACGTAGGATATATCCAATATTCATCATCGAAGACAACCCCTTCTGGATCGGCATACCAACCCTCGACAATAGGATTGCCACTATACTCTTTCTCATGCTTACACGCCACCAACAGCAGCGCCAAACTCAATACAATAATACTTCTCATCATGTGTCATTTTTAATTAATGTAACAAAAATAAACGTCGGCCGTTAACGGAAATATTAATAAACCATTAACAAACGAACTTCGGTGCACAGTAAAAACACCCTGTACATTAATAATATATTATTTTTACAATCAATTCCATAAAAAGATTCCATAAATATAATTTTTTTCTTTGTAACCCTCCTAAACCATATTATCTTTGCAAAAAACAGTTATAAGTATTCATGCAAAAGACGCTTATATTTCTGCTCTTAATGTTGGCCCTGATACCGGTTGAAGCACAAAATATTTCATCTGGATTATATTTTGCTGCCCACACCTCCATTAAAGAAGAAAGAACATCGCTTATCCTATCTCCCGAGTTCGACGCCTCAAAAGGTCTAACATTAGATTTCGATATTAAATTCAGACCCGAAGAACATAACTACGGATATGTCTTTCGAATCATAATCGACGATGAAAAGAGTTTCGATTTGATAGCGAATATTACACCCGAAAAAAGAGCGTTGAATTTGATAGAAGGGAACAACGTCTATCTGGCTTTCGATGAAGAACTCCTTAATCAATACTCATGGAATAAATGGGCGCATATCCGGTGCTCAATCTATCCGGATAGTTTACGGCTCATCTTCGACAATCAAACATTGCAAAGCCAGTATAAATTCATCAATATCAAGAACGTGAAATTCTACTTCGGATACTCCGATCATGAAAAGTTTCATTCTTCCGATGTCCCTCCGATGTCTATACGCAACATAAAAATCACAGACAATAAAAATAAAACAATTGCATATTGGCCTTTAAAAGAACATCTGTCACATTCCTGTTTGGATAGTCTGTATCAGATTCCGGCGACAGTCACCAATCCTACATGGGAAATAAATAAACACACCAAGTGGGTAAAAGAAAAAACATTAGCATTACCCATATATACACAAATCTGCCATGCTCCGTCAAAAGGGAATATTTATTTTGCCAACAGCTCATTTGTACTCGTTTATTCGACTATCGACAATACATTAGATACGATTTATCCTGCTCATGGAGCTCCATACACAGAAATAAACAATCAACTCATTTACCAGCCTTATTACGATGAATTATGGTCATACGATTTCGATCCCTTGAAACAGATGTCTATATTCAATTTCAAGGATAACACATGGACAAACAATGACCGTGAAATAAAAAATCCGGAATATTCTCAACACAATACGTTTATATCGCCCAATGACTCGTGTCTGTATATTTTTGGCGGATATGGTAATTATCAATATAAGAACTTGATACTTAAAAAAGGACGGACACAGGACGACTGGATTCCGGTATCGTACAACGAAGAAATACCTCCGCGTTATCTAAGCGGATCGGACTACAAAAACAGAGACACGATATTGGTGTTCGGCGGCTGTGGCAACCCGCAAGGGAAACAAGAATTAGGAGTCATAAATTATTACGATCTTTATGCGATAGACATCAACACATTCAAAACAAAGAAATTGTGGACTATCCCCAACGATACGAAAAACTTCGTCGTCGGTAATCATATTGTTACAGACGAAACGAATAACAAGCTATACGCTTTATGTTTTCCGAATGATTGTTCGAACAGCTATATCTTGCTAAAATCGTTCGATTTGACAGATGGGAATAACTGTACGAACTATGCCGATACAATCCCTTTCTCCTTCAATGATGTAAATTCTTTCTGTACACTCTACTACGACTCGTTACAGTCGAAGCTGTATGCCGTAACCAATTATAACTACAACAATAAATCAAATATAAACATATACTCATTAGCTTATCCCCCGTTAAAAATAGAAGATACGCTGCAAACAGTTGCAGGACATAAGGCACTTGTTACAAAGACAGGGTTCTTCATAGGTATAGGAATTTGCATAATTGCAGGTATGGGCTGTATGTACCTCTGCTACCGAAAAAAGAAAAGGAGAAGAAAAGAAAGCCACATTCCTCACAATCCTCCGGTCGTTACAAATACGGATCGTTCCTCCAAGACAACTACCCAAGACGAAAACTATAAGCCCCAACCGGACATTCACAAAAAATCATCTATTCTTTTCTTAGATGGATTTCAAGTATGGGATAAAAATGGTGCAGATATCACCAAATCATTCACACCTATTTTGAAACAACTGCTCATTCTTATCATATTATATAGCGTAAATAACAAGAAAGGGATTTCAAACGTCACTCTGAGAGAGTTGCTTTGGTTTGATAAAACAGACGAAAGTGCCCAAAATAACCGCCGAGTAAATATCCGAAAACTAAAACTTTTGCTGGAAAAACTCGACGGTGTAGAACTTGTAAAAGAAAGCACCTATTGGGCGTTAAAGTTCACTCACGCTTATTGCGATTATATCGATGTTTGTAATTGGATCGACAAAGTAAAAAACAAAGAACCTATCACAGCCGAAAACATCAATGATTTACCCTTAAACCTGCTATCGGGACAATTATTGCCATATGTCCAAACAGACTGGTTGGATTCTTTCAAGTCCGATTACACGAATTCCGTATTAGATATGGCAATAAATTTATCCAAGCAAGAATATATAAAGGGAAACAACGAATTATTAATTCAGATAGCCAACAGCATGTTTGCACACGACAAAACAGACGAGTATGCATTGATTCTCAAATGCCACACATTATATAAACAAGGAAGAACCAGCTTGGCCAAAACGACATTCGACACATTCTGCAATGAATATAAAGCAATGCTGAATACGAATTACACAAAAACATTCAATGAAGTAATTAATTGTCAATTGTAATCCGCAACTACATAGAAGAATAAAAACGAACGTTCATCGAGACCGGTCAATAATCGTCCATATATATTTATTTATATCGGACTCTCGTTAAAATACAAAAAATATACACCGAAAAAATTTTATATCCTGAATATTTCTCAAAATCGATCTTTACTTTCCCTCGTCAATATTAAATTATTGAACCTTCTGAATAATAATTTGTTATTACAAGAAAGGACAATTCCCACCGCTACGCTACACCTCCATATAGACAAATGACACGAGAAAGAAAATTTATACAAAACTTAACATATTGAATAAAAAGCAATTAGGCAATTAGCCACAGAAAATATACATTTGCATCTGAACTCGTGAGAGAAACAAATTAATTATATGAAACAATTCATTCGATATACGATATTATGCGTCGGATACATTTTAGGCTCCCAAAGTCTTTTGTACGCCGAAACGCCAACCGATAGTATAGATACTATTCCTACCGACTCGATTATCGCAAAAAAAGATACCACCGTAAAAAAACTGAACATATTCCAAAAGGTTCTGAAATACTTCGATGACTCCAATGCTCCACGCCCCGATAAAAAATTCGATTTCGGTATCATCGGAGGACCTCACTATTCTTCCACGACAAAGCTGGGAATAGGCTTGGCTGCCTCGGGGACATACCGGTTACGAAGAGACTCGATCACACAACTCTCCAACGTTTCGCTTTATGGAGATGCCACGACCACAGGCTTTCTTTTGATAGGAGTAAAAGGGAATAATATCTTTCCCAAAAATAAATTCAGGATAGATTACGACTTTTATTTATACACATTCCCGAGTGACTTTTGGGGCATAGGTTACGAAAACGGAAATAACAACGCCAACAAAAGCTCCTACGACAGACTGGAAACTATTTTACGTATCGACTGGCTGGCTCGCTTACATAAGGACCTCTACGGAGGAATTTCTACGGGATTTAACTGGGTGAAAGGATCGGATTTCACAAAAATCGAACTACTCGAAGGAGAAGCCCGAGAAGTAATCAGCACGAGTATAGGAGCCACACTTGTATACGACAGTCGCGATTTTATTACCAACGCAGCAAAAGGAGTTTATATAAAAGTTAACCAACGATTCTTCCCCAAATTCTTGGGCAATAAAAAAGCGTTTACTCGCACCGATTTCATTTTCGATTATTATCACCGCCTATGGGAAGGAGCGATCCTTGCTTTTGACCTACATGGAGAATTCAATTACGGCGATGTACCCTGGAATATGCTTGCAGCTTTGGGAGGGTCGGCCCGTATGCGAGGATACTACGAAGGCAGATACCGAGACAAAAATTTAATCGAAACTCAAATAGAACTCCGTCAACACATTTGGAGGCGAAATGGCATAGCCGTATGGGTAGGAGCAGGAAACGTATTTCCTTCGTTCTCAGGTTTTAAATGGGGACATACACTCCCCAATTACGGAATAGGCTATCGCTGGGAGTTCAAAAACCGAGTCAATGTACGACTCGACTACGGATTCGGAAAAAAAGGACAATCGGGATTTTTATTCAACATCAATGAAGCATTTTAATCAAATATTTACACAGAGGCGCATATTTTGGATTTTTTCGGGAATCATGTTGGTTCCCAATATTTTTCTATGTTTTACAGAACAATTGCCACTCCTGTTCAAAGTCTCCTATATCCTCATTCCGGGAGCTTTATACCTTTTGTTATTAATTCTCTCCCGCAAACCGGGAATCACCTTTTGGGCTCTTTTTCCCCTTCATTTCATAGGCGCGTTTCAATTGGTACTACTCTATCTTTTCGGTAATTCCATTATCGCCTCAGACATGTTCCTGAACATGTTTACGACCAACAGCGGAGAGGCTTTCGAATTACTCGATAAATTGGCTCCGGCGGTAGTAGGCGTATTCTTACTTTATCTTCCGGCATTGGCTCTTGCCGTTTACTCCATACGTCGCACCGAGACCCTCACACCTCTTTTTCAAAAAAGAGTGTTCATGTTGGCTATGCTCATGATCGGTAGTGGAATACTTGTTTACACACCTGCTCACCGAAAATATCCTCATACGGCAAGGCTCGACAACCTTTACCCCATCAACGCGTTCAACAATGCCCGATTCGCCGTGGACAGTTGGGAAGCAGCAAAGAACTATCCACGCACATCGAGAAAATTCGACTACCGGGCCACATCGACAAGAGACACCGAACTCCCCGAAATCTATATCTTCGTAATCGGAGAAACCTCCCGCGCCGGAAACTGGGGGCTATATGGGTACGAACGAAATACGACCCCCAAACTCGACGCCATGCCCGATGTCATTCATTTCGACGATGTACTGACACAAATCAATGCGACTCATAAAAGCGTTCCGTTAATGCTATGCCCCGCCGATGCACTCAATTACAATGAGATATACCGACAAAAGAGTCTTATTTCGGCATTTAAACAAGCCGGATTCCACACGTCGTTTCTCTCCAACCAACTGCGCAACGGATCATTTACCGAGTTCTTCGCCGACGAAGCAGACTGTACGATCTATTTCGCCGCACCGAAAAATAAACCGCATCTACATGACGATGTACTATTATCCGCAGTCGACTCGTTACTGAACATAGGTAAAACGAAGCAACTCATTATCCTTCACACCTATGGCTCCCACTTCAATTACTGTGAACGATACAATACCGATTGTCGAATATTCACCCCCGACCACATTAAAGAAATCGATCATAAGAACAAGCAAGCCATGATAAATGCCTATGACAACTCGATCGTTGCCACCGACAAATTCTTGGCACAAGTTATCGATAAACTCGACCGAACCGGAAAAACTTCGGCCATGCTGTATCTCTCCGACCACGGGGAAGATCTGCTCGACGATGAACGTAATCGATTTCTGCACGCCTCCCCCATTCCCACCTATTACCAGCTTCACATACCCTTTGTCATTTGGTTCTCGGATAATTACTCTACTCTTTTCCCCGATGACATACGACAAGCCCGGAATCGGCATACCACCCCATTCGACTCGCGAGTCGTATTCCACACCCTACTGGGTATCGGAGGCATCGAAACCGAATATCGCGATGACCAACTCTCCCTCATAAGTCCGTCGTTTCATCTCGAAAAAAGATATTATGTAGGAGAACAAAACATACCTATTCCTGTTCGACGTCTGCCACTCGAAGAAGAAGATTTACAAGCCTTCGAACGATACGGAATCTCTCCCCGATAATACAATACTTGCATCCTTGATTCTCTTTACTTCTCCTAAATAAAGGAGAAGCGAATATTCATATTTTTATATTTTATAACTATTATAATAGACCGACAAGGGAAAAGCAATAATCAAATATTTACTACAAAATAAATATTCTATACGCTGTTACACTTTCAAAATTCAAGAAATTCACTTTAATATAAGACAAAAGCTATTTTTAAAAAATCTATATTTTAAATCAATTTCAGAGAAATCAGCCCCAAATTAGTTAAAATAGCATAAATACAATACAGGTAATACGACAATATCGATGTATTATTTAATATTATAAATATTTTTGCAAATAGAGTTTCATTACAAACCAAAAATATTCATTATCAATTCTGTTTCACTATGAAAAAAAATCTAATCACATTTTGCTTTTTATTGCTATTATTTGTGCCCTTTGGTACAAAAGCGCATCTGATCGCTCCACGGAACGCATCAGAAAAAACGACTGTCATTCCGGCCTCCCGAATCTCCTCTCCAAAGGGACTTACAAAAGTTTTGGAAAACACAGTCGACGGAACGACCCTTTATGGGAACCTTATCTTTGCTCAAAGTTGGGGAAACGATTCCAGTCCTATGGGTATCTACAAATTCAATACGACAGACAACCCTAAGGCAGAATTGGTGTATCGTTCCGAAGCCGGACCGATAGGAGCCAATGGAGGAGCGACTCTCGTCGATGCAAAATATTTCTACTGTATTACCTATACAAAATTAAGCGGTACGACGATAAGCAACGAATTGATTTGTTACGACATCGAATCGTGGACAGAGGTAAGCCGTAAAGCTATACCTTTAACGACTATTTCCACCGACATGACTTGGAATCCGGCAGACCAAAAAGTGTACGGAGCCTTCTACAACACGACTAAAAACGGTTATGTATTCGGAACTCTCGACCTTGAAACCGGTGCAGTAAACAAACTATCGGATATCACTCTGCAAGACGACAAGGGATATCCTGCCGGATTCGTAGTCATAGCAGCCAATTCCATCGGTGAAGTATATGGCATTTCCCAAATGGGAGATTTATACAAATTCAATACCGAAGACGGCTCATATAGCCTTATCGGAGCTACCGGATACACACCTCTTTACCAACAAAGCGGATGCTTCGACTTCACGACCAAGCAACTTTATTGGGCAGCCTGCAACGAAAATTCCTCCGGTATTTATCAAGTAAACACCGATACGGGAGAGGCTACACTACTCGGGTCCTTTAACGATTTGGAAGAATTTGTGGGACTATATTCCCTAAGTCCTAACGCAGACCTCGAAGGGCCGGGAAGCGTTACCGACATCGACATCGCATTCGAAGGAGCAGCCCTTTCAGGTACAATAACTTTCAAACTCCCCACTACGACTGTCAGTGGTAACAAACTCTCCGGCGATATAAACTACACCGTTGAAATAGACGATGAAACCCTTTCGTCAGGCACATCGACCGCCGGTTCGCTTGTCGAACTGCCGATAACCCTATCCGAAGGGAATCACACTTTGGGAATCACGACACATACAATACATGGCACAGGTCCGGCTTACAAGGCCTCATTCTATGTCGGCACAGATACTCCGGCAACGGTCACAGGAATCACGGTCAACCGAGAAAGCGACAATGTAACAATCGCATGGGAAGCAGTAACGAAGGGTCAACATGGAGGATACGTAGATATAAGCCTATTGACTTATAACGTCATACGCAAACCCGACAACAAGATTATCGCTACCCGAACAACCGAAACGACCGTCACGGATACAGAGCTACCTCTCATTCTGAGTGAATACACATACGAAATCATAGTCTCAGACGGCACTCGACAAAGTGATCCCGCTCTATCCGACGGAATAATGCTCGGTTCATATCTCGAACCACCTTACAACCATTCGTTCAAGTCGATGGATAGTTTCGACCAATATACTATCATCAATGCCAACGAGGACGACAAAGCATGGACGGCAACGGTCAACGGTGCACAACTCAATTATAGCCGCACACTCGCCGCCGACGACTGGATCGTCTCTCCGGCCATGAAGTTGAAAGCGGGTTTCCTATATACCCTCATCTTAAAAGGACGTTCCAGTAGCGCCACTTACAAAGAACGGTTTGAAGTAAAATACGGGACAGAAGCAACAGCCGACGCTTTGACAAACGTCATTATAGAACCTAATTTCTTCACAACCTCGAAAGAAGAGACCTTCCAAGCTGTATTCTCGCCTCAATCCGACGGAACATATTATATAGGTATTCACGGTATCAGCGATAAATACATGGGGTCGTTATATATCTATTCCATCGAAATTACAGAGCCGATCAACGCGCTTGCCCCAGCAGCGACAGACGAAATGAACGCTGTTGCCGCTCCCGAAGGAGCGCTCGGAGCGACCATATCGGCGACCGCCCCCTCTAAGCGAGCCGATGGCAGCAACTTGACAACAATCGCCAAAGCCGAAATTTGGAACAAAACAAAAGAAAGACTTGTAGGAAGCATCGACAATCCACAACCCGGTAGCGAAGTATCCATAACCGATACTCAGGCTGCTAACGGATTCAATACCTACTCGATCGCATTCTTTAATGAGGCTGGAAAAGGATACGAAACAGAATGCAATGCATACATCGGGATAGACATTCCCACCGCTGTTATAAACCCACACGTAGTACAAGCCGGAGACAAGGCAGTACTTACATGGGAAGCACCTGTGACAGGTATCAACGGCGGTTACATCGACCCCGAAAAACTAACCTACCAGATTTCGCAATTGCAGCCGATGTCTGTTTCGACTGCCACCGAAATAACCGGACTTACCTATACCGACGAATCATTGAACGCCGATTCGGGACAAATGCTTCTAAGTTATCAAATAAGCGCAAAAAGTATCGCAGGCGAGGGCGAAGCCACACCTACCAACTCCATACTTTTCGGGACTCCCTATCCGGCTCCATTCACAGAGTCTTGGCCTGAGGGTAAAACCGAAAACGACCCGTGGGCAATCGACATCGTCGAAAAAGGATATGGCGATTGGTCGGTAACACAGACCAGTTTCTCCACAATATTGGGAGCACAAGACGGCGATGACGGTTGGATATCGTTCAGCGGACCCGGCTCGTACCGACTGGTTTCTCCCAAAATAAACGTCGCTACACTCGAAAATCCGGTGTTGAAAATATGGGTAAATAATCCCGACGGGTTATCCGAGATTCATATTCAGGCAAGTGTCGATTTAGGTACAAATTGGACAACGCTTCTCGAAATCAACAGCGCAGACAATAATATATGGAAATGCCACGCCATCGACCTTAGTAACTATCGCAACGCAGACTTCCTGCAAATAGGTATTCTCGGAGCAACCGAAGATTGGGGCGCCGAAAGCGTCATGATCGATAACCTGCGAATTTTCGACCAACTGGCAAACGATCTTGTTCTGAATGGATTTACAGGTCCCGAATCGGTTATCGGGGCAAAGCCGGCAGACTATTCTGTCAAGATATATAACGATGGAACCAATGAGGCTACCGACTACAAAGTATGTATCTATTCGGGAGACAAACTCATTGCGGAACAAAACGGTAAACCCATACGATCCGATGCCTACGAGACTTTCGATTTCGTCCTTTCGTCACCGGTAAACAGTACGGTCTTCGACCTCACTGCAAAAATAGAATTCGATGGCGATCTCGACACAGACAACAACTCGGCTGCACTGTCGGTCGCAGTCGAACGACCCAAATATCCCACCATCGACAACCTCAGTGCCGAAGATAACGACAACTCGGTATCGCTCACATGGAGCAGACCCGCTTTATCCTGTATCCCCGATCCCGCTACCGACGACATCGAAAGTTACGAAGAGTGGAGTATCGGCGGAATTGACGACAGTAATCGTACCGGAACCATCGGAGACTACACGGTGTACGACAACGATGGTCAAACGACGGCCAAGATAAACGCATGGGCTCCCCAATACCCGAACAGCGAAGCGAAAATGGCATTCCAAGTCATGAGTACGAACTCCGAATCTCTGTCACAACAATTGACTTTCTATGGCCTCACCGCTCACTCGGGCAAACAATTGTTCGCTTGTTGGAGTACTATGGGAGGAGCTGCCAACGACGATTACCTGATATTACCCGAGCTTAAAGATGGCAATAGAAGTATCAGTTTCTGGGCTCGCTCAATTCCTTTTATGTATGGAGGAGAAGGCTATGACAAGTTCGAGATCGTGTACTCGACCGGCAACAACGACATCGACAACTTCGTAATCCTCGAAGGTAGCGAAACAATCGTCCCCGATGGATTGGAGCGAGATCCTGAAAACGGATACAACAAATACAGCTTCGAACTGCCGGACAATGCCAAATATGTCGCAATCCACTGTATATCTTCGGGCAAAATCGGTTTGCTCATCGACGATATAGAGTTTATTGCAGCCAATATGCCCGATGAAACGCTTATCCTCAATGGATATAACCTGTATCGCAATGGCGAACTGTACAAACAACTCCCGGCGACCGAGGGCTATACCGACACGGAAATAGAAAAAGGAAACATTTATACCTACAATGTCACGGCCGTATTCGATAAAGGAGAATCGCCATATTCCAACACGGTTACGGTAGATAGGTCTCAATCGGGTATCGATGAGACATCTGGAAACCCGATAAAAGTATATGCCGCCGGCCACACGATCGTCATTGAAAATGTCGATAACCGGCAAGCCGAAATATTCAAAATAGACGGTAGCAAAATTTTCGACGAGATTATTTCTTACAAAGACCGGATTCGCGTTGAAACCGGCATATATATTGTTCGCATCGATGGAAAATCGTTCAAAGTCATAGTCCGATAAATCGTTCGACTGATCGATTATCCTTATTCATAAAGGCTAAACCCTTTTCAGGGTTTAGCCTTTATGCTATCGGCGAACAAGCACACGTCAAGTTTTATTACCCTTCATTCACACCTTTTTTGCCTGTTCCGAAAGTCCGAATAAAAAAAGTACTTATATTTGTAGAACATAAAAACAGAGGCGAAGCGACACGACATCATAAATTTATATGTCGTCTGCACAATCTGTTTCGACAAATACACTAACAATACCTATATGGACAGTACAGCGCTTTCGAGATCAGACAGCATAGTTCTCATTCCCACTTACAATGAGAAAGAAAACATTGCCGCAATTATCCATGCCGTATTCGAACTTCCCCGTCAGTTCCATATACTCATCATCGACGACAACTCCCCCGACGGAACAGGAGCGATTGTCAAAGATTTACAAAAACAATTTCCGGGCGCTCTCCACCTCATGGAACGAACCGGGAAACAAGGGCTGGGAACAGCCTATATTGCAGGATTCAAGTGGGCTATCGAACACCGATACGAATATATTTTCGAGATGGATGCCGATTTCTCCCACAACCCCAAAGACCTGATGAATCTGTTAGCCGCTTGCAAAACCGGTGGTGCGGATATGGCTATCGGTTCCCGCTACGTCACGGGAGTGAACGTAGTTAATTGGCCTATGGGAAGAGTCATGATGTCCTATTTCGCATCAAAGTATGTGCGTTTCGTCACCGGTATGAAAATACACGACACGACCGCAGGATTCGTTTGTTACCGACGTCGGGTACTCGAAACGATCGGACTCGATTCAATCCGATTCAAAGGATATGCCTTTCAAATCGAAATGAAATTCACGACCTACAAATACGGATTCACCATCAAAGAAGTACCCATTATATTCATTAACCGAGTATTGGGTGAAAGTAAAATGAACACCAGCATATTCGGTGAAGCTGTATTCGGAGTCATCAGATTAAAAATAAACAGTTGGTTCCGCAAATACCCCAAGCAGGGAAATTAACCGCCGACGCCTCAAAAGACAACCGGTCATGTGCAGAACAATCATTACAAACGGAACAATCGTAAACGATGGAGAACATTTCATCGGGAGCATCATCGTCAAAGGAGAGTTTATCGAATCCGTCATAAAGGGAAAACTTCCTGAAAATATCGTATGCAACACAGACCGTATCATCGACGCCTCGGGCAAATGGATTCTCCCCGGAGTTATCGACGACCAAGTGCATTTCAGAGAGCCGGGACTCACTCATAAAGCCGAGATCGCCACCGAATCGGTTGCAGCGGTCGCAGGAGGAATCACCTCCTTTATGGAAATGCCCAATACCGTTCCCCAAACGACGACCCTCGAAGCCCTTGAATGGAAATACTCTCGTGCAGCCGAAGTTTCCCCGGCGAACTATTCTTTTTATATCGGCGCTACCAACGATAATTTCGAGGTACTGAAACAGGTTGACTTCTCACAGGTTTGTGGTGTAAAAATTTTCATGGGATCATCTACCGGAAATATGCTGGTAGACAGCGAAAAAACATTACGACGGATCTTCGCCGAAATTCCTGCGCTCATCGCCGTACATTGCGAACAAGAATCCATCATACAAGCTAACAAAAAATATTATACCGAACGCTTCGGAGAGGATTTACCCATTTTCTTCCACCCTCTTATCCGCAGTGCCGAGGCCTGCTATACATCTTCGGCCAAAGCCGTGGAATTAGCGACAAGATACGATACCCGATTGCATGTCCTACACCTCTCCACGGCACGGGAAATGTCTCTTTTCGACAATCATAAACCACTCTCGGAGAAACATATCACGGGCGAAGTATGCGTGCACCATCTCTGGTTCGACGACAACGACTACGCCCAATTCGGGAACCGCATAAAATGGAATCCTGCCATCAAAACCTGTGCCGATCGTCGGGCTCTGCTCGATGCACTTCGATGCGGCAAACTCGATGTCGTGGCGACAGACCACGCCCCTCACCTATGGAGCGAAAAACAAGGTTCCTGTCTGAAAGCGGCATCCGGTGGTCCGCTGATACAGCATTCCTTGCAAACCATGTTGGAACTTTCTCTAAAAGGAGAATTCACGATCGAGCAAGTCGTTGAAAAGATGTGCCACGCTCCGGCGACGCTCTACCGCATCGACCGCCGGGGATACCTGCGCTCCGGGCACTACGCCGATATCGTTGTCGTCGACCCTTGCAAACCCTACACAGTAACAACAGAAAATATTCTGTCGAAATGTAAATGGTCTCCTTTCGAGGGACACACATTCCCAATATCGATCGATCGTACTTTCGTCAACGGAAACGAAGTATTCTCCGAAGGGAAAGTATGCAATCGAACCCGAGGAAAACGACTTACATTCCACGATAATCCAACTCAAAACAAAAATGTTTAGAAAGTATTATATATGTTAATTTTTATATAAAACCCATTTCCCAATATTTATAAATGTCAATCATATGTTTTTTTTCGAATCGTTTTATTACTTTTATAGTCTCAAAACGAAACTATTTTATAACGAAATGAAACACATTAGACTTATTTTTTCAGCGATACTCTTATCGCTCGTCGTTCCATGCGGATACGCACAAACACTACAAGACTCATTGGCTATCGCCCATGCACAATGGCATACCGATACGTTGCAACACGGAGCAGTATGCATGTACACGAATATACACGTATTCGATTCACCCCAACAAATTTCTATCATAAAATACGATCCTAAAAAGTATAAAACTCAAATCGTACAAGCTCCGCAAATGACGATGACCAGCCATTTGGCAAAGGAAAATCAGGCCGAAGCCGCAATCAACGGCAGCTACTTCAATGTAAAAACAGGAGCCCCCACGACATTCATACGGCTCGACGGTATCGTTCGTGGAGAAACCACCCGTGCCGAAGCCTTTCGCACAGACGGGGCTATCTCCACAGATAAAAACAAAATAAAAATTCATACCTTCGACTCCATTACAAGTAAAAAATTGGGCAAAAAATACAAAAACATTTTGGCCGCAGGACCTCTATTGTTGAAAAACGGAGTACGCCAAATGGCTCCGACCTTCCCAGAAAACACAGGCAAAGCCACCAAAGGAAACGCCCACAGTTCCGACGTTCCACAAGGTTTCTTCAAACGCCACCCTCGTGCTTTTATCGGCATTACCCCAGACAACCAAATCATGATGGTAGTGGTGGACGGCCGTTTCAAAAAACACTCGGTAGGTATGTCTATCGATGAACTATCTTATTTGGCAAAACAATTAGGCATGCGCGACGCACTGAATCTCGATGGTGGAGGGTCTTCCACCTTGTGGAACAATAAAACGGGAATCGTCAATCACCCGTACGATAACAAAAAATTCGACCACGAAGGAGAAAGAGAAGTAAGCAACGCCATACTTGTTATTCCTAATAAATAAAGATTTACCATGAAAACACTGTTGAAAACCATAGGAATCGTAAGTACACTGATTGGCAGCTCATTTTTATTTCAAAACTGTTCCGAAAAAGAGAGTATTCCGGAAGGTATTATCCCCCCTACCGACTCGGTAAGCTCAAAGATAGAAATTAAAAATTTCTCGATCGAAGCCCAAATTCATACCTCACCGGACAGTACGGTTACCATGCAAGGCGAAGGATTTCTGCAATCCGATACAGTCGCTTTGATATCCGAGACCGCCGCCAACAATACCTATGCGTTACCTCTTGCCTCGGTTACGAAACAGAGTGCCGACATTGTCATGCCGAAAAATATCGTCTCCGATACATACCAGTTATGGCTCAAACGGGAAACAGATTCCTGCCGATTGGGAAAAACGACATTGATTATCGAGAATGCCGTAGACTTAAACATTCCCGATATTGCCGGCATGACTCTCAAAGGTGTAGTATATTGCGAAAATAAACCCTTACCCAATGTCGTCGTATCCGACGGATATAACGTAGTACAGACCGACGAGCAAGGACGATATTATATACAATCCGATAAAAAAAGTGGATTTGTATTTATCTCTGTTCCGGGAAATTACGAAGTTGCGATTAAAGACAACAACCAACCCGTTTTTTTCTATCGTTTGGCAAAAGACGATTCCGTAGAACAACACGACTTCGAACTCACCGCAACCGACAACACCAATCATGTTTTATTAGCCTTAGCCGATATGCACTTGGCCAACCGCAACAATGACCTATCTCAGTTTAAACTGAGATTTCTACCAGACTTAAATACCACGGTAGAAAAATATAGGTCAGAAGGCAAAAAAGTATACGGCCTCACGTTGGGCGATATGACTTGGGATCAATATTGGTATTCCAATCGTTATGATTTAAGCAAGTACCTGATCACTATCAAATCGGTCGATCTGCCCATTTTCAACTGTACAGGAAATCACGATAACAACCCTTACTGTGCAGACGACTGGCAAGCCGAGCAGGCTTATAAAGATATCATAGGGCCAACTTACTATTCTTTCAATTTGGGGAATGCACACTATATTGTATTGGACAACATTCAATACATCAATACAGGAGCCAGTCAAGGAACGATCGGCAAACGTAACTACAACAAGAAACTCACGGAAGACCAGCTCAATTGGTTAAAAAAGGACTTAGCGACCGTTACCGACAAAAATGCGCCACTATTCGTAGCCATGCACGCACAACTATATGCCAACCCCACATCTTTACCACAAAAAAATACTATTTCCATGAGCGGAGGATCGACACTGGTCAACTACCTCAAAGAATTTACCAACGCTCATATTATCACTGGGCATACCCACATCAATTACACCATCGAACCCTCCGATCAACTTATCGAACATAACATTGCAGCGGTATGCGCGACATGGTGGTGGACCGGTAAAAACGGATATGCAAACAACCATATTTGCAAAGACGGTTCACCCGGTGGGTACAAAATATTCACAATAAACGACAACGATGTAAAATGGCTCTACAAAGGAATCAAAGAGGAAGAATCGAAACAGTTCCGCAGCTACGACCTGAACCAATGTCATATTACAGCCGAAGCCTTTGCCCCTGAGTCCACAGAAGCGGAAATGGGAGCTTACAGCGATACTTACGGGACAAAAAATAATAAGAACGAGATATTGGTCAATGTTTGGGGATATGACCCGGAATGGAAAGTCGAGATGACCGAAAACGGCAAACCTTTGGAGGTGACACGAGTCGTTGCCAAAGACCCCTTACATATTATTTCTTACGAAGCCAAAAGGCTAAACGTAGGGGCTACCCCGACAGCCGATTTCGTTTCCTGTGCGACCGCCCATATGTTCAAGGCCACAGCATCGAACGCAACCTCTACCATAGAAATAAAAGTAACAGACCGATTTGGAAATACATACAGTGAAACAATGAATCGGCCCAAATCACTCAGTTGCTCTATGAAATAAAAGAAAGAAAAACAATAACATTAACACACAAAAGCCTATGAAACAATTTGCAAAAAAGTCTTTGGTTCTTTTCATCGCCCTATTCTTTACGGCCGCATTATCCGCAAAAACACCCAAATACATCTTTTATTGTATCGGTGACGGCATGAGTTTTGCCCATGTAATGGCAACCCAACTTTTCTACGAAAACGGGAACTATGAAGATGGAAACGAATCGCTGGTTTTCCTCGATTTCCCTGTCCGTTCCGCCATCAGAACCTATGCCAACAATAGTCTCATCACTTGCTCTGCTGCCGCAGGCACAGCATTGGCTACCGGCCATAAAACCAATTTAGCTCATATCGGAATCGGTCCTGACAAACAACCGTTAACCTCCGTTGCCAAACAACTGAGAGACAAAGGATATGCAATCGGAATTATCACCAGCGGGCAACTCGACGATGCTACCCCTGCGGCCTTTTATGCTGGGCAAATGCGAAACGACACCTACCAAATAGGTAAAGAAGGTGCAGATAGCCAATTCGATTTTTTAGCCGGGAGTACATTAATGAAACCATTTAACAGGAGAGACCCAAGCCAACCTTATATATACGACTACTATCGCCAAAAAGGCTACACGGTATGCCGAGGTCCGGAAGGCTATAACTCCAAAAAAAATGCAGACAAAATACTCCTAGTAGATACCGACACCACACTCAAAAAATGGTTACCCTACGTGATAGAAAGGGAGCCCGGTAAATTAGGTTTGGAGTTTATGGTTCAAGCCGGTATAGAAAAACTATATAAAAAGAAAAATAAAAAAGGATTTTTCATGATGATCGAAGGCGCAAGTATCGATCACGCTTCTCACCCCCGCGATATAGCTACGGCAATTAAGGAAACTATCGAATTCGATCGAAGTGTACGCTTGGCATACGAATTCTATAAGAAACACCCCGATGAAACTCTCATCATCGTAACCGCCGACCACGAAACCGGAGGGCTCACCATTGGAGAAACGACTACACACCCTTTCAACTGGGAGTATGTAAACTATCAGAAAATGTCCAAAGAATCCCTCTCCAAATTATTTCAAAAAATGAGAGAGACAGGAGAAATAGATACTTGGGAAAAAACAAAAAAAATATTGGCCGAGAACACCGGATTATGGGATAAAATTCCTGTAAACGCAGGGGAGGAGGCCCAGTTAATGCAATGCTACTACGAGACGATTGTTAAAAAAAGCAGTAAACAGGAAATTACACTATATGCAAAAAGCGAACCTCTCGTTGCCGATGCCATTGCTCTATTGAATAAAAAAATAGGAGTAGGCTGGACTAGCTTTTCACACACGGGTGGATTCGTTCCATTCTACGCCATCGGCTGCCAAGCCCGACAATTCGGAGCTTTGAACGATAACATTGAAATACCCAATACGATTCGGAAAATCATGAAAATAAAATAAGTCAATTGACTCCCATACTCCCCCAAAAACAATCTCTCTAAAAAAGTTACAGATTGTAATCGGCAAAAGGAAAGAGCCTAGTCAAACTCTATTTTGAGTATCGACTAGGCTCTTTTCATTGCCCTCGAAGATCTTCAAGTCTCAGGCTAAAAGTTTATCTTGGTTAAAATTGAGCATTGGCTTCCTTATTGCATTTCTCTCACGTTCCATGATCGGGCAGGGCACAGCAAAGCCTAAGGCTGACGATAACGTCCCATTCCAGTCTCTTCGAAGAAGAGTTAAAAGAGAGCATATTATGTTTTTTGAAGGTCTACCCCCTCGCCCTACGGGCACTCCCCCTATATTTTGCTGTGCAAAACACAGGGGAGAGAGGATTAAAACTATCCAACCTACTCTCTGCCGTGTCCCGTAACATTACGGGGTGCTGCGTTAGCAATAGGGGAGAAACCGAAGAAACAACAGTTGCTGAGGAGAGGGGGTGGAATATACAAGGACAATCCTCACTAATTATCGACTGAGTTCTGATTTCCTCTTGAACTATCATCAAGCACATGAACAACGAGCCGGACTAAAAATAAAAAGAGCTATCTCTCGCCCGAGAGTAGCTCCAATTCTTTCCTTGTTTAAGTTGCAAATTATTCAGCAACAACAGCAGCAGAGTCAACTGCAACAGAGTCAGCAGCAACAGTATCAACTACTTCTACTGCAACTTCTTCTACAACAGCAACGCTATCAGTAGCTTCTGTAGATTCAGCGGCTTTATTGCCACAAGAAGCGAAAGACATTGCAAATGCAACAGCGAAGAACAAAACTAACTTTTTCATTTCCTTCAAATTAAAGATAAAACAATATTTTTTTGCTTCAAAAACGCCACAAAGGTATATATTCTTTTTATATGTTGTACTCTTAATCTTACTTTTTTTTCAGAATCTTTCATTTTTTCTGTAAAAAATGATTCAAAAAAAGTTCAATTATCATATAAATATCGTTTTATACTCCTTTTAGGTGTTTTCTCGAATTCATTCGGATAAAGTTGAATGCGAGTAATCTGTTCATATGGAGCCAACATCTTATTTAAATTATTTCTGACCTCCTCCATAGCCATCGGTAAATCTCTATTAGAGACACCGTAACTATCCATCGCTTCATAGTCGGGACATACCAAAGCGACTAATTTCCCGTCCCGCTCGACAATTAGGCTTTCCATCACAAAAGGCATATTATTCAGTTTAGCCTCTATTTCCTCGGGATAAATATTTTGCCCGTTCGAAGTGAGAATCATTGTCTTAGAGCGACCCTTTATAAAAATAGTACCATCGGCGCTTATGGTTCCCATATCACCGGTATGCAACCACCCGTCCTCATCGAGAACCGCTTTCGTCGCCTCCTCGTTTTTATAATAACCTTTCATCACATGTTCGCCCCGCACACATATTTCACCGGGAATATTTTCCGGATCGAGAGAATCTATTTTGGTCTCTACATACCCGAACAATGTCCGCCCCGACGATCCCGGTCTAAACTCCCGATGGGGTGTATAACTGATCAACGGAGCGCATTCGGTCATTCCATATCCCACCGTAAAGGGAAATTTTATTTTATGCAAGAAAGTCTCTACCTCCCTATTTATCGGGGCTCCACCCACAATCACCTCCTCGAATCGGCCTCCGAAAGCATCGATCAGTTTCTTCCTCACCTGTCCGTAAATACGACTATCCAATATAGGAATATTTAACGCCCACCGCATAGGCGTTTTATTGAGCAACGGCTGTATCTGTTTTTTATAAATTTTTTCTAAAATCAAAGGAACACAAATAATCAAATTAGGTCTTATCTCTTCCAACGCTTTCAGCAAAATTTTAGGGGAAGGAATCTTACCCAACAACGTGATATGTGTACCCACGGCCAAAGGAACCAACAAATCGAAGGCACACCCGTAAGCATGAGCCAACGGTAGAAACGAAATGCATTTGCTACCTTTATAATGCAAGTGAGAACGAACACCGAACATGACATTCCCCGCCAAATTGTTCCCGGTTAGCATCACTCCCTTACTAAATCCGGTTGTCCCCGATGTATAATTAATCAAAATAACTTTGTCGTTATCCAAATCGGCATACTTGATGTCCTCTCTATTGAAACCGTTCGGATAAGTAGCTTTGAATTTCCGCTTCATCTCCCGCAAACACTTGGCAATCTCCTCGCCATCGCGTTGCACAAGGCAAGAAAAATCTTGTAAAGAAATAGCAGCCCTCACTTCGGGTAACTTCTCCATTTCGATATTTTCCCAAATATGATCGCCGACAAACAGCAACACCGAATCGGAATGATTGATAATATGATGTATATCATGAGGATTGAACTCTTGAAGGATCGGAACCAAAATAGCACCATACGAAACGGTAGCCATAAAGGCGATACACCAGTTAGACGTATTTTTTCCCACTAATGCGATCTTATCGCCTCTTCTGATTTGACAATGGCGAAAAAGGATATGCAATTTTGCGATTTCTCGCGCCATGTCTTCATACGTGAGCGTACGTTGTTCATTATAATCGGTCAAAGCTGGCAAATCCCAGTTTTCACGAAAACTCGACTCATATAGCTTTATAAAATTTTCGGGAATCATATTCAAGATTTAAATAGTTTGGCAACAAAGATAGTACAAACAAAAACAGAAACAAATGATATTCGGTTGTACCAAATCCTGTTTATTTGTGCATTTGCCGACAAATATACAACATAGTTTGCAAAATAGCTTCCTCATAAACAACTATTAGAAATCTATGGGAAGGTATTTTCAAACGAAATGAGTACCTTTGTTTTTTATTTTGCATTACGACCGGCTGAATATGATAGACGTCCATACATTCGAAAATAAAACAGCGGCCTACTATACATTGGGCTGTAAACTTAATTTTGCCGAGACCTCCACACTTGGAAAAATTCTCGAAGAAAACGGCATTCGCAAAGTACGACCGGGAGAGAAAGCAGACATTTGCGTGGTCAATACTTGTTCGGTAACCGAACTGGCCGATAAAAAATGTCGTCAGACAATCCGAAAGATAGCCCGGCAACACCCCGGAGCGTTTATTGTCGTCACCGGCTGCTATGCACAACTCAAACCCGAAGAAATATCCCATATTCCCGATGTCGATTTGATCTTAGGAGCTGAACAAAAACTCGATATCCTGCAATACTTGGGAGACTTGCAGAAAAAACAAAAAGGAAATATCGTCACGACCCCTACCAAAGACATCAAAAAATTCTCTCCCTCTTGTTCCCGAGGTGACCGCACCCGATATTTTTTAAAAGTTCAAGACGGTTGCGACTACTTCTGTACCTATTGTACAATTCCGTTCGCACGGGGCAGAAGCCGAAGCGGAACCATCGAACAACTTACCGCACAAGCTCGGGAAGTAGCCCTGTCCGGAGGAAAAGAAATTGTCATTACCGGAGTCAACATAGGAGACTTCGGCAAACAAACCGGAGAAACCTTTCTCGACCTCATCGAGTCCCTCGATCAAGTAGAAGGAATCGAACACTACCGTATATCCTCGATAGAACCCAATCTACTGACCGACGACATCATTTCGTTCGTGGCCCGATCGAAACGATTCGCCCCTCATTTCCATATACCTCTGCAATCGGGTAGCGACACCGTTTTGAAGTTGATGCACCGTCACTACGACACCGATTTATTTGCCCGTAAAATCGAAACCATACGGGAAAAGATACCCGATGCGTTCATCGGCGTCGATCTCATTACCGGTGTACGGGGCGAAACCGAAGAACTGTTCGAGGAAAGCCGTCGTTTCGTCGAAAGCCTCGACATTTCACAACTACACGTGTTTACCTACTCCGAAAGACCCGGAACGCAAGCGTTGAAAATCAATCCGGTCGTTCCTGTCCCCGAAAGACACGAGCGTTGCCGCCGCATGCTCGAAATCTCCGAGAAGAAATTGCACGACTTCTATTATAAATTCCAAGGGACAACACGTCCCGTATTGTTCGAGCAACCGCGTAAAGGAGCTCCCATGCACGGATTCACCGACAATTACATACGGGTAGAAATGCCCTATCGTAAAGAATGGATAAATACTTGTCGTCCTGTTAAATTAGGAGAATTTAACGAGTCGGGAGATGCTCTGCTCGCAATCGAAATATAAATTCGTGATATGAAAAAAGAGACTCTTCAAAATATCGTCTATTCTCCGCTTCACCTGTGGTTCAAACTGCATGCTATTCTGCCCATGCGGATACTATATATTCTATCCGATATTTTATATTTCCCTCTATATCACATCGTTCATTACAGAAAAAAACTAGTATCCGAAAATCTGCGCAAAGCGTTTCCCGATAAGACCGACAAGGAACTGAAACAACTGGAACAGAAATTTTATCACCACTTCTGCGACTATATCGTCGAAACTATAAAGCTAATGCATATCTCCGACGAGGAAATGCGTCGCCGCATGAAATTCGAACAGGTAGAAATCATAGACCGTCTCTTTGCAGAAAACCGCTCTATCATTATCCTGTTAGGGCATTTCGGTAATTGGGAATGGGTTCCGTCCGTAACGCTGTGGACCCACACACCCGATGTCATGTTCGCACAAATATATCGCCCCTTGAAAAACAAGTGGTTCGATCGTTTTTTCCTGAAACTTCGTTCCCGATTCGGTTCCGTATGTATTGCCAAACAAGATACGTTAAGAGCCATCTTACAAATGAAACGTTCGGGCAAACCGTCCATTACAGGCTTCATGTCCGATCAAACCCCCTCACCGACAAATATACACCATTGGGCCCGATTCCTTTCGCAAGACTCTCCCGTATTGACCGGATTCGAAAAAATCGCCCGTAAAACGGATTTCGCCGTTCTTTACTTCGATGTCGAAATCGTTAAGCGCGGATACTACAAAACGACTATACGGGAAATAGCCCTGCGCCCCAACGAACTGCCCGAATTCGAAATCACCGATCGCTACACGGCCATCATGGAAAAAACGATTCTCAGGAATCCGTGGGCATGGTTGTGGACTCACAAACGTTGGAAATACAAACACGAGGATTTTCCCGGTACATGATATGAAAAAAATCGCTGTCATTATACTCAACTGGAATGGAGCGGATTTACTGCGTAAATTTCTTCCTTCGGTATGTGCCCATACCAATGCCGATATAGCCGATGTCATAGTCGTTGACAATGGTTCCGACGATAACTCGGTCGAAGTTCTCAAACAGGAATTTCCACAAGTTAAAACGCTGCTATTCCCTCAAAATTACGGATTCGCCGCAGGCTACAACAAAGCGTTGGAGATGCTGGATTACAAATACGCCGTATTGCTTAACTCCGATGTCGAAACCACTCCACACTGGCTCGAACCTCTGTTGGAATTTGCGGAGGGCAATCTCGATGTAGCGGCTTGTCAACCCAAAATCAAGTCATTAAGGAAGCGTGAAGAATTCGAATACGCAGGTGCGGCCGGCGGATTTATCGATCGTTACGGTTACCCGTTCTGCCGGGGAAGAATTTTCAATACCCTCGAAACCGACCGGGGACAATACGACGATATATGCGACATCTTCTGGGCCAGTGGTGCGGCTCTTTTCGTCCGCTCTGAAATCTATAAAAAAGTCGGAGGATTAGATCCTTCATTCTTCGCGCACATGGAAGAGATTGATCTTTGCTGGCGCATCCATCTCGCAGGATACCGCATCGCTGTCGTACCGCAAAGCACGGTCTATCACTTGGGAGGAGCATCACTCGATGCCGCCAATCCCCGGAAAACCTATCTCAACTTTCGCAATAACCTTTTAATGCTGCACAAGAACCTGCCCTGCAAAGAAGGGAAAAAGACGCTGTTTGTCCGCAGGCTTTATGACACGCTGGCTTTTGTGCGATTCGCCCTTTTAGGACAGTTTTCCCATGCCCGTGCCATACTACGCGCCCACAACGACTTTCGGCAAATGCGTAAACGATACACCGAATTTCCGAATACCGATTTGTTAAAAACATTCCCCGAATCCGGGCGCAACATAACAATAGACTATTTTCTCAAAGGGAAAAAACGATTCCGATAAAAACCGGTTCTACCGAAACATCTGAACGACACGCTTCACAGCCGCAACAAATGCTTCCGCTTCGGCTTTCGTATTATATGCGGCGAACGAGGCTCGCACTGTACCCTCGATACCGAGAGAGGTCATTAACGGTTGTGCACAATGATGCCCCGTGCGAACGGCAACACCCAGTTTATCGAGCAACATACCCATATCGTAGTGGTGTATCCCGTCCACCAAAAACGAAATAACCGAACTTTTATGTTCCGAAGTACCGAATATACGCATACCTTCTATGTCTTGCAATCGATCGGTCGTATAACGCAACAATTCGTTTTCATGAGCGGCAATAGATTCCAATCCTATATGATCGACATAATCCAAAGCCGTCGCAAAAGCGCTCGTCCCCACATAGTCCGGTGTACCGGCCTCGAACTTGAAAGGCAACTCCCCGAAAGTCGTACCCGAAAAATCGACATGAGCGATCATCTCCCCGCCTCCTTGATAAGGAGGCATGGCATCGAGCCACTTTTCTTTACCGTATAACACACCTATCCCCGTAGGTCCATATACTTTATGAGCCGAGAACACATAGAAATCGGCATCGAGCTCCTGTACATTCACCCGCAAATGAGGTACGGCTTGTGCGCCGTCCACCAAGACAGGAACCCCCTGCGCATGAGCGTAAGCGATCATTTCACGCACCGGATTAATCGTCCCCAATACATTCGAGACATGGGCGACACCGACCAAACGAGTATGCCCATTGAAAAGAGACTTATATGTATCGACGTTCAAATCTCCACGTTCGTCGATGGGAACTACCCGGAGCTTGATATTGCGCCGGCGCTGCAAAAGTTGCCACGGCACGATATTGGCATGGTGTTCCATAACGGTGAGAATAATCTCGTCGCCGTCGTGCAGGAACTCATCTCCAAAAGAAGAAGCCACCAAATTGATTGCCTCCGTTGTTCCTCTTGTAAAAATAACTTCCGAAGACGAACCGGCCCCGATGAACTGTTGCACCCGACGGCGGGCAGCTTCGTGGGCATCGGTAGCCTCTTGGCTAAGCGTATGGACTCCACGATGCACGTTTGCATTTACCCGATAGTAAGTATCGGCAATATGATCGACCACACACTTGGGAGTCTGAGACGTAGCGCCGTTATCCAAATAGATTAACGGTCGTCCCGAAATCTCCCGACTCAGAATAGGAAAATCTTCCCTTATTTTTTCGACATCAAACATAACGGCACTCCTTTCTCATAAATCTTAATGACATGCTTGACAACCGGAGCATTTCGCCAACTCCCCACGGAACCTTTTCTCAACCAATTGGCGTAGCCGATCTTTCAAGGCATCGAGCCGTACCAACTCGATGACATCGTTGGTAAACGCAAACATCAACAACATGCGAGCTTCGGACTCGGGAATACCGCGCGACCGCATATAAAACAAGGCATTTTGGTCGAGCTGACCGACCGTGGCTCCATGACTACACTTCACATCGTCTGCATAAATTTCGAGTTGAGGTTTCGTGTACATTTTGGCGAGCGGGGATGCACACAAATTCTTATTACTCTGATAGGCTTCGGTTTTCTGCGCCCCGTGTCGAACCAATATGCGTCCACTGAACGAACCTCGCGCCGAATCGTTCAACACATATTTGAACAACTCGTTACTGTGGCAATGAGGCACGGCATGATCTATATGCGTATACGTATCGACGACCTGTCCTTTATCGGCGATAGCCATACCGCATAGAGACAATTCGGCATGCTCTCCTTCAAAAGCCGAATAGTAATTATTACGGGTTACTCCGTTATGCAATACGATACCATTGACCAATACGTTAGATCGTTCCCCTTGACGCACGAACACCGACGAAACTTTCGACGTATTCTCCGAGGACTCCTCTATATCGTAATAGTCGAACACAGCGTCGTCGTCCACGAATATCTCGCAAACTTGCGACGACAGGAATTTAACGGTGGCCTCGTCCGAGTGATCGCATACCAGCAATTTGGCCTGCGCCCGTTTTCCTACGACAATCAACAACCGGCGATTCACCATAAAATCGACATTGCCCCGAAGGATATTTACCAACTGTATAGGCTTTTCTACGATGACTCCGTCCGGAATATACAAAAAGAAACCGTCTTGGGCAAAAGCCGTGTTCAAGGCAACGGTCCCGTCTCGTTTCATATCGGCGACCTTTCCGTAATAACGCGATACCAAATCGGGGTATTGCAAGGACATGTCACAAAGGCTGCCCACCAAAACGCCGTCAGGGAGTTTAGATGATACCGGCTGAACCCGTTTGTAAAAAGAGTCATTGACAACGAAATAGAGCAACGTACTCAAATTAGGCACATCGCAACGAAACACTTCATAAGGATTGATCTCTATATCTATCCGACCCAGATTCAACCCGTAATCGGGAGAATAGACCGACTCTATATCTGTCCGCCGGTGTTCCTCGTCTTTCAAAGAGGGTAATCCCCGACTCTCCAACAAAGCCACAGCCTCTTCGCGCAACCCGTTCATCACTGCCGACGAATGGCTGTTTATCAAATTTTTTTGAGACCTATATAAATCTATATATTGTTGTACTGCACCCATATCGACTTAAATTTCGCCCAACTCTTTTTTTATCCAGTCATACCCGCGCTCTTCCAATTCAAGAGCCAATTCGGGACCGCCCGATTTCACGATTCTCCCCTTATAGAGCACATGGACGAAATCGGGGGCAATATAGTCCAACAAACGTTGATAGTGTGTGATGACAATCGTCGCGTTCTTCTCGGACTTCAATTTATTCACACCACCGGCAACAATACGCAGGGCATCGATGTCCAGCCCGCTGTCGGTCTCATCGAGAATGGAAAGACGGGGTTCGAGCATAGCCATCTGGAATATCTCGTTCCGTTTCTTTTCTCCACCCGAAAAACCCTCATTTACCGAGCGACCGGCCAGTTTATTATCCAACTCCACAATCTCCCGCTTTTCCCGCATAAGTTTCAAGAAATCGGTAGCCGACAATGGTTCAAGGCCTCTGTACTTGCGTTGCTCGTTCACAGCCGTGCGCATGAAATTAACCATACTCACACCCGGTATCTCCACCGGATATTGAAAACTCAAAAATATACCTTCGTGAGAACGATCCTCGGGTGACAAAGCCAAAAGGTCTTTCCCATAAAACTCGACCGAGCCACGAGTCACCTCATAAGCCGGATTACCGGTCAATACGGCGGAAAGCGTACTTTTCCCCGAACCGTTAGGCCCCATAATCGCATGCACCTCGCCCGGTTTCACTTCGAGGTTTATCCCTTTCAATATCTCTTTGCCATTTATGCTGGCATGTAAATCTTCAATCTTCAACATAGATATTTCGTTTTATTCTTTTCTTTATTTATTCCCTGCCGTTACTGCGACTACTTGTCCCGCCACGACATATACACCACAAGGCAAATAGTCGGTATTCAAACCCTCAACTACATTCATTATCTTCACTATTTGTCCCGTCACTTTGTAAACAGGCAACTGCATCGACCGATCACTTTGTACGAACAAACGTCCGTTTGCAGCGTACACTCGGCCCACCGAATGATCTGCCGGCGAATCCACTCCATCGACAATACGGTCAATATGCACCGGATAGCCGTCGTTTTCCCCGGGAATATATCCCCAATTCCGGCATGAAGTGCCACCTTTCATCGCATTATTATTCAACGCTTCCAAAAAACCGCTTCCGGCAGACTGCATCTCTGCTGTGCTATACGCAATACCGTTCTCGCCGACTTCTGTACCTTCTATGACTGCATCACTGTTATAATAACAAAAATGCACGTTCGACTCACTCAACCGGCACACCTTGACACCAGCGACATCGCTACATACATCGCCCGTCGAATAACTATTCCACAATAACTTATAAGCCTTTCCCACCAAGCCTCCAACGCTTCCCTGTGAAGAACCTTCCTCATCTATATGCGCATCGATTAAAGAGATATTTCCTCGATTATAGCTATTGTACACCGGTTCTTCACAATATCCGACCAGTCCACCTGCATAAATAGCATTCCAACGGGACGAAGATCGGGGAGCCGAACTTTCGATTTTCAAACCTCCACGATTCCAGCAATCTACAACCGGGCAATCTGTATTCTGACCCATCACTCCCCCGACCGACAACATCGAACCATTCGATTTAACCTCGATCTCACCTTCGTTGCCACAAGTGTACAACGAATCGGTTTGCGAACTATTATAAAAGGAATAAGAGCAAACACCTCCTACCTGTACTTCAAAACCATCGCTTTCACAAATCACGGAGTCCTTATTGAAACTGTACGTTATACCCACGCTCGCCGAGGAAACCCCGCCGACATAAGCACTCCCTTCATGGGCATTCACCTTAACGACCGAATGGTTCTCGCAACTATCCACCCGGAATGAATAATTACTTGAAATTCCGCCCACCGACACACTTCCCGAAGTATTGCCCGACACGAAAATATTTCCCCGGTTCGTACAAGAGACAATACGATTCTCTTTACCATAAACCGGTCCGCATCTACCCACAAGACCCGACACCCTTATGTCGACCACATCACTGTGAACATCTACGGTCATATGCCCCTCATTGGAACAGCCGATGAGTTTCATATCATCGGCATGAGCCACAATTCCACTTACCGAACAGATGGTCTCATGGGTCTCGCTACCCCATATTACAGAAGTAACCACGACATCGGCTCGATTGACACAACGAATAAAACGGGACTCATCACCCACCGCCGCTATCGCACCTATCTCCAAATCCAAGTCCCCGAAAGAAAAGTAATAGGTTCCGGATACTTCTACCCGGCAAGTCTCATCTAACGTCAAGTCCCTTATTTCGGCATTTCGAACCGTACCGAACAAACCGGCCACGACACGCTTGTAATCGTATCCTTCGCCTTCTTCTGCCGGCACGACCGTCAAACCGCTGATCTTATGACCGTCACCATCGAATACGCCGCTAAAATAACTACCAAACTGCTCGTTAACAGGTGTTATCCACTTATGTGCCGACATATCCATATCGGCCGCCAATCGAACGGTCTTGTTCGGATAATTCCACAGCGAACTTGTCATATATTCACCAAAAGCAGCGAACTCCTCGGGCGTGGAAATAATCATCACATCGTTATCGAAATTCTTGTCAAGCCATTCTTCATCGTAATTCCCTTCATCGAACCACGAGCCCTCTTGCGCCGAAACAGGAAAAACCTCCACAGCCAAAACACTCAATAACACAATGAGAAAAAAACGATACGCAATCCTTTTCATATCATTCTACTATTTTCCTTAACCTACCGAACCTTCCAACGAGATCTGCAATAGCTTTTGCGCTTCAACGGCAAACTCCATAGGCAGTTTATTCATCACCTCTTTGGCATATCCGTTCACGATAAGACCCACGGCATCCTCGGTAGGGATTCCACGCTGGTTACAATAGAATATTTGGTCTTCATTGATTTTCGAAGTAGTCGCTTCATGCTCTACCACGGCCGAATCATTCAGAATCTCCATATACGGGAAAGTATGCGCCCCGCAATCGGAACTCAACAACAGACTGTCACACTGGGTAAAGTTCCTTGCATTCTCGGCACTCGGCAACACTTTCACGAGTCCTCGATAGCTATTCTGGCTACGACCCGCCGAAATACCCTTCGACACGATCGTACTGCGGGTGTTTTTCCCAATATGTATCATCTTCGTTCCCGTGTCGGCTTGTTGATAATTATTGGTAACAGCCACCGAATAAAACTCCCCGACCGAATGATCGCCCGCCAGCACACAACTGGGATATTTCCAAGTAATGGCCGACCCCGTCTCCACCTGCGTCCAAGAGAGCTTAGAGTGATCGCCTTTGCACATGCCTCGCTTCGTCACGAAATTATAGATACCGCCTTTCCCGTCCTTGTCGCCCGGATACCAATTCTGCACGGTCGAATATTTCACTTCGGCACGATCATGCACTACAATTTCCACGATAGCTGCGTGCAATTGATTCTCATCACGCATAGGAGCCGTACAACCTTCGAGATAGCTCACATAGCTGTCGTCATCGGCAACAATCAATGTTCGTTCGAACTGTCCCGTATTAGCGGCGTTGATACGGAAATAGGTAGATAATTCCATAGGACACCGGACTCCTTTGGGGATATAAACGAACGAGCCGTCACTGAATACGGCCGAGTTAAGCGCTGCAAAAAAATTGTCCCGATACGAAACAACCGAGCCTAAATAACGTTTCACCAAATCGGGATAATCTTTCACCGCCTCGCTGAACGAGCAGAAAATGACACCCAATTCGGCCAGTTTTTCCCGAAAAGTTGTCCGTACCGACACACTATCCATCACCGCATCGACCGCTATACCCGACAGTTTCATCTGTTCTTCGAGCGAAATTCCCAGCTTGTCGAATGTCTTGCGTAGCTCAGGATCCACTTCATCGAGGCTTTTCGGAGCCTCTTTGGTCTTGGGAGCGGCATAATAACTGATAGCCTGATAGTCTATATCGGGAATATTCAAATGAGCCCAATGCGGCATTTCGAGCGTCTTCCAGTAAGCGTATGCTTTCAGACGGAATTCAAGTAACCATTCCGGCTCCTTTTTCTTCTCCGAAATATGGCGGATAATATCCTCGTTCAATCCGGTAGGAATAATATCTGTCTCTATATCGGTTACAAATCCGTATTTATAATCGTTAGTAGTAACGTCGTTTAATATTTCATTTGAATTATCCTGTTTCATTTTTAATCTGCTTTACAATTTTCACAACAGAGATACGGCTCGTTGCATATCGAATAAGGTATAAACAATCCCCTCGTCGGTTTGGTTTCCGAAACGAACTGCTCTTGTGCCCTCGAAAAGAGCAACGGAGCTACACGCAATGTATATCCATAGAACTGTGACGAAGCCGTCTCTTTTTCCGGAATCAGTTTACCCTTAGGATCGATAATATGGACGAGATTAAGCACTATACTCAATATGACCAAATATTTGACGGCGCCGAACAAAGCCCCGGCCAATCTATCGAGCCACCCCAATGCCACATGATGCGTAATGTGATGTATCAGCCTCATCAGTTGAACGCATATAATGTACACGATAAGGAACAATAACGAATATGCGATAACCCGGCTTACACCCTCGGGCAAATCGAACATCTCCCTCAACAACGCAGAGAACGAACTTCCGAAAAATCGGGCGACGACTATACCTGCGATAAACCCGCCCAACGAACCTACCTGACGGATAACCCCTTTGATGAGTCCGTACAGAAAACCTATAACGGCGATCAATAGGATAGTAAAATCAACATAATTCATCTCTCACACTCCCGATTCTTAACCCTGCAAAATTACTTTTTTATTTTGAATACTCCGTATTTCCGCCTTATTATCCGTCAAAGACGATAACAAAGGCCACCCCGTACCTACGAGGCAGCCTCTCTATTCCCGAAAAACGTTTCTTTCTTAAAGCGTCTTTTTCACTTCTACCTCTTCATAAGCCTCTACGAGATCGCCTATCTTAACATCGTTGTAGTTCGTGATGTTCAATCCGCATTCAAATCCCGTAGTCACCTCTTTAACATCGTCTTTGAAGCGTTTCAGAGAACCTAAATCTCCGCTATAAATCACGATACCGTCTCGTATCAAACGTATCTTGCTCGACCGTTTCAGCTTACCTTCCTTCACGATACAGCCGGCAACCGTACCGACTTTCGTAATATGATAAGTTTCCAAAACCTCGGCCGTACCCAATATCTCCTCTTTGATTTCGGGAGACAACATACCTTCCATAGCCGATTTAACCTCCTCGATAGCATCGTAGATGATCGAATAGAGACGTATATCGACTCCTTCTTTCTCGGCCAATCGGCGAGCAGCCACGGAGGGTCTCACTTGGAATCCGATGATAATAGCATTGGATGCGGCGGCCAACGTAATATCCGATTCGGATATTTGTCCTACGGCCTTATGCAATACATTGATTTGTATTTCGGGGGTGGATAGTTTGATAAGCGAATCGCTCAAAGCCTCCACCGATCCGTCCACATCGCCCTTCACAACCAAATTCAACTCTTGGAAATTGCCGACAGCTATACGACGACCTATATCGTCGAGGGTCAATAACTTGTGAGTACGCAAGCCCAATTCACGTTGCAATTGTTCGCGTTTATTGGCAATCTCGCGTGCCTCTTGCTCCGTATCCATCACATGGAACACATCACCTGCCTGAGGAGCACCGTTCAAACCGAGAATCTGAACGGGAGCCGACGGACCGGCAACTTCGATACGGGCATTTCTTTCGTTGAACATAGCTTTTACCTTTCCGTGATTGGTTCCCGCCAACACGACATCGCCTTTATGCAAAGTCCCGTTTTGTACCAATACGGTAGCAACATATCCACGCCCTTTATCCAAAGTGGACTCGATAATCGAACCGGTAGCCCTCCGGTTGGGATTCGCTTTTAAGTCGAGCAATTCGGCCTCCAACAAAACCTTTTCCATCAATTCATGTACTCCGGTTCCTTTTTTAGCCGAAATCTCCTGCGACTGATATTTACCGCCCCAATCTTCTACGAGGTAGTTCATATTAGCCAACTCCTCTTTAATCTTGTCAGGATTGGCATTCGGCTTGTCAATCTTATTGATAGCGAACACAATGGGAACACCGGCTGCCGAAGCATGATTGATGGCCTCGACAGTTTGGGGCATTACATTGTCGTCGGCAGCGACGATAATAATGGCGATATCGGTCATCTGAGCTCCGCGGGCACGCATAGCCGTAAATGCCTCGTGACCCGGAGTATCGAGGAAAGTGATACGACGTCCATCTTCCAATTTCACATTATATGCACCGATATGCTGAGTGATACCTCCGGCTTCCCCGGCAATCACATTCGAATTGCGAATATAGTCGAGTAATGAAGTTTTACCATGATCCACGTGTCCCATCACGGTCACGACAGGAGGACGAGATGTCAAATCTTCTTCCCTATCCTCTTCTTCATGAATAGCCTCGACCACCTCGGCACTTACATATTCGGTCTTAAAACCGAATTCTTCCGCAACGATATTGATCGTCTCGGCATCGAGACGCTGATTGATCGACACCATCATGCCGATACTCATACAGGTAGCGATAACCTCGTTCACCTGAACATTCATCATCGAAGCCAAATCGTTTGCCGTAACAAACTCAGTCAGCTTCAACACTTTACTTTCAGCTTCCTCCATTTCGGCGAGCTCACGTTCGCGATTCGAGAAAGCCTCTCGTTTTTCTTTACGCCATTTAGCCGATTTCTTCTGTCCTTTTGTATTATTGGTGAGGCGAGCCAATGTTTCTTTTATCTGCTTTTGTACATCTTCTTCGCTCACCTCGGCCTTTATAGGACGTTGTTTTTGTTTATTCGGTCTATTTCCTCCGTTATTTTTACCATTTCCTCCACGGGAGGGTTGTCCACCCATCGATGAAATGCTTTTCGATATATCTACCTTTTCTTTACTGATTCGTTGACGCTTCCTACGTTCACCACCTTGCTGATTAGTATCGTCACCGCCGGCAGCCTTGTGTGATTCTTGTCTCTGCTTCTCTTTACTCTCCCGCTCTTTACGTTTTTCCTCCTTCGTCTTTTTCTTCGGACGAGTTTGTTGATTCAACGCATCGAGATCTATTTTACCGACGACATTGATATTCGAGGTAAACGCCGGACGATTAATGGTAAACACCTCGTCTTCATGGGATTCCTCAACTTCCTTTTTTTCTTTAACCTCTTGCTCGACAACCGCCTCTTTTACTTTCGGTTCAACTATTTGAGGTTCTGGTTTCGATTGAGAGACAACCTCTTGTTTAGGTTCGGCGACCAGCTTGTTCTCTTCTTCGGTAGGCTTCACTTCTTCACGGGCCGACACCGCCGGCTCTGGTTTTTCCTCTTTCGTTTTCACTTCGACCTTGTTCTCCTCCGATTTAACCGGCTCTTTCTTCTCTACCGGATTTTCCTTTTTATGTTCGGACGACTTCGGACGATTCAAAGCGTCGAGATCTATTTGACCGACCACTTTCGGGCGTTGTGTCTCGGGGATAATTGTTTTCAGCTCCTTCGGTTCTTCCTTTATTGCCGATGAAGAATTACCCTCCTCCGATTCGGTAGCCGATGTAGCCTTGCTCTTTTCCTTATGACGTTCAAGACTAATGCTCTCCGATTCGAGTTTCAAATTTTTGTCCTTACTGAACTCCTTGACAAGCAGTGCATACTGTTCGTCGGTTATCTTGGTGTTAGGGTTAGCTTCAACCGTAAAACCTTTCTTTTGAAGAAATTCGACCGCCGTCTGAATTCCTACATTCAAGTCTCTTGCTACTTTATTTAACCTTATCGACATACTCAGTTTTAGTTTATAAATAATGGAAGAATTAAAGATGCCTCCGACAAAGGCACAAAGGCCGCATTGTATCGGTCCCGAAAACGAATTACTCTTCAAACTCCGCTTTCAAAATAGCGAGAACTTCGTCCACGGTGTTCTCTTCGAGGTCGGCTTTCTCGATCAATGTTTCACGAGGCAACGCAAGCACACTCTTCGCAGTGGCGCATCCGATACCTTTCAAGGCCTCAATCACCCAGTCGTCGATTTCGTCGCTGAATTCGTCGAGGTAAATGTCCTCCTCTTCTTCCTCGTCTATATCTCTGTAAACATCAATATTGTAACCCGTAAGCATGCAAGCCAACTTAATATTCAAGCCGCCTTTACCGATAGCCAACGAGACCTCCTCGGGTTTAAGAAATACTTCTGCTTTCTTCTCCTCTTCATTCAACCGAATCGAAGAAATCTTAGCCGGACTCAAAGCGCGTTGTATAAACAGTGATGGATTAGCCGTGTAATTAATGACATCGATATTTTCATTGCGCAATTCCCGAACAATACCATGTATACGCGAACCTTTCACACCCACGCAAGCTCCTACCGGATCGATACGATCGTCATACGATTCAACGGCAATTTTAGCACGCTCTCCCGGAATACGGGCAATCGCCCTTATCAAAATCAAACCATCGTGAATTTCGGGCACTTCGAGCTCGAAAAGACGGCGAAGAAATTCATTGGACGTGCGGGATACCAAAATTTTAGGATTATTGTTCTTGTTATCGACTTCCAACACGACAGCCCGTACGGTCTCACCTTTCCGGTAAAAATCCGAAGGTATCTGTTCGGCTTTCGGCAGCAACAACTCATTACCGTCGTCATCGATCAACAACATCTCCTTTTTCCAAATCTGGTAAACTTCGGCACTTACCAACTCGCCTATTTTATCTTTATATCTATTGTAAATGGCATCTTTTTGCAAATCGAGAATCTTCGAAGCCAGCGTTTGGCGCAAGTTCAAGATAGCTCGACGACCGAATTTCTCGAAATGCACCTCGTCGGTCATCTCCTCGCCGACCTCGAAATCGGGGTCGGTTTTCCGAGCCTCCGACAAAGAAACCTGCAAATTACTGTCGGTCACCGCTCCGTCTTCCACAATCTCACGGTTACGCCATATTTCGAAATCCCCCTTCGTCGGATTCACGATTATATCGAAGTTTTCATCGGTCCCGAACATCTTTGCCAATACGTTGCGGAAAGATTCTTCCAGCACACTAATCATCGTAGTTATTTCGATGTTCTTCAACTCTTTGAACTCTGCAAAGGTATCGACCATGCTAACGGGTTCCTCTTTTTTTGCCATATTATTTAAATCTGATTAGATATTTTGTATATTTTACTTCATCATATCCAAAAGCGAGGTCTTCCTCGACCTCCACTTTTCGTTTACTGGTTTCGCTCTTTACTTTCTTGGTTATCGTCACGACAAATTTCTCCGAATCGGCACTTTTCAATATCCCCGAAAGTTTCATGCCGTTTTTGGTCAACAATTCCACTTCCTTGCCTATATTTTTCTTGTACTGTCCGAGGACTTTGAACGGAGAGGTAATCCCTGCCGACCCAACCTCCAATTCATAATCTTCGACATCTCGGTCGAGCTTCGATTCCAAAAAACGATGTAACGCCACGCAGCGATCTATATCCACACCCTCCTCGTTGTCTATTTCCACGACAATCACATTATCGGGTTTTACTTGTACATCGACTACGAAACAGTCGCTTCCGGTCAACCCTTCTTCAACAAATGCCTCTATTTCTTTTTTATCTATCATAACGACTCTATGCAAAGAAAAAAACGAGGGGACATCATTGCCCCCTCTTCCATTCCAACCGCCACAAAGATAGCACAATATTATATAATACGCAACTCCACAGATTCCCTACGAACCAAAATAGGATAATTCGCACCTAAAATTTAAATATTTTTCAACAAATATATTCTTATTTAATATAATAAAAATACAAAAGAACGCAATTGTTTCCGCAACAAAAGTTCTCTGCCCCCACAATAACGATTACACAAAGCATGAAACAATGGACTGTGATCCATATATTTTAGATGAGCGAGCTCATGGCAAATAACATAATCAATCAACTCTTCGGGTAGGTACATCAAATAAAACGACAACTGTATCTCTCCCCGACGGGTACAATGCCCCAACTTTCGCCGCCCGCGACCTATCGTCACCGAAACCACTGGCAACCCCAATCTCGACGAGATTTGATTCAGCCTCCGAGGTAAAACCTCTTGCGCTCTTCTGTAAACGAAACGCCCCACTCCCCGCGACAACGTTTTCCGTACATTCGTCTCATTCAAATCGATTCCCGGAGGACAAAACACCTGTAAACAATCACCCTCATACCGAAATAAAAACTTATTCGACACACCCGGCAATAAACATATATCTCCTCCATAGCAAGGAATACTATCGCCCGTAGACAAAACTCGATTTTTCCGTATCGTCACGCTTCGAGACACCAACACCTTCAGTTTTTCACGGTTATCGTCCACTGCCGATTTCACCCGGTTTACAGCATATCCTTCCGGGCAAGTAATCTGCAAACCATTATCCTTTACTCTAAATATCAAACGGCACGCCCGACTATCCGAACGAATATAAATCTCCCCGAATTCCTCGTCTCGATAAACAAACATCTACTTTCTCCTTTTCCATTTGCGAAGATAATGGAATTGGAACACATGAACAAAATCGAACAAAAATGACTCGATCGATAATTAGTCGGGATATCGGCTTAATAGAAAATCAGAGGTGATTCTCTTTTAACTTCTCTCTTGTATTCACAGACAGATATGAAAAGGAATATTCGAAGCGGCATTATAGTCCTCTTCCCTTCCGCGTTTCGTAGCCTTACGGGGTGTTTTGCAACGACAAAAATCGAAGCAGGGAAGAAAGCGAAATTCATACCAATCTCTCCCACTGTGTTACGCAGAGATATAGCGGGAGTGCTCGAAAAGCGGAAGAGCTAAATCAAGAAAAACACAAAAAGGTGTTAACGACAGAATACTATTAACCTCCTGCCCTGCGCACGCATATGCGACACCGGGGAGAAGTGTAAAATCTATCCTTATACCAAAAAAGAGAATATTCCTTTAACCACCCCACCTATACCCTGTGGCATTGCAAAGCACTCACTCCTCCACTGTGTTTTGTAACGCAAAATATAGGGGAGGTGACACGAAGTGACGGAGGGGTTAAATAAGAAGCTGTTTTAATTTATTGAGAAATAATATTATCATTGCAGGCAGGTATGTTTTCCGGCCATATTGAGCCCCTGTCTCGCATCTTGAATTCCTTGATTTTTGTCAATAGCCCGCTATTGACTGCATATCTCGGACTCCAATCTGCTGCAACATAGGTCTCAATCTGCCTCGGAATAAATTTAAAACAGCTTCTAAATATCCACAACAGAGGAAACGGATCAAGGTATCGACACTCTCCCTCTGCTCATCGTAGATGAGATAGGGGGAGTGCCCGCAGGGCGAGGGGGTTAAACTCTCAAAAACATAATTTATTATCTTCTCAATCCTTCTCCGAAGAGCCTAAAATATAGCTACCGTCAAGCAATTCATCGCTAAAATTCATGTCTATCCCCGAATTCTCCATTGAATCCAAAAACGCTCTCCCCCACGAAAAGAATTGTCGGTAAAATCTATTTACCACCGGTTTCAAAAAAAATAGTATCGCTCCACAACAAAACCGAAACAACACCCCATTAGTTAAAAAATCATATTTATTTAGTACTATGCGATACAAACTACTAAATAATACCTATATTTGTGTTGTAAAAGGTACTAAACATGAATACAGACAACGTTAAATCTCAGATGAGAAAAGGGATACTGGAATATTGTACCCTGTTGATCCTTCAAAAAAGAAGAGCCTATGTTTCTGATATTATCCAATCGCTCAAAGAAGCGAAACTCATTGTAGTGGAGGGAACGCTATACCCGCTTCTCTCCCGCCTTAAAAACTCCGGATTACTTACTTACGTTTGGGAAGAATCCACGCAAGGTCCCCCGAGGAAGTATTATGAACTTACTCCCGAAGGAACTGTTTTTCTAAACGAACTCGACAACGCTTGGAAAGAATTGAATCAAGTCATCGACCACATCAAAGAACAATAAACTAAATACACTTTTATATGAAAAAGACCGTAACCGTCAATCTCGACAAAACGATTTTCAATATCGACGACGATGCCTATACCGTCCTCGAATCTTATTTAGAAGCACTACACGACCATTTCAAAAAAGAAGAAGGCGGGCAAGAAATCATGAACGACATCGAAAGCCGCATTTCCGAACTTTTCAAGGAAAGGTTAGGGTTCGGCATGCAAGTAATCACCCTACAAGAGGTCAACGAAGTCATCGCCATAATGGGCCAACCGGACGAAATAGAAAACCCACTCGATTCGGGGACGGCTCCTGACAATAATGCAGATGGTGATAACTCTGGGCAAACGACCGATACTTCGAACAACGAATCTCATAAATCGACCAAACGGCTGTACCGCGACCCCGACAATCGCATATTAGGAGGTGTAGCATCCGGTATGGGCTACTATTTCGGTATAGACACGGTAGCCATTCGCGTCATCATGGTATTGCTGTTACCCTTATGGGCTTCATCGGTATGGATATATCTGTTACTTTGGATATGTATTCCCGAAGCCCGCACGACCTCTCAAAAACTCGAAATGCGAGGTGAAACACCCACTGTCGACAATATCAAAAGAGCCGTAGAAGAAGAAAAAGAAAATGTCTCCCGAAACGGAGGTGTCGCCAATTCGATTTGGCGAAGCATAGGGAGTATATTCCGTGGACTTTTCAAATTCATATTTATTTGTATCGGCGGGCTTATCGCCATATCCATTATCGGAGCCTTAGTTACCTGCATCATCAGTATTCTAGGTTTCTTTTTCTTAGGAACAGCAACCATAACGACCCCTTTCTTCTCGATTTTTCCCGGAGGGATGCACGTTCTTAACGGACATTGGGAACTGGTTGTATTCACACTCTCGCTATTTTTTACTTTCGGTATCCCTCTGTATGCCATACTTCGAGCCGTATTAGGATCTATATTCCACTGGAAAGCCCAATCGTCGGCACTCAACATTTTCCTACTGGTTCTTTGGATACTTTCTCTGGTCGGGCTATTCGTCTCCACCTTCATTTACATTCCCGAATATCCATTATTAAACCTATAAAGCTCCATAATTAGAAAGAGAACGCCACAAAACTGCCGGGAAACCCCAGTTTGTGGCGTTCTTGCTTTATAGAAAAATCGGGTCACTCCCGTTTATCGACCCCCCACATCAATTTCGCGCGAAGCGTTGCCGAAAAACTATGCCCCAATCGTTTCACTACTTTTATGGAAAACGGAGCCTTTCGCAACACAACTTGCGAATCTGTATCCAACATAACCGAACGACCGTCGAGACTCAACAAATAACTATGGTTGCGGCTATCCACACGCAACGTAATATTCATATCGTCATTCACGACCAACGGTCGAACCGTCAAACTGTGCGGCGCCACAGGCGAAATAACCCAATTGGCAGCCCGAGGCATAATAATAGGACCTCCTACACTCATCGAATAAGCGGTCGAGCCGGTAGGTGTCGCCACAATTAAACCATCGGCCTGATAGGTATTCAAATAACTATCTCCCACAGTCGTATGAATGGAAATCATCGATGAAGTATCCTGCTTCAAGACAGCGACCTCATTAAGAGCATAAGGCCAAAAATTCTCCGACAAACCGTTAAACTCGACTTGAAGCAACGATCGCTCCTCTATTTTATACTTTCCCTCTAAAATTTCGTTCAATACCGGTTCTACTTCTTCGGCAGGGACATCGGCTAAAAAGCCCAGACGACCGATATTCACACCCAAAACAGGAATACCCCTGTCTCCTATTTTTTCAGCAGCCCGCAGAAAAGTACCGTCTCCGCCGATACTCAATGCCATATCGGCAGTATAATCGCCTCGACAATCGATCTCCCCGATTCTATGACAAACATCGGGAAATTCTTTCGATAAAAAATCATAAAAATCCCCGTGTGCTACAAGCTCCGCCTCGGTACGGGACAATGTCTGCAACACATGCCGAATCTGTTCCGACCGAGATGGTTGATAAGTATGCCCGAATAATAAGATCCTCATATATTTCTACTTCACATTTCAAGATAATACATCAATTCTTTTATCCTTTGTTCTATCCGCTCGTCCATGACTCCATGCAACTGGTAACAACTCACTACCCGATAATCGAACCGCTCCAACGAACGAAGCACAGGGGTGGCATCTTCTCTGTCTATTCGCAAACAAGCCTTCCATATACCTGTTTTCTCATCGGGACGAATCATCAAATTCATCACTCGACAATCGTTATCCTCCACCAATCGAGTCAACTCGGTAGCCGAATAATCTTCTCGCGGAATCTCCAATTCAATAATCGCTCCCGAAGAAGAGGTTTGGCACAAATGAGCGACCGCAACCAAAGCCGAATGAATGGATATCGCGCCCACATAATGGCGATCAGTCGTTACCACCGGAAGTATATCGTCGGAGTATTGAGCAAGTTGATTGACGACATCGAACAAATGGCTCTCTTCCCGAACAGACGGAGTACGCCAGTTTTCGCGCCCGATCTTTCCGGCTACATCGTCCCGAAGCAGCTCTTTCTCATGAACGACTCCGACATACGAGCCCTCGTCCACAATCGGCAAGCTCGACAATCCAGACATCTGCATCGTCGCCAACCCTTGTTTGACCGACATTCCCGGGGTTAAAAGAGGTATTTCGGGTGATATCATATCTTTTGCTTTCATTTTTTGCTCATATTTCTGTAATTCGTATTATTTTTGCGGTAAAGATTATACAAAAATAATGAAAGGTGTGTGCAGGATAAAACAAATCCGTTTGCTTTTTACGCCGGACTGCACCTTCTTTTCGCATTTTATGCAAATATAGTGAAAGGTGAGTGCAGAGACAAGAGGGAATTATATTTCCGATTTGACTATGCCGAACCGAATTCTATATTCGTGTTTACAAATATAGTGAAAGATGAGTGCAAAGGCAAACGGAAATCACATTTCCGACTTGGCTATGCCGAAACGAATCCTACACTATACAAATATAGGTATTTTCTCGGTGGGCAAACCCGTCGGATTGTTTGAGTTAAAATTATTACCGACAATACCGAAGGTTTCAACACCAAAGTGCGATAAGGTTAATAAAGAGAAATGACAAAATTAAGTGTAAATGTCAACAAAACAGCCACCTTGCGAAACGCAAGAGGCGGTAATATTCCAAACGTGTTAAAAGTCACTTTGGACTGTGAATCATTCGGAGCAGAAGGTATCACGGTTCACCCCCGTCCCGACGAACGCCACATACGTTATGCCGATGTGTATGAATTAAGACCTGCTGTAAGCACCGAATTCAACATCGAAGGTTATCCCTCCGAAAAATTTCTCGACATGGTTCTCAAAGTGAAACCCACGCAAGTGACGCTCGTTCCCGATGCACACGATGTCATTACATCAAATGCAGGTTGGGACACCAAAAACAACTTCGATTTTCTTTCCAAAGTGGTCGACCTTTGTAAATCAGCGAATATACGAACCTCTATTTTCGTAGAACCGGATTTAGAGATAGTCGAATACGCCGCAAAAACCGGAGCCGACCGTATCGAATTATATACCGAGCCCTATGCCGTTCGCTATCCACAAGATAAAGAAGATGCGATAAAACCATTCGTCGAAGCAGCCGAGCATGCACGCGGCTTGGGATTGGGCGTAAATGCCGGGCACGATTTAAGCCTTGAAAACCTCCGGTTCCTGCATGAAAGAATCCCTTTCCTAAGCGAAGTATCTATCGGGCATTGCCTCATCTGCGACGCTCTGTATTTAGGTCTGCGGGAAACCATCAAACAATATAAAGAATGCCTGAAATAATCCATTAAACCGAACGCCATGAATTTATTGACATTGCTTTTGCAGACTACCGACACGCTTGTGACTCCCCCCGTTCTGACACCCACGGTCGAAACCGCAGGTGATTTGAACCTTTGGGAACTCGCCTGCAAGGGAGGAATCATCATGATTCCCCTTTTGTTGCTCTCCTTGTTATCCATCTACATTTTCTTCGAAAGGCTGCAAGTCATCAGACGAGCCGCACGCGAAGACAATACGTTTATGGAACGGATCAAAGACTATATCCACGAAGGCGATATAGATAGCGCATTGAAACTCTGCAAAAAAACCAATACGCCCTATTCCCGACTTATCGCCAAAGGTATCTCTCGCTTGGGTCGTCCCATGAACGATGTTTTAGTAGCCATCGAAAACGTGGGAAACATCGAGATCGCCAAACTCGAAAAAGGATTTCCGTGGTTAGCGACAACCGCCGCGGGAGCACCCATGTTGGGATTCCTCGGGACCGTCACTGGTATGGTGAGGGCTTTCTACAACATGGCATCGGCCGGAAACAATGCCGATATCTCCACGCTGTCGGGAGGTATCTATGAAGCACTGGTAACGACCGTAGCTGGTCTCATCGTCGGAATTATCGCACTCTTTGCCTATAACTATCTCGTATCACGTGTAGACGGGGTGATGAATCAGTTGGAAGCGAAGACTATGGAATTTATGGATTTGCTCAACGAGCCGGCAGAATAACTCGGAATCATGGCACTCAAACGAAGACATAAAATAGACGCGACATTTAGTATGGCATCGATGACCGATGTCATATTCCTGTTGCTCATATTCTTCATGATCACCTCTACGATCGTCTTTCCCAACTCCATAAAGGTAAACCTTCCGCAAAGTAATCAGCAAGCGGCGGCCAAACCGCTCACACGGGTAACGATCGATGAAAATTTGAACTATTACATCGCTTTCGGAAACGAAGCGGCACAACCTGTCACATACGACCAACTGGTACAGAAATTGGCAGAAACCCCGCAACACGATACCGAGCGATTCGTCGCTCTTTATGCCGACGAAACAGTCCCCTATCGCGAAATCGTCAAAATACTCAATATAGCCAACGACAACCGATTGAAAATGGTACTGGCCGCCAAGCCCGTACACAACCCATAACCCTTTTCCGTTTTCCGTGGAACAACAGAAAAAAGATAAAATACTGGCACTTGTCACGACAATCGTCTTGCACATAGTCGTCCTGTTTGTCCTGTGGCTCACTTTCTTAGGAAAGGAACCCATCGGCACAGGTAGCGGCGTATTGGTACAAGTAGGTTTTGTAGACGAATCGGCAGGTATGTTCGAATCGAATGCCGATCGTCCCGAACAAACCGAGGCGGAACGTCCCCGTGAAAACGAAGATGAGCTACTGACTCAAACCGACGAGGAAAGCATACACATCGAAAAGAAAGAAGAAAAAAAAGATAAAACCATACAAGAGAATAAAAAAGACGAGCGCATAGCCAATCAAGTCAAAAATGCTTTCGGGAAAGGAGTTTCCAACGACGGCAGCAGAGGCGATAGCGACGAAGGAAGCGGCACGCAGGGCAACCCGTTCGGTAACTCTTCGACCGGCGAAATCACCGGCGTGGGGGGATATGGAGGATACAACCTCGGCGGACGTGGGCTCGTAGGTTCATTGCCATATCCCGAATACGACAACAGTAACGATGCCGGTATCATCGCCATATCCATAACCGTGGATCCGCAAGGAAAAGTCATCAATGCTATCGCTACGGTTAACGGCAGCAAAGGCACAGCATTCTCCAACCCGAAGTTGCGGGCATCCGCCGAAGCCGCCGCCCGCAAATCGCGATTCGAGCGCAGCACGAGTTCCTCCAATCAAACAGGAGTTATCATCTATATCTTCAAACAAAATTAAGCACTTCTTTACTACGGAATTAAAGTCGAAAGGAAAAACCTCTCGACTCCTTTCCTCTTGTCCCTCGCACCTCCGGCTTGTCCCGTAGCATTACGAGACAGCCACTCACTCCTCCACTGCCGTGTCCCGTAGCATTACGGGGTGTTTTGCATCGCAAAACACAGGGGTGGTGTCCGAAGGACAGAGGGGTTAAATAAATATCCACAACAGAGGAAACGTATCAAGGTATCAACACTCTCCCTCTGCTCATCGTAGATGAGATTGGGGGAGTGCCCACGGGGCGAGGGGGTTAAACTCTCAAAAACATAATTTATTATCTTCTCAATCCTTCTCCGAAGAGCCTGAAATGTAGCTATCGTCAAGCAATTCATCGTTAAAATTCATGTCTACCCCACAGTTTTCCTACTAAACTAAAAGAACAGTGCAATAAACGTAGAAATAGCGAGAGAATAATTTACGCCGTCTAATACCCCAACGCTATATTATCGATCCAAAAAGTATTGCCCAATCCTCCTATATAGGCCGTTCCACAAGTAGCCGAAGCCATTACCAACATGTGCGTTACCGGTTCGTCGGCTTCTCCCCAACCCACTTCGACCACCGGAACCATATCGCCTTTGCTGTTTCGGCAATAATACGATTTATCTTCGGGAATAAGCCCCATATAAGATTTATAAAAAGGCTTATCGGTAATATCCCCGTAGTGAATAGGCACACTATGACCGTTAACCCAATCGGGTGTACTCTTTACATATCGTTCTCTCCCAGTGCCCACACGATGAGCGTACACATTTCCGTCCTCGTCTTCCCACCGGTGCTGCAACAAAATATATACTTCCGCGCTATCTCTTCCGGCCAACTGTTTCCGAGAACTGAATCCGGTCGATTCCGTACGGAAATCATCGGGCGAAGCCTTATATTTATAATCGAAAATCAATCGCACGGGACGTTTGGTGAACGGTATACCCATTTCCATTTTGCCATAGGGATTACTCGTCGAACGAATCGGCTCGTTCACCTCTCCTAAAAAAATACTTCCGCTCACCAACACGTGAAGATTCATCATACCCAACACACGACAATCCTCTATGACGGTTTCCATACAAGCACATGTCCCGCCATTTTGACGTTTCTCCGGTCGTACGGTATTACTGGTTTTCACTATCCCCATTACATTCGCCATCACATTCGACGACGCCCAGGGAGAACCGCCCATGTTCCGATACGCTTTATTCCCTTTGATATACTGTGTCGGAGCGATGGCGTATACAGTCTTCGTTTTTCCTCCCAACAAAGCAGATTCCTTGATTTCACGAGTTACCCAATGTTCAAAATCGCCGAAAGCTATCGGTTCCACATGTTGAGCCCTCAGACTCACCGGCTCCAAAAGACCGAGCAAAATAATAAACAAACTTAGTTTTCGCATCTTTTTCATCTTAATTTTCACAAAGTCAGACGTTACAAAATTAAATCCTCCTTCGATTTATTGTGGACAATTATCTATTTTTAAATATTCACAGGTCCTCATTTTGTATAAAACCTTTCTATTCCGCTTTTTGTTCGAAACAAAAAATGTTTCTTTATGTAAAAATACAGAGGGTTTCAGAAAAGTATTTAAATCGGAAACGATCTCTTTAATTTTCATTATTTTTGCAATATGTATGAAAATAGAAGCGGTTTAACACGAGAAAAAACATATTCGTCTTACTCGGCCCCTATCCCATCATGCGTTATTTTTGTAAAAACATTACTATTCATTTATCTTATATCGAAAAAACACAATGGACACGGCTACATTCAATACATTCCTCGTCGTCATGGCCGTTACGGCACTTATCGTTTTCATCGCGCTACATTTTATCAACGCGGGCTACGGTATGCTTTTCGATAAAAAATGGGGAGCATCACTTTCCAATCGCATAGGCTGGATCGTCATGGAAGCTCCGGTATTTATCGCCATGATTTTCTTATGGATTTTCGCCACCGACGAATACCGGTTCGACCCGATTCGAATCACATTCCTCGTCTTGTTTCAAATTCATTATTTCCAACGCTCTTTCATATTCCCCTTTCTCATTAAAGGGAATAGCCGCATGCCACTCAGTATCGTGAGTATGGGTATCATCTTCAACCTGCTCAACGCACTCATGCAAGGAGGTTGGATCTTTTATATCTCACCCCTAGACTACTACACTGCCGAATGGTTCTATTCTCCGCAATTCATCATCGGAGTTATTATCTTCTTTGCGGGAATGTTTATCAACATTCAATCCGACTCCATTATACGCCACCTGCGCAAGCCCGGTGACCGACGGCATTACATACCGCAGGGAGGAATGTTCCGATGGGTATCGTCGGCAAACTATTTTGGAGAATGGCTCGAATGGGTAGGATTCGCTATCCTCACTTGGTCATGGGCCGGAGTCGTATTCGCTTGGTGGACATTCGCCAACCTCGCCCCACGGTCGGCGGCTCTTTACAAGCGATACAGCGAAGAGTTCGGAGAAGAATTTACAAAAGAAAAACGAAAAAAAATAATACCCTTCATCTATTGACAACATGGATAACGAATATTCCCAAAAACAGGCCATACTGTTCACTCCGGCTTCGATAGGCCCGATAACCCTGAGAAACCGCACAATCCGCTCAGCGGCGTTCGAAGGCATGTGCGACCATAACGCACCCACCGAAATGCTCTATGACTACCATCGCAGCGTAGCGGCAGGGGGTATCGGTATGACCACATTGGCCTATGCTTCGGTAACCCGAAACGGGCTCTCGTTCAAACATCAATTATGGATGCGACCCGAAATCGTCAAACCGCTGCGACGCATTACAGATGCCATTCACGACGAGGGAGCCAAAGCCTCCATTCAACTTGGACATTGCGGCAATATGTCGCACCGCAGCACAGCCGGCCAGATTCCCATATCGGCATCGACCGGATTCAACCTCTATTCCCCCACATTTGTGAGAGGAATGCGTAAAGACGAAATCAAGGAAGTCGCAAAAGCCTTTGGCACTGCCGTCAATACAGCACGTGATGCCGGATTCGACGCAGTAGAAATCCATGCCGGACACGGTTATCTCATCAGCCAATTCCTGTCCCCGTACACCAACCGGCGGCATGACGAATACGGAGGCTCGCTCGACAACCGCATGCGATTTATGCGCATGTGCATGGAAAATGTGATGAAAGCGGCCGGCAGCGATATGGCGGTAATCGTAAAAACCAACATGAGAGACGGATTTAAGGGAGGAATCGAAATCGACGAAGGCATACTCATCGCACAAGAACTCGAACGCTTGGGAGCCCATGCCTTAGTATTGAGCGGAGGGTTCGTCAGCAAAGCCCCTATGTATGTCATGCGAGGCGAAATGCCCATTACCTCCATGACTTATTACATGAAAACATGGTGGCTAAAATACGGTGTCAAACTGGCCGGACGGTTCATGATACCCAAATCCCCGTTCCGAGAAGCCTATTTTCTGGACGATGCGCTCGAATTTAGAAAAGCATTGAAACTTCCCCTCATTTATGTGGGTGGTTTGGTTGCTCGTCCGACGATCGAAAAGGTGCTCGACCACGGATTCGAATTCGTACAAATGGGACGTGCGCTCATCAACGAACCCGATTTTGTCAACCGCATGAAAAACGAAGGCGAAGAACGTTGCGGGTGCGATCATACGAACTATTGTATCGCCCGCATGTATTCCATCGAAATGGCTTGCCACAAACATTTGGAAGGACAGCTTCCCCCTTGTATCGCCCGGGAAATAGAGAAAATGCACCATGCCACGAAATAAAGATCTTTCGGCATACACGGCTCTCGTCACCGGAGCGAGTTCGGGAATCGGACTCGAATATGCCCGACAGCTAGCTGCGCAGGGAGCTAATTTGGTGATGGTGAGTATCGACCGGGAAGACCTCGATCGGGAAGCAAAAAAGATTGTCGACACCAGTGGCGTATCGGTCGAAACCATTTGCATGGATTTAGCCCAACCCGATGCGGCAAACAAACTTTACGACCACTGCCGACAAAAAGGAATACAAATAGAGATTCTCATCAACAATGCAGGCATATTCTCTTTTCAGGAAATAACACGCACCGATCCGAAGAAGATAGAAACGATGCTCCAACTGCACATCGGTACAATCACTCGCCTGTCCCGCCTCTTTGCCGCAGACATGTGCAACAGGAAACACGGATACATACTCAACATGTCCTCTTTATCCTGTTGGACGCCCTATCCCGGCATAGCGCTCTACACAGCGACCAAAGCCTATATCAGAGTGTTCACTCGGGCTTTGGGCTACGAATTGCGCGACTACGGAGTCGTAGCCACAGTCGTTTGTCCCGGAGGCGTTGCCACCGGATTATACGGATTAAAACCCGGGCTACTGAAATTGGGAGTTCGGTTAGGAGTCCTTATGACAACCGAGCGCTTGGTTCGCAAAGCATTAAAAGCCCTGTTCCGAGGCAAAAAACAACTTATCCCCGGAGTATTCAACCGTCTGCTGATTCCTTTGGCATCTGTCATGCCCACCTCCATACGGCTATTTGTCAAACACCGTCTGCTCGATGAATAAAGATTATTACATAGTTACCGGAGCAAACGGTAGCATAGGACAAGCCATTACCGAAGCTCTCGCTGCCCAAAACCTCCCGGTCGTCATGGGCTGCCGGAACATAGCCAAATCACAACCCATCAGACAACGAATCATAGAGAAAACCGGTAATTCCGATATTCTCCTCTTGCCGCTCGACCTTGCCTCATTCCAGTCCATATCCCATTTTTGTAAACAACTGGCAGAAACGGGTATCTCCATAAAAGCACTCGTTAATAATGCAGGAGTCATGTGCAAGGACTTCGGTAAAACCGTCGACGGATTCGAAACCTCGATAGGCGTCAACTACATAGGAACCGTTTTTCTCACCGAGTCGCTAATACCGCTCATGCACCCGGGGAGCCGCATTGTCATGACCACTTCGTTAACCCGATATATCGGGAAAATAGATTCCTCTTTTTTCTCCGACTCACCCCGAACCTACAAACGATTCAAGGCATACGGAAAATCGAAACTCGCCCTCACCATGTACACGGCACATTTGTCCACGAAAATTCGAGATAAAGGAATATCGGTAAATGCGGCCGACCCCGGTATCGTCGATTCTGACATGATCACCATGCATTCTTGGGTCGATCCGTTAGCCAATCTTTTTTTTCGACCCTTTATCAGCTCACCCCGAAAAGGAGCGATCGGAGCGATCTATGCAGCGAGTGCGCCGGATACGGATAACATTACAGGCGAAATTTTCACAAAACACCGCCATACCCCTATCCCAGCTAAATGGAGAAAGTCTCGGCAAGCCCTATGGTTGCAAAACGAAACCGAAAAAATAATAGCCGGTATTAGGTCGTAAAACGCCCTTGCTTCCGACTGAAAATATAAAATTATACAAGACTTGTATTTTCTTATTAACTCGCCGCAACCGCCTATTAGACATAGTCACGAATGGTAATATAGGCATAATAATATGACAATTATCCAGATACGGAAAGTCTCATCTATCGACATACCTCTATTTAATCATATTTTTATAAACGACCCCCCTTTTTTCAGCACGCAGAATAAGAATTATAATTTTGTTTTTAATTCCGAAAACACTACCTTTGCCGAGTATTCAGATTTACATTTTCTCTTGTTTCAAGGGAAAAAGAAACAAGAGACATCTTTGATATTACGAACAAGTTCTGCCGGAAAAAACAACGATGTGAATCGTTATACTATCAGTCCCCTTTTTTTATGATATCGAGATTCCGGCAGAACTTTCCTTTTTTATATCCTTAGACCAAACAAATAAATATTGACCTCTCTGCACACGGTGCAAGAGATGTCATCAACAAACACAATCTTGCCTTTATCGAGTTTTACCGGAAAGCAATAAAGCACAATAACAATTCAACCTTCTCCCCTGTGTTTCCGTAAGGAAATATAGGGGAGAGACCGAAGGAACGGTAGTTCCTAAGGAGAGGGGTTGAAAGATCGTTTATTTTGCTTATGCTGGTCTTCTTAACCCCTCTGTTTTCAACCCCCTCGCCTTGCAGGCACTCCCCCTATCTCATCTGCGATGAGCAGAGGGTGAGGATTGAAAGTATCACTTTGAACCGTTTTATCCCTTCGGAACTTTATGGGGTATTCTCCTCCCCTGCCGTGTCCCGTAGCATTACGGGGTGTGGCAATAGGGGAGACACCGAAGAAACGGCAGTTTCTGAGGAGAGGGGTTAAATGATATATAAAAACACTGCTCCTTCTGATTTCCTACCGAACCTATTTAAATTAACCTCATTTTTATCACCTAAAAACAAAAACCGCCGAGCTCGTTCAGAACTCGGCGGCATTATGTATGTAATCAAATCCTTCAATTACAATTTACCGGCACTGCCCAATACATTTTCAATTTTGTGCTTGTACAATTTTTCCATGTTGTCACGAGCCGGGCCCAAATATTTACGAGGATCGAATTCTGCGGGTTTCGTCGCAAACACCTCGCGGATAGCGGCTGTCATAGCCAAACGGCTGTCCGAATCGATGTTGATTTTACAAACGGCCGATTTAGCTGCTTTACGCAATTCCTCTTCGGGAATACCGATAGCGGCATCCAATTTCCCTCCGTATTTGTTGATCGTATCAACCTCTTCTTGGGGTACAGAAGACGAGCCGTGCAATACGATGGGGAAGCCCGGAAGTTTTTCCATAACGGCATCCAATACGTCGAATGCCAAAGGAGGAGGAACCAAACGACCCGTCTTAGGATCTACATGACATTGTTCGGGTTTGAATTTATAAGCTCCGTGAGAAGTACCGATAGAGATAGCCAAAGAATCGCAACCTGTGCGAGTAGCGAAATCGATTACTTCTTCGGGGTCGGTATAAGTGTGATGTTCTGCACTTACCTCGTCTTCTACACCGGCAAGTACACCCAGCTCACCTTCTACCGTTACATCGAATTGGTGAGCATAGTCCACTACTTTCTTAGTCAGAGCTACATTCTCTTCGTAAGGCAAGTGAGAACCGTCGATCATTACCGAAGAAAATCCCATATCGATACAAGATTTGCACAATTCGAACGAATCGCCGTGATCGAGGTGCAGAACGATTTGAGGATGTTCGCAGCCCAACTCTTTGGCATATTCCACTGCACCCTGTGCCATATAACGAAGCAATGTTTGGTTGGCATAGTTACGAGCGCCTTTCGAAACTTGGAGAATTACCGGCGATTTGGTTTCAACAGAAGCCTTGACAATAGCCTGTAACTGTTCCATATTGTTAAAGTTGAAAGCGGGAATTGCATAACCGCCTTTGATAGCCTTAGCAAACATCTCTTTGGTGTTTACCAATCCTAATTCTTTGTAGCTTACCATCTTATAATAAATTAATGTTAGTAATTCCTCTTGTGAAAAGATTGCGAACAAAATCAATAGGACTTTTTCTTATTAACTAGTCCGGCTTGTTTTCGACAATCGTTGCAAAGATAAACATTTTTGCCGACTCCCTTTATCAACAAGTATAAAAAACATGCATACCGCATACTTTTTTACTAATTTTACATAACGGAAAATGTGGCATTCCACTCTCTTTATATCGATATAACCTGCAAAATGTTCAATAAATATACTCAGAAAAAGGTTAAATCTTTGTACAATCGCACATTATTGCATTTTGAAACCGTTTCTGCTTTCTCTATTCAATTATTATCTGTACTTTTGCCCTCCGTATATTTTTTATAACCCCTTAAATTCAATTCGTTTATAAAAAATGAGAAAATGGCGTATTGAGGACTCCGCCGAACTATATAACATCAACGGGTGGGGCCTGAAATATTTTTCGATCAACGACAAAGGGCACGTCGCTGTAACGCCCCGGGAGGGAAGCGCATCGGTCGATTTGAAAGAATTAATGGACGAGTTACAAGTCCGCGATGTCACATCGCCCGTATTGTTGCGTTTTCCCGATATTCTCGATAATCGTATCGAGAAAATATCCAAATGTTTTCAACAAGCGGCCGACGAATATGGTTACACGGCCAAAAACTTCATCATCTACCCCATCAAGGTCAACCAAATGCGACAGGTGGTGGAAGAAATCGTCAGTCACGGTAAAAAATTCAACATCGGCTTGGAAGCGGGTTCCAAACCCGAATTGCATGCTGTATTGGCAATCAACACCGATGAAAACTCGCTCATCATCTGTAACGGATACAAAGATGAAAACTACGTCGAACTGGCGCTTTTGGCTCAAAAGATGGGACGGCGCATCTTCCTTGTCGTGGAAAAACTGAACGAACTACGTCTCATAGCCGATATTTCCAAACGCTTGAAAATACGTCCGAACATCGGGATTCGCATCAAACTGGCAAGTTCAGGCAGCGGCAAATGGGAAGAAAGCGGAGGTGACGGAAGCAAATTCGGGCTCAATTCCAGCGAATTGTTAGAAGCTCTCGATTTCTTGGAAAAAGCCAAGATGACCGATTGCCTCAAACTGATACACTTCCACATCGGCAGCCAAATCACAAAAATACGCCGCATCAAAAATGCACTCAAAGAAGCCTCGCAATTTTATGTCCAGCTCCAAAACATGGGATTCCACGTAGAGTTTGTCGATATCGGCGGAGGCTTGGGTGTCGATTACGACGGAACCCGTTCCTCATCGAGCGAGAGCAGTATGAACTATTCTATACAGGAGTATGTCAACGACTCCGTCTCGGCGTTGGTCGATGCTTGCGCTAAAAACAATTTGCCGCAACCGAACATCATCACCGAGTCGGGACGATCGCTTACTGCCCATCATTCCGTACTAGTATTCGAAGTACTGGAAACTACCTCGCTCCCGATATGGGACGAGAAAGAAGAACTCGGTGAAAATCCTCACGAACTGGTAGACGAGCTCTATAAAATATGGGACAACATGAATCAACCCCGGTTGCTCGAATCGTGGCATGATGCCCTGCAAATCCGGGAAGAAGCGCTCGACCTGTTCGGGTTGGGTCTGCTCGACTTACGTACCCGTGCCCAGATAGAGCAACTATTCTGGTCTGTGGCTCGCGAAGTGAACGAAATCGCCTCCGACATGAAGCATGCTCCCGAAGAACTTCGGAAAATCTCCAAACTTCTGCCCGACAAGTATTTCTGCAACTTCTCTCTGTTCCAGTCGTTACCAGATTCATGGTCGATCGACCAACTTTTCCCCATCATGCCCATCAGTCGGCTCGACGAGCGCCCCGACCGCACGGCAACCATACAAGACATTACTTGCGATTCCGACGGAAAAATCAATAATTTCATCTCGTCGCACGGAGCGAACTCGCACCTTGCCGTACATGCGCTCAACAACAAGGAGCCCTATTACATAGGCGTATTCCTCGTGGGAGCCTATCAAGAGATATTGGGAGATATGCACAACCTCTTCGGTGACACGAATGCCGTGCACGTCAGCGTGTACAAAGACCGCTACGAAATAGACCAAGTCATCGATGGCGAGACGGTGGCCGAAGTCCTCGACTACGTGCAGTTCTCACCCAAGAAACTGGTTCGCAGTGTGGAAACATGGGTAACCTCGTCTATGAAAGCCGGCATCATCACTCCCGAAGAAGGTAGAGAATTTCTCTCCAACTACCGATCGGGTTTGTACGGATATACCTATTTAGAAAACGACTAACTTTTCACATGGATTATCGGGACACGAGTTTCCCGGTAATCCATTCCTATTTAAAAATGCAACGCTATTTCATCTACCTCTCTTTCAACGGTGCGCAGTATCATGGCTGGCAAATACAGCCCAATGGAATCACTGTGCAAGAAGTCCTTGAAAAAGCGTTAGCCACATTGCTCCGCCGTGAAACTCCGGTGACAGGAGCGGGACGAACCGACGCCGGCGTCAACGCCCGACTCATGGTTGCCCACTTCGACGCTCCAATACCCCTCGACAATCCGACCGAAACGGCCGACAAACTCAATCGTATTCTGCCGCCCGACATAGCTGTCTACGAAATACGTCCCGTCATTGCCGAAGCACACAGTCGATTCGATGCTTTGAGTCGCACCTACAAATACTACATAATAGATCACAAATCACCATTTATCGAATCCTTCGCCTGCCGTTATCGGGGAGATCTCGACTTCGACAAAATGAATACGGCGGCCGAACAGCTCTACCGATATACCGATTTCACCAGTTTTAGCAAACTGCATACCGATGTTAAAACCAATAATTGCCGAGTGACATTCGCCCGCTGGGAACCCGAAGGCGAACGACAGGTATTTACCATCACTGCCGACCGCTTCCTCCGTAACATGGTGCGGGCCATCGTAGGAACGCTGCTCGATGTAGGACGGGGAAAACTTTCGGTGGAGGACTTCTGCCATATCATCGAGCAAAAAAACCGTTGCGCCGCTGGAACTTCGGTCCCCGGCAAAGCGCTCTTTCTTCACGACATCGTTTACCCCGACCACATTTTCCTACCCCGTTAACCACCCTCTCACATCTTGTGGAAATCAAACACATCACACAAAACAAGGCCGACTTCCTCGACCTGCTTTTATTGGCCGACGAAAACGAAACTATGATAGCCCGCTATCTCGACCGCGGCGAAATGTTCGCATTGTATGATGACGATTTGAAAAGTATCTGTGTTATCACACAAGAAGGGAAAAATCTTTACGAAATTAAAAATCTGGCCACCTATCCGCCATTCCAACGACAAGGATATGCCCGTCGGCTAATCGAATACATAGAAAATCGCTACAACGCACCCGGCACGATACTGCAAGTCGGCACAGGTGACTCGCCTCTCACGATACCCTTTTACGTGCATTGTGGGTTCCGCTACTCCCATCGTATTCCTCGTTTCTTTACCGACAATTATCCGCACCCCATCTTCGAAGGAGGGAAACAGCTCGTCGATATGATCTATTTGAGAAAAGAACTCTGAGAATTTCTTTCGAAATTTCCCGGACAACGACTCTTGCGCGACCACCTATCGAACCGCTTTCTTCCACTTCGTGATTACGAAATATAACCCCAACAAGACAAACGGAATACTCAATATCTGCCCCATATCGATAGGCAACACGTTCTCGAAATCCACCTGCCGCTCTTTCAAAAATTCGATAAAGAAGCGGGACAAAAATATCAAAGTAATACACAATCCGAAGTAAAAACCTCGTCCGTAATTATCCTTTTTATATCGAGCGACCCCGACCATAATCAAGAAAAACAGAAAATAAGCGATAGTCTCGTACAACTGAGCCGGGTGACGAGGGAGCATATCCACACGCTCGAATACAAAAGCCCACGGCACATTGGTAGGCAAACCTATAATTTCGGAATTCATCAAGTTGGCAAGCCGTATGAAACCCGCCGCCAACGGTGCGGCGATACCCATCATATCGAGAATATCGAGATAATGAATCTTGGTCTTGCGACAAAATATAGCAAGGGCTATAATCAACCCCAACGTTCCACCATGACTTGCCAATCCCGCATATCCCGTAAACTTCCAATCGCCATCGGGATAAAAGTGTACCGGCAAAACGATTTCCAACGGGTGACTCAGGTAATAGTCAGGCTCATAAAACAAACAATGTCCCAACCGTGCCCCGATAAAAATACCTAAGAAACTGTATAAAAACAAATTCTGAAACGTATCGACAGGTAAACCCTTCGATTGATACAATTTATAAACCACCTGACTGCCCGCCAAAATGGCGATAAACCAAAAAATACTGTACCAACGTATCGCAATACCGGCAATCGAAAACAATATGGGATCGGGATTCCAATGGATATATAGCAACTCCATAATTTACAATGATATATATTAAAAAATAGTACAAGCCGAGAGTGGAAACAAATTCACTTGGTTACACCGGGGCACAGTCTATTTTCGTAAAATGCAAAGATAACGCAAGGCACGAAAAGGGCAAAACGGACTTGTTCATTTTTTATTTCGAATCACTACCTATCTGCAACAGACTTTTCAAAAAACAACACAAACAAAGTCCTAATCTACCATCTTCTGCCTCTTTCCCAATCTCATCGGAAATAAGCAGGAGAAGATGGGGTGAAGAGACCCATTCAGTCAGACACCCGTTCCACTTACACCAAACATCTATTTGTAAAAATTAAAACAGTTTCTAACTTTGCAGGCGATTTACAGATATAACTAAAAGATACAAAAGATGTGGTTATCACTCGCTTTTCTCTCGGCTTTCCTATTAGGCTGTTACGAAGTCTGTAAAAAGAAATCGCTCGACAACAACGCTGTCATTCCTGTACTCTTTCTCAATACCTGTTTTTGCAGTCTGTTGTTCCTCCCGTGTATTGTCCTTTCCTACGGGTTTCCCGAACTTATGCGAAATTCACTCTTCTATGTGCCCCCTTCCACCGGTCACGAGCATATTTATATCATAGGCAAAGCGGCGCTCGTCCTCACATCATGGACTTGTGCCTATTTCGCCACCAAACATTTGCCCATCACCATAGCCGGGCCAATCAAGGCTTCCCAACCCATTCTCACACTCATAGGAGCATTACTCATCTTCGGCGAGCAACTGAATCTCTACCAATGGATCGGAGTTATTCTGGCAATCGTCTCGTTCATTATGCTATCCTTCTCCGGAAGAAAAGAAGGTATCAATTTCAAACACAATATCTGGATTCTCTTTATAGTCCTCGCCACAATCACCGGTGCGGCCAGCGGGTTGTACGACAAATATCTCATGTCGCACGGCTTCGACCGAATGACCGTACAAGTATGGTACTCCTACTATCAAATGGCGATGATGACCGTTATTCTCTTTGTATTATGGTATCCCAAACGTAAGCATACCACACCTTTTGTTTGGAAACCCTCTATCTTTTTCATCTCCTTGTTTCTCGTTTGTGCCGACTTCGTATATTTCTACGCCCTCAGCTACCCCGACTCCATGATTTCTATCGTCTCTATGGTACGTCGCAGCAGTGTCGTCGTCAGCTTCATAGCCGGCGCATTCCTGTTCCGAGAAAAAAATATCCGTAGCAAATCATTCGATTTGATACTCGTCCTATTGGGTATGTTCTTCCTTTATCTCGGCACAAAATAAAAGGCGGTAACAATATTTACGGCTGTTTTTTTGGCTCACAGAAGCAAATATGATTACTTTTGTGTCAAACGATCGTTATGAAACTAAGGAATCTGTTATTCTGTTTATGCTCGATAGTCACCTTGACATCATCGGCAATAGAACCGGTAGCGCAATTATTCATTGCCATGCCCGACTCGCTCGTCCCCTCTATCGAAATAAACCGTAGGAAGGACTTGATCGATTTGATGCACGCCGGACAGAAAGCCGAGATTGTCACGAAACTAGGCGGTAAAGCCGAGATGACACTGCTACAAGACAGCCTGCTCTCGATCGACCTGTCGAAACGCAGTAAAATGGAAATACGGTGGTATGATACAACCGGCAACGATACGATTATCGCTCTTGTCAATACGGTATATGCCCCGGCGGGAGACAGTCGCATACGGTTTTTCGACACTGCATGGAAGGAACTCCCCGCTTCGGAACGCATTCGCCAGATACGACGGGAAGAGTTTTTCCAATTCCCCGATAGCTTGACAAAGGCAAAAAAAGAAGACTTGTTACGTCCGGTAGACATTTTCCTTGTGGAGTACAACTTCGCTACCGACGGTTCTCTATGTGCCCGGCAGTCATGGGCAAACTATCTAGACAAAGAATCATCCGATCGTATCGAACCCTATCTGCAAGATTCAATCGTGTTGCATTGGAACGGAAAAAGATTCAAATAAAACAACCTCACTTTCCTGAACAGAATCAGATTCAATCGCAGCGATAATCATCTTATATCATCAGAGACCAAACGGGCTCAGTCGATAATTAGTAGGGATTGACCTTGTATATTCCAACCCCTCTCCTCAGAAACCGTTGTTTCTTCGATGTCTCCCCTATACGGCTAACACCACACAGGGGAGAAGGGTAAATACAATCTCCATCTCATTCTCCAAAATAATGCGGCAGAGGGGAAACTCTTCCCTTACCGTTTCTCGCAACCCTATGGAGTATATGTCGCCAAACAAAATATAGGAAGAGGGGACACGTAGTGACGGAAGAATCGGAAAACAGAAAGGTATTAACCTCCTGCCCTGCGCACGCACGTGCGATAGGGGAGGTGCGGAGGGGTTCAAAAACACCCGCAGCAAAGGGAACGGATTAGGGCATCCCCCTCTCCCCCTGCCGTGTCCCGTAGCTTTACGGGGTGTTCCCATAAAGGGATACAAGGAGAGTACCCGCAGGGCGAGGGGATTAAACTTTCAAAAAGCAATATATTGTCTTTCTCAATTCTTCTCCGAAGATATCCGGAATGAGGTTGTCGACAGAGATTCATCTCTAAAATCCAAGTCTATCCTCACAAATTTTCTACTAAATCACAAAACGGGGTTACCTGTAAAGGTAACCCCGTTTAATTATACAAAAAAACCTCTTTAAAACTCTGCGTTTTTCGGTGTACGAGGGAACGGTATCACGTCGCGGATATTGGTCATACCCGTAACGAACAACAGCAACCGTTCGAATCCGAGCCCGAAACCCGAGTGGGGAGCCGTACCGAAACGGCGGGTATCGAGATACCACCACATATCCTTCATCGGGATATGCAACTCTTCGATACGAGCAAGCAACTTATCATAATTTTCCTCACGCTGCGAACCTCCGATAATCTCGCCGATACGGGGGAACAGCACGTCCATCGCCCGAACCGTCTTGCCATCGTCGTTCATTTTCATATAAAAAGCCTTTATCTCTTTCGGATAATCGGTGAGGATAACCGGTTTCTTGAAATGTTCCTCTACCAAGAAACGCTCATGTTCGCTCTGCAAATCGGCGCCCCAATAGACTGGATATTCGAATTTATGGCCCGACTCTTCCAAAATTTTTACACCCTCGGTGTACGGCAACCGCACAAAATCGTTATCCACGACGAACTTCAATCGGTCGATCAATTCCTTGTCGTACATTTGGCATAAAAATTCGAGGTCGTCCTGACAGTGATCGAGCGCATAACGAATCAGGTATTTGAGGAAATCCTCCGCCAAATCCATGTTCTCTCCGATTTCATTGAAAGCGACTTCCGGCTCTACCATCCAAAACTCGGCCAAGTGACGCGGTGTATTCGAATTCTCGGCGCGGAACGTAGGGCCGAACGTATAAATCGCGCCCAAAGACATCGCACCCAATTCACCTTCGAGCTGTCCCGATACAGTGAGGCTGGTAGGTTTGCCGAAGAAATCCTCGCTATAATCCACCGCTCCGTCCTCGGTCTTAGGTACTTGGTTCAAGTCGAGAGTCGTTACTTGAAACATAGCTCCTGCACCTTCGCAGTCGCTACCCGTAATTAACGGAGTATTCAAATAGAAAAATCCCCGATCGTTGAAATATTTGTGAATGGCATAAGCCATATTGTGACGGATACGCAACACTGCTCCAAATGTATTCGTACGAGGACGCAAATGTGCGATTTCCCGTAAAAATTCCAGCGTATGCCCTTTCTTCTGCAACGGATATACATCGGGGTCGGCGCCGCCGTAAAGCTCTATGCTATCGGCCTGTATCTCGGCCTGCTGACCTTTACCTTGCGACTCCACCAATGTACCGATGACACTAATACAAGCACCGGTCGTTATCGGTTTCATCTCCGCTTCCGAAAATTTGGAGAGGTCCACCACGACCTGTATATTTTTAATGGTAGAACCGTCGTTCACGGCAATAAAATTCACATTTTTATTGCCACGGCGCGTACGCACCCAACCCTTTACATTTACTTTTGTCCCGTAAAGAGATGCATCAAATGCATCGACGACTTTGGTTCTTTTCATTGTTTCCATACTTTCCTATATAATTGTACACTTTTTTAAGCATCGCCCCATACGGAGAACCGTTCGGGACGTGATAAACATTTCTTATTCGAATGAACCCATCTGCAACATGTTCACCTCTTGCTGAGTGAGGTAACGCCAACGCCCCCGTTGCAAGTTCTTCTTGGTAAGCCCAGCGAAATAAACCCGGTCGAGTTTAACCACACGATACCCTAAGGCTTCGAAAATACGACGCACGATACGATTCCGACCCGAATGAATCTCGATACCCACTTGGTTCATATCCGTCTCGTTGGCATAACTTACGGCATCGGGCTGTATAGGGCCGTCTTCCAATTCTATACCATCGGCGATTCGTTGCATATCCTCCTCGCTCACATCTCGGTCGAGCCACACATGGTATATCTTTTTCTTGATAAACTTCGGGTGCGTCAGTTTCGATGCAAGGTCGCCATCGTTCGTCAGCAGTAACACACCGGTCGTGTTGCGGTCGAGACGTCCCACCGGATAAATACGTTCGGTACAAGCGTTACGCACGATATCCATCACCGTGAGTCGTCCTTGTGGATCGTCCGATGTAGTCACACAATCCTTAGGTTTATTCAACAATACGTAAATCTTACGTTCCAAAGTCACCACCTTGCCACGGAATGTCACCGTATCATTACGGGTAATCTTCGTTCCCAGTTCGGTCACGGCAACCCCGTTGACCAACACTTCTCCGGCTTGAATAAATTCGTCGGCCTCACGACGGGAACAGATCCCTGCATTAGCCATAAATTTATTCAGACGAATCGGTTCATTCGGATCCACCTCTGGCAATTCATATTCGATGCGCTGCGGGCGGCTGAACACCTTATTATTCCGACGCGATTGCTGGCGATTCTGATTATATCCTCCGCGATTATTATACCCCCGGTTATTATATCCGCCCGGGCGATTGTTTTGCTTCGGATAACGAGGTCTCTCGCTTTCTCCATAAGGCTGCTGAAACCCCTCTCCCACTTCGTTATTACGATTATAATCCTGATTATACCTCGGAGTATTGTTGTAGTTATTGTTCCGACGGTTGTTTCCGTAATTGCCCTGACGGTTATTACTATACCCTCCCTGACGATTACCATAGTTGTTAGGACGCTCGTTACCGTAAGAACGATTTCCTCCATCTCCATAGTTATTGCGGGGATAGTATGGTCTTTCCGCATTCGCACTGTACGAGGAGTGTCCCTCTTCTCCTCCATTTCTTCTGTACTCTACTTTTTCATATCGCTCGGTCGCACCTTCGCGGTTCGACATTCCGATGCGCGGACGCTTAGCTCTTTTTTCGCTTTCCATAGAAATTGTTTGTAATTAAAAATACAAGCCTCTCGGCCTATTAAAAAACATCTGTTATAAATGATAGTTATTTTTTCTCATAAACAAAAATTAGTGCAAACCGAAAGTAAAAACAAATTTACTATCGAGCCGCAGCCTATGTTTGTAAACACGTTGCAAAGATACGAAGGATTTTTCATTTTGCTTCTATTACAATCGAATAAGTTGTTATTTTCTGCTTAAAAAAACAAAAGCTCGGGCCTTTTGTTCGTCCGGCTTGCAAAGAATCTGCCTTACAACCGTTCAAAGCAACAAATACATACTCAATACGGGAATCAGTGGGGTTGTCCTTGCATATTTACCCCCCTCCTCAGAAACGACTGTTTCTTCGGCCTCTCCCCTATCGCTATACGACACAGAGGAGAAGGGTAAAATCTATCCCTGTGCCGAAATGAGAATTACCATTTTAATCTTTTCTTCCTATTGTATCTATGTGGCATTGCCGGACATTTCAGCCCCTTTTTTTTTAGAACAGTGAGGAATTGGAGTGAGATTATTAAAACCTCTTCCCTGCCGTGTCCCGTAGTATTATGGGGTGTTTTGCGACAGCAAAATATAGAGGCGGTGTCCGAAGGACAGAGGGGTTAAATAAAATTATCCGCAACAGAGGAAACATATCAAAGTATCAACACCCTACCTCTGTTCATCGCAGATGAGATAGGGGGAGTGCCCGAAAGGCAAGGGGATTAAGCCTTCAAAAACATAATACATTATCTTTCTCAATCCTTCATCGAAGAGATCGAACTGTTGCTATTGTCAAGAATTTCATCGCTAAAATTCATGTCTATTCCTTCTGATTTTCTACTGAACCCAATACAGAACCGGCATGCGATAAACGTCGAAGGAGAATAAGAGGTTCTCTTATTCTCCTTCGGTTACAAGTCTCATTTCTATTTTTCATCTAATCTTGCGAGGCTTCCCCACCTCATCAAAACCCGGTATATGAGTGAGGAGTTATCTTTCGTAATTCCTCTTTTACCGATTCCGAAACATCGAGCGTATCGATAAATTCCCGTATGGAGTCGGCATTAATTACCGTATTCGTCCGTGTCAAAGCCTTCAAAGTCTCGTACGGATGAGGATAACCCTCCCTCCGCAAAATCGTCTGGATACCTTCGGCTACCACATTCCACATCTGATCGAGATCGCGATATATAGCCGGTTCGTTCAGTAACAATTTATTCAAGCCCTTGATTGTACTATGGAAGGCAATCAACGTATGAGCCAAAGGAACACCCACATTCCGCAACACGGTCGAATCGGTCAAGTCGCGTTGCAAGCGCGAAACCGGCAACTTCGAAGACAAGTGGTCCAGTATGGCATTGGCTATTCCGAGATTCCCCTCCGAATTTTCATAATCGATGGGGTTCACCTTGTGAGGCATTGCCGACGAACCCACTTCTCCCGCTTTGATTTTCTGCTTGAAATACTCCATAGAAATGTATTGCCAGAAGTCCCGGTCGAGATCTATCACAATCGTGTTGATACGACGCAAAGCATCGAACAGAGCGGCGAGATTGTCATAATTCGAAATTTGAGTGGTCCACTCCTCCCGGTCTATCCCCAACCGCTCCTTCAAAAATCTATTCCCGAATGCCGGCCAATCGATATCGGGACAAGCAAAACGATGAGCATTGAAATTACCGGTAGCTCCTCCGAACTTACCGCTCACCGGAACCGATTCGAGCAAAGCCATCTGCCGTTCCAACCGATAGCCAAATACCCGTATCTCTTTCCCCAGACGGGTGGGCGATGCCGGCTGCCCGTGAGTTTTGGCAAGCATGGGAATATCTTTCCATTCCTCGGCATACCGGTTGATAATAGCCAGCATATCTTTCAACACTGGGAAATAACAATCGTGCAAAGCCTCTTTCAACAAAAGAGGAACCGACGTATTATTAATATCCTGTGAAGTCAACCCGAAATGGATAAACTCTTTATAAGCCTCCAAATGCAATTCGTCGAATTTCTCTTTAATAAAATACTCGACAGCCTTCACATCATGATTAGTAACAGACTCTATCGACTTCACTTTTTCGGCATCGGCCTCCGTAAAATCGGTATATATCTTGCGCAACGCCGGGAATAAATCAGGATTTACCTCCGAGAGCTGAGGCAACGGCAATTCGCACAATGCAATGAAATACTCGATTTCGACCCGTACCCTATACCGGATAAGTGCCCATTCCGAAAAATAAAGCGACAAATTTTCCACCTTATTGCGATAGCGGCCATCGACAGGAGATATAGCCGTGAGTGATGATAATTCCATAGTCTTTTATTTGAAATAGAGTACAAAAATACGATTTCCCCGGCAATTTTTACACAATAATTTCATTTTTTGTTTTGCAGATAAAAAAATAGTATTACCTTTGCAACGCTTTTCGGCAAACTATCCGGGCGTTTAGCTCAGCTGGTTTAGAGCATCTGCCTTACAAGCAGAGGGTCGGCGGTTCGAATCCGTCAACGCCCACTATCCCGGATAAAACCCTGTGGGGCGAAAGCCTACGAAAACACGGGCGTTTAGCTCAGCTGGTTTAGAGCATCTGCCTTACAAGCAGAGGGTCGGCGGTTCGAATCCGTCAACGCCCACTATCCCAAAAACAACTATATATGTCCGCACTTGTAAGAATTAGTCTTGCAGGTGTTTTTTGTTTTATGGCAAAGCCTACTCTTTACCATACATACAGAGGATGCAGCCTACCATTTGCATATTAGGCAAAAAAATGGGTCAGTAAAAATTTAGTGGGGATTATCCTTGTATATTTTCTCCCATATATAGCTAACACAGTTCTCCGTAATACTACGGGATATAGGGGGAGGGAGATACATCACTCTGTTCCTGTTATCGAATTTTTACAAAAAAAACGCCTGCATTTCTGCAAGCGCTTCTGTGACCCCGGAGGGACTCGAACCCTCGACCCAATGATTAAGAGTCATTTGCTCTACCAACTGAGCTACGGAGTCGACTTCTTAAATGGAACGGGTGCAAAGGTAACTCTTTTCGAGAAACCGGCAAACGATTATTCAAAAAAATTTCTCGCAACCACTATTTTTGACACTCCGGCAAACGATTCGGCTATCCAAGACAGTCATCTTCTCCCGAAACCGCACTTTCCCAATCCATTCTTTCCGACTCTTCAAACGTATAAAGCTCCGATGGGTGATTACGGGTAAGTGCCACCAACTCCACATCTTTACCCACTCGTATGCCTTCCTCGTAAAGTCGGTTTTCCACCGTCTTATAAGCCAGTTCAGGGTGATTGTTATCCCCGCTGAGATGACATAGAAAAATATTTCGCAAAGCCGGCGTATAGATTCGAGCCAAATATTCGGCCGTACGGGCATTGTCCATATGGCCGCTATCGGCAAGAATACGTCTCTGCAAATGAAGAGGATAAGAACCGTTACGCAACATCGCCTCATCGTAATTCGATTCGATGACCAGATAATTAGCTTGCCGCAAATATTTATCTGCCGTAGGGGTGATATGCCCCAAATCGGTCGCAAAAGCAAAATACAAATTCCCGTAAGAAATAAAAAAGCCTACGTTGTCGCTCCCGTCATGGGGTACTTCGAAGGCTGTAATCGTAAAATCCTTGATCTTGAACGGAATCTCTTTTACAATAGGCCGATGAGCGCTGTAAATTTTATCGACCATACAATAATTACGATTCATTCCGTTCTTGATGGCCTCGGTGGTATAAATGGGTATGCCGTATTTTTCGCCTAATGTCCCTGCCGCCTTGATATGGTCGGCATGGTCGTGGGTAATGCACAAAGCAACGATTTTTTCAAAAGGGATACCATACTCTTTCAAAACCTTCTTGATCGTCCGCACACCCTTGCCGGCATCGATCAGTATGCCATACTCCTCGTTTCCCAGATAATAACAATTGCCGCTACTGCCGCTGGCAAGGCTTAGAAATTGTAAGCTCATATCCTTTTTTCTCCTCGGGGCACAAAGATAGCTTTTTAACGGCACAATTGAAAATTATCGAAGGTAAGATATTTAGAATCCGTTTAAATTTCTTCGATCTCCGACGAAGCACAAAGGCAAAAAAACGATTCTGCCAATAGAGATTGTCCTTTAACTCCTCCCCTGCCGTGTCCCGTAGCCTTACGGGGTGTTTTACAACGCAAAATATAGAGGAGGTGTCCACAAGACGGAGGGGTTGAAAAGAATAACCACAGCAGAGAGAGCGGATTAGGGCATCCCCCCTCTTCCCCGTATTTCCGCAAGGAAATATAAGGGGGAATACCCGCAAGGCGAGGGGTTAAACTCTATAATCAAAGGGAAAAACCCTACTTATAAAGTAAAAAAATGGCAGGGGTTTTCTGATAATCATACTTCGTCTTCGCCCACTCACCCAACGAGAGCGTACGAATACTTTCATCAGGGCAAGAAATATCCGCCGCCACGCACAACCTCGTATGGGGGCGACAGGCACGCACCAAATCCTCTATCATCTTATGATTACGATAAGGCGTTTCGATAAATATCTGCGTCTGCCCCTCGGCATATACCCGTTGTTCGAGCTGCTTGATTCTCTTTATCCGTTCTCCCGCCTCGATAGGCAGATAACCCTGAAAAGCGAAACTCTGCCCGTTGAATCCCGAAGCCATCAGCGACATCAATATCGACGAAGGGCCCACCAATGGAACCACAGGCAAATGTTCCCGCTGGGCAATCGCCACCACATCGGCCCCCGGGTCGGCCACAGCCGGGCAACCGGCCTCCGAAATCACGCCTGTCGCATATCCCTGCCGCAACGGTTCGAGAAATCCCGACACCTCCGTCGCCTCCGTGTGACGGTTCAATTCATAAAACGTCAAGTCGTCGATACAAATATCGGGATTCGATTTTTTGAGAAACCGTCGGGCCGAACGCACATTCTCTACGATAAAGTGACGTATCCCGGCTATTACTTCGCGGTTATAAGAAGGTAGCACCTGCTCGACTGGTGTATCGCCCAGAGGAACAGGAATCAGATATAATGCGGTTTTGAGCATACAAATTCGATTTATCGGCAAAACCCATTTTCACCGTTCGACAAAAATAGGTATTTTTGCCCAAAGAGAAAAACAGAAACTGTTATGACAGACCTGCCTGCCCCATTTATCGAACGCACCCGCCGATTACTCGGCGACGACTATCCCCGCTTTGCCGAGTCGCTCGAATCGGAATCTCCGACAAGCATACGGCTCAACCCTTTGAAAAGCACTCCGACAGGCACGATAGGCGATCCGGTTCTCTGGGCTCGACATGGGTTCTATCTCTCTTCCCGGCCAACGTTTACCTTCGACCCCCGGCTTCACGCCGGAGTCTACTACGTACAAGAAGCGGCATCGATGTTCCTCAATCGGGTAATACGGCAATACGTTCATGAGCCGGTCCGTTATCTCGACCTTTGTGCCGCTCCCGGCGGAAAATCGACCGATGCCGTTGCGTCGCTCCCGGTCGGCAGTTTAATCGTCAGCAACGAAGTCATACCCAACCGGGCGCATATCCTCGCCGAAAACATTGTCAAATGGGGATCGCCCTATTGCATAGTCACCCGCAACGAAGCCTCGGCATTCGGCGCACTCGAAAAATACTTCGACATCATTGCCGCCGATGTCCCTTGTTCGGGAGAAGGCATGTTCCGCAAAGACCCCGCCGCCATCACCGAGTGGTCTGCGGCGAATGTGGCGCATTGCGCCGAACGACAGCGCACCATTCTCACCGATGTGTGGAATGCTCTACGCCCCGGCGGATTGTTCATTTACAGCACCTGTACCTACAACACCGAAGAAAACGAGGAGATGATCGGTTTCCTCCGAAAAAAGTTCGGGGCCATACCTCTCACAGTCGATATCGACCCAGCTTGGAACATAACGCCTGCACTCGTTGGCGATCTGCCCGCCTATCGCTTCATGCCCCACCGTACCCGGGGCGAAGGTCTCTTTATGGCAATCCTTCGGAAACCGGGCGAACCCGGTGAAACTCGACGAGTGGCTCTCCTCTCGACAGCCGAAAAGACAGAGAAACGCAACAAAAAAAATAAAACACCCCGAATAGCTATACCCGATGAATGGAGGCTTCTCGTTGCCAACCCCGACCGCTATACATTCATATCCGACGAAGAGAAAATTATCGCTATCCCGGCCGAGTATACAACCGATTATAAACTCCTCAACCGGCATCTCGACCTGTTGCATGCCGGTATCACCGTAGCCACGCTCAAAGGAAAAGACTACGTGCCGCATATCTCGCTGGCACTCTCCACAGCCTTCGATACGAACCAAGTCGTCCACTACGAGGCCTCCCTCGACACAGCCCTCGCCTACCTCCGACGAGAAAGCCTCTTCCTGCCCACCGACTTACCCCGAGGATATATACTTGTCACCTATGAAGGATTTCCCCTCGGCTGGGCAAAACATCTTGGCAACCGAACCAACAACCTCTACCCGCAAGAGTGGAGAATCCGTAGCGGATATACGCCCGATACTCCGTTCGAATTGAACATCGCACCGAAATAACGACATAAATCTTCTCTCGGACTTCCCCTCTGGCACTGCGTGCCACCTCCCCTATTGCTGACGCCACAAAGAGGAGGAGGAAAACACATACCTCTCTGTTCCTGTCATCAAAAGTATTAACACTTCTCCCCTGTGTTTTGCACAGCAAAATATAAAGGAGAGACAGAGGAGCGGTAGCGACGATGAGAGGGGTTAGAAATACTACATCATTCTTGCTTATGGTATTGAAAAACGACATCTCATCAGTCTGCTTCTATCGGACATATCCCTTCCTCCCTACTTTTACCCGATACCGATCGGGTAAAAAAATTCAATCATGCCATAAAATGCGAATGCCCCGACCATACATTTGCCTCAAAAAAAGTATGGAAACACAAGAACAGAAATTCACCCGGGAACTGGCAAATAGCCGTATGCAAATAGAACTGTTACGCAATCAAGTATTGCTGCGTTATTACGCACAATTGCTCGAACTCGATATTATGCAGCATCCCAAAGAAGTGAAAACGCTCATGAGCAGCATTAACACCCTCGAACGTTATGCTCGCAAATACACCCCCAAAGACTCTGCCGAGGTTACTCCCGTCTCTAACGAAATCCAACCGATGACAAACGGGAAAGAAACGGCAACAAACACAGTTCCACACGAAGGAGAAAAAACCGAAACTATTGAACCGAAAAAAATACAGAATACGGCTGTCGCAAAACCCACCCCACATACGCCGGTCGAACCGCCACACCTCTCATCAGTGACAAATTTCCCCGAAGGAATAAAGATAAAGAAAGTTGTCCATCGAAGTAAAACACACCGAAAATAACCTCCGGGGGAAACACAAAGTCGATTTTTCGACCACACGGTCGTCTCCGGCATCAATTTTCATATATTTAAACTTACCGAATACAAAAAGCACATTCGATATAAAAATAAATAAACTTGTTTGTTCTGCGCTCGACTTTCATTATATTTGCACGTGATGCAAAGGAAATCGAGCCCGGCCGTGCAAAAAATTTTCACATCGGGTCATTTGTTTTTTCTTTGTACAGAAACAACGGGCAGAAGCAGTAACTGCATCGCTCTTTATATTCCTCCTTAAAATACAGCCCTATGAAAACTCTGAAACTGATAAAAAACGACCCGTGGCTGGCTCCCTATAAACAGGCTATCGAAGGCCGGCACAATCGTGCCGTGGAAAAAATTTCGGAACTAACCGGAGGAACAGGAAACCTTTCCGATTTTGCCGACGGCTATCTTTACTTCGGATTACATAAAGAAAACGGCCACTGGGTATTTCGGGAGTGGGCGCCCAATGCCAATGCTATCTATTTGATAGGAAACTTCTCGAACTGGAAAGAACGCCCCGAATATCGGTTATTAGCCATCGGCAGAGGAGTATGGGAAATAAAACTTCCACTCGATACGTTACACCATCTCGACTTTTACAAACTATCTGTACACTGGCCCGGAGGACAAGGAGAACGCATTCCGGCTTGGGCCACGAGAGTCGTGCAAGACCCCGAAACATATATCTTCTCGGCACAAATTTGGGATCCCGAAAAGCCTTTCGTTTTTTCAAAAAAGCCGTTTCGCCCCCAAACCTCCCCGCTGCTGATTTACGAATGTCACATCGGTATGGCGCAACAAGAAGAAAAAGTTGGCAGTTATACCGAATTTAAAGAAAAGATACTTCCCCGCATTGTTGCCGACGGATACAACGCCATACAAATCATGGCTATACAAGAGCACCCCTATTACGGTTCTTTCGGGTATCACGTATCCAGTTTCTTCGCCCCGTCGTCCCGCTTCGGGACACCCGACGAATTGAAATCGCTCATCGACGAAGCTCATAAAATGGGAATAGCCGTCATTATGGACATCGTACACTCTCACGCTGTCAAGAACGAAGTCGAAGGGTTAGGTCGATTCGATGGCTCGTACAACCAATACTTTTACGGCGACCACCGGCGAGAGCACCCCGCTTGGGACTCTTTGTGTTTCGACTATGGAAAAAACGATGTAATCCACTTCTTGCTCTCCAACTGCAAATACTGGCTCGACGAATTCAGGTTCGATGGTTTCCGGTTCGACGGCGTCACCTCGATGCTCTATTACAACCACGGTTTGGGACAGGCTTTCGGTTCGTACGACGACTATTACAACGGAGGGCAGGACGACAACGCCATCGTTTATCTCACTCTGGCCAATGAACTCATTCACCAAGTAAATCCGCGGGCGATAACCATCGCCGAAGAAATGAGCGGAATGCCGGGATTAGCAGCGAAATTCAACGACGGAGGAATAGGGTTCGATTACCGAATGGCTATGGGAATACCCGATTTCTGGATAAAGACCATTAAAGAGAAAAAAGACGAGGACTGGAAACCCACGGCCATATTTTGGGAACTGACCAATCGGCGTTCCGATGAAAAGACCATCAATTATGCCGAGAGCCACGACCAAGCACTGGTCGGCGATAAAACCATTATTTTCCGGCTCATCGACGACGTCATGTATTGGCACATGAGCAAGGGAGATACCAATCTGATCGTAGATCGAGGCATGGCCCTGCATAAAATGATACGGCTGGTAACCCTCTCGACCATCAACGGCGGTTACCTCAACTTCATGGGAAATGAATTCGGCCACCCCGAATGGATCGATTTTCCGCGTCAAGGAAACGGCTGGTCCTATAAATACGCCCGTCGGCAATGGGACCTCGTAGACCGAAACGATTTGAAATATCAATACCTCGGAGCCTTCGACGAAGCCATGATTCACATCATAAGCCAAAAGAAAAAATTCGAACGAACCCCTATTGTCAAACTCTGTGAAAACGACGGAGACCAAGTACTCGCATTCCTGCGCGACGATCTGCTTTTCGTATTCAACTTCCACCCGTTCAAATCCTTCAACGGATACGGCATTTTGGCCCCGACAGGAGAATACGAACACATACTCAGTAGCGACGATCCTGCATTCGGAGGATACGGACTCATCGATATGAAAGTGAAACACCTCACCCGACACGATCCGTTATTCGAAAAAGACAACAAAGAATGGCTCATGCTCTACCTCCCGGCACGGACAGCTCAGATTTTAAGATGGAAAAAGCCCGAACCCGGAGAAACGAAGAATGCAAGTAAATCGAAAAAATCGGCAGGTTCGATAAAAAAAGAGAATAAAAGCAAAAAGAAATAGTCCATCGACAATCCGTTTAGATATGGAAAAGCGTAATAAATGCAAAGCTCGAAATGCAGTAATTCACACAATTGGCATTTATTAAGTAGTAATCTTTCATTCGGAAGCTCATGAAAAAAATACTTGGAACGCTACTGATACTCACAAATATCGTGATATTCTCCGGTTGTACTTTTATTAACGAAGAAGAAAAATTCAATCCGGTCGCTTTGAAAATCGAAAGTACAGATTTGGCACAAACGACCCGAGACGAATATACGATACCGGCGGGAGGAGGGCAGCTAACTGTTTATAGTGCAGAAGAAAAAAATCCTTTTTGCCTCGTCAACTGGTTCGAAGTAAACGGTGTGGAATGCTACCTGAACGGAGTAGAAAATGATTTATACAACGACAGGGCAGACTATTCCTACGACTGGGGAGAAATTATCATCTCATCGGCCACTCTACCGGTCAAAAACAATATTACAATTCGTCCGAATCTTTCCGGGAAAGAGAGGAAAATTCGCATAGGACTCAACTGTTTCAAATACGATTATAGAATTCTGGATATAATCCAACGTTCTAATGAAAGCAAACCTTAACGAGCTTTACAAAATCGAGTTACGACGAAGATAGTCTATTGAGAAAGCCATGATACCGAAAGTAATCGAACAATTACCGAGGACATTTTTGCCTCTTACAGAATCTCCTGCTCGAATTTCCGGCACTCCACCGACGAAAATCGAAGAAAAGAAACAAGATAGATACATGTTTGTAACGCTTCTGTAACATCAATATCGTTTCTTTGCGAGTGAAAAAACATGCAAATTGGACATTATGGAAACGTTCTATCTGATCATCGTTATTTTTATCTTTCTCATCGCCATTTTCGATTTATCGGTGGGAGTCAGTAACGATGCCGTCAACTTCCTCAATTCGGCTATCGGGGCAAAAGCAGCCCCCTTCAAAGTAATTATGGCGGTCGCCGCAATAGGAATCTTTGTAGGAGCCTCCATGTCGAACGGTATGATGGATATCGCACGGCATGGAATATATCAGCCCCAATATTTCTACATGAACGAAATCATGAGTATCTTGTTGGCGGTCATGCTCACAGATGTAGTTTTACTCGACATATTCAATACGATGGGACTTCCCACATCGACCACCGTATCGATGATATTCGCATTGTTAGGCGGCACATTTGCTTTGGCTATCGTGAAAACGATAAATAGCGCAGGAGCCTTGCAAATGGGAGACCTCATCAATACAGACAAAGCTCTGCAAGTAATCGTAGCCATTTTCGTATCCGTAGCCATCGCCTTCTTCTTTGGTGTTTTGGTACAATACATCGCCCGCTTGATTTTCAAATTCAATTACCAGAAACAGTTAAAATACTTCGGTGCGCTGTTCGGCGGATTCGCGGCTACCTCCATCATCTATTTCATACTTATCAAGGGATTAAAAGAGTCCACGCTGATGACTCCCGAAAACCGCCAATGGATTCACGACAACACACAAATACTTTTAGGCTGTTGCTTCCTATGCACGACAATACTCATGCAAGTACTCATGTGGTGTCGCATAAACATTTTGAAAATAGTCGTCTTGTTGGGAACTTTTGCTCTGGCATTAGCTTTTGCGGGAAATGACTTAGTCAACTTTATCGGTATGCCTTTGGCCGGTTATTCGACCTACCACGACTACATCGCCAACAGCAACGGCGTCAGTCCCGATCAGTACTTGATGACCTCTCTTCTCGATTCGGCTTCAACGCCTTCCATATTCCTCATCGGTTCAGGTATAATTATGGTTGTCGCCCTGCTCACCTCCAAAAAAGCACATAACGTAATCAAAACCTCTCTCGACCTATCCCGTCAGGAAGCCGGAGAAGAAAGTTTCGGGACTTCTCCCATCGCTCGTAAATTGGTGCGCATGACAACAAATACATCTTCTTTTATTGTCAATAACATACCGCCCAAAGCCAGAACTTGGCTCAACGCCCGATTCGACAAAGACGAAGTCATACTCGAACACGGTGCGGCATTCGACTTAATTAGAGCCTCGGTAAATTTGGTGCTTGCCAGCTTGTTGATCGCATTGGGAACCTCGTTGAAACTACCCCTATCCACTACCTATGTCACCTTTATGGTTGCTATGGGTACGTCTCTTGCCGACAAGGCTTGGGGACGCGATAGTGCCGTTTACCGTATCACCGGAGTCATCTCCGTTATCGGAGGTTGGTTTCTCACGGCCGGAGCCGCTTTTTTGATTTGTTTTACAGTGACGATGATTGTCTATTTCGGAGGTAGTATCGCTATTATCCTGTTGGGAGCATTAGCCGCTTATATGCTCATACACAGCCAAATATCATACAATAAAAAACTAAAACAAGAAAAAAACAGCTCGCTGGCACAACAGATGGTCGCCAACAAAGACAAGCAAGAAGCACTTGTCTTATTGAGAAAATTCAGCCGGGAAGAATTCGCCAAAGTCCTCGAATGGAGTGCCGACCTATATCATCGAGTCACCACCGGTTTCCTCAACGAAAGTTACAGAACCCTGCGCAAAGCGATGGGCGATATAGAAACGGAACGGCGATACTTCAAACAAGTAAAACGTTTGGGAACCATAGGAGTCTCCCACTTGAATGACAAAGTAGGATTAGAAAAAGGTCTCTATTATTTTCAAGGGAACGATTTCTCTTACGACATTATCCACTCCATAAAAAGGACCTGCGAACCTTGTTTGGAACATACCGACAATAATTTCAATCCTTTGGAGCAAAGTCAGAAAGACAGCTTTGGAGAGATAGCGCAATCGATCGTATCGTTCTTGGAGGAAAGCCGGCAATCGATCGAAAAAGATGCGTTCGGAGATCTTGCCGCCCTCTACAATCAAGGGAATATACTCATCAATCAATTAGGTGTACTCAAACGGGAAGAAATACGTCACATGCGGGAACAAGTCTCCTACATCAAAGTAGGAATCGTTTACCTCACTGTCATTCAAGAATCCCAAAATGTAGTAGCTTATACGATAAACCTGTTGAAAATGAATCAAAAATTTCAGGAAGGGAATTAACAATCATATAAAGTCTCAATTTGCATCTTTTAATTTTTGAGAACTTGGGTTGCCTTTTGCGGGAGTAAAGGGCAACTCTCTTTTTATAGACAAAAATAGGGCTTATCATTTCTGAATATGCCCTATCGGTTATAACGACTCTGTCGATAATTTAGCAAGGATATGACTCCGTGGTAAATCAGGAGGAGTTATGTTTTTTACCCATCTAACCCCTCTCCTCAGAAACTGTCGTTTCTGAGGTCTCTCCCCTATTGCTAACGCAACTCCCCGAATGCTACGGAACACGGCAAGGGAGAAGGGTAAATGTAATCCTTCTCTTTCGATAAAATAATGTGGCAGAAAGGTATTAAACCTCCTCTGTGTGGAGCAGCCATATAGGGAAGGTGGCACGCAGTGACGGAGGGGTTAAAATCCGCAACAGAGGAATCGTATCAACCTCATCGATGAGTCCGAAATGTGATTATTTACAAAGAATTCATCTCTAAAATTCAAGTCTATCCCCACGGGGGCTACCGAATCTTACGCTTCGATTTCGTTTTATTTTTCTTCATGAGGAACGATACGAATCCCCACGTCGGAGATACCTCTGATACGATCGTCCCGCATAGCTTGTTGCACAGTGAAGACATGTTCCTTCTCGCCCGAAAAGCGGAAATCGTCATTCAGCAAAACCTCCTGCTGATAATAAGAGCCCCAACCTCCGCCCGACCATCGTCCGAACTCATCGGCCAATTCACAATTTACCGTATCGGTTTTCAAAACTCCGCCCTCGTCGTTGTAAGAAACGAAAAGCCACAAATTCCTATACGTATAATCTCCGTTATGCCGCAGAAACAAATAGACATCATACCGGTTCACGGTATCGGGAACTTCCGGTGTAAAGCGTTGTACGTCCCGTTTGAACCAGCCGTTTTTAGGAAGGGTATTAAACTCGTTATACACATCGGTTCGCCCGCAGGAGACCGTGCCTCCCAGTAAAAGACAAACGATACCTGTATTTACCAAGTTCCTCCACATACGCCCATCTATTCTTTCTTATCGGAAGCGGCAGGTTTAGACGAAATGTTTTCACTACCGTTGCGAGCAGCCACCGTATGGTTGCCATTGTCATTTCCGCCCTTTTTATTTCCATCACGGGAAGCCTTGTTCTGGTTCCGATTGTTATTATTAGAACGGTTATTCCGTTCGCCCGACTGTTGACGACGGTTGTTATTACCTCCGTTATTATTCCGTTTTTTATTTTTCTTCGCCTTATCGAAGCGAGTCAAACTATCTTGTCCCACCACGTCTTCGAAATCGCGACGTTCGGGAGCACGAGCTCCTGCTTCCGACTCCAATGTATCGGGCTTTATTCCTTTCTTATTCAAAGCGATTACCTCGAATACCCTATCGGCAGAAATCGTTACCAAATTGGCGGCAATAGACTTATCGGTCGAATAAGTCATCTCACGTTTGAAAATATCGGTTTTGAAGTGATAATAGGTATTCATCTTCGTTTCCAACGGAATCTCTCGCGATGGTAACCGCTTCTGGGCTTCCACGTATGCATCGGCCTCATAATTCAAGCAACATTTCAATTTGGCACATTGTCCGGCCAACTTTTGAGGATTGAGGGCTATATCTTGGAAACGGGCAGCACTGGTCGCTACCGAGACAAAGTTGGTCATCCAACCCGAACAGCACAATTGACGGCCACAGGGTCCCAAGCCCCCGATACGTCCGGCCTCCTGACGCGCCCCGATCTGCTTCATCTCGATACGCACCCTGAACGCTTCGGCCAACACTTTAATCAACTGGCGAAAATCGACCCGCTCGTCGGCAATGTAATAGAAGATGGCCTTATTACCGTCTCCCTGATATTCGACATCGCCGATCTTCATATTCAAATGCAAATCTTCGGCAATCTTGCGGGCTCGAATCATCGTATCATGCTCTTTCGCCTTAGCTTCTTCGAATTTTTCCAAGTCATTGGGTTTGGCTTTCCGATAGACACGCTTTAACTCAGGATTATCGATCTTTACATTGTTCTTTTTCATCTGTATCAAGACCAAACGCCCGGTGAGAGTAACCTCACCGATATCATGACCGGGCGAAGCCTCGACAGCGACCAAATCGCCGGGAGCGAGTTTGATATGAGTTGTATTACGGTAATATCCTTTTCGGGTATTTTTGAAACGCACCTCGACCAAATCGGTATCGTCGTGCGATTCGGGAATATCGGACAGCCAGTCGTAGACTTCCAATTTCGCACCTTTCCGACGACAAGCGCACGGGTCGAGTTGTGTTTTTTCCGACGGATTCATCGTATTGTTATCGTTTGTATTATCCATTTCGAATTTGTCGTTAACAAGAACAAAGCCATAGATCGTACACGAATTTCATTCGGGTAACGCCCTACGGCCTCGTCATTCGTTTTTAAAGTGGAGCGGTATGGCGTCTCCTTGTTATTTGGCGAAACTTACAGCCCGAGTTTCCCGGATAACGGTAATCTTCACCTGACCGGGATAAGTCATCTCGTCTTGAATACGTTTTGCAATTTCAGTCGACAAGTTTTCGGTTTCGGCATCGCCTATCTTGTCGGCTCCGACAATCACTCGCAATTCACGGCCGGCCTGTATGGCATAAGTCTTCAACACGCCCGGATAAGACAGAGCCAACTGTTCGAGATCGTTCAACCGTTTGATGTAAGCCTCAACGATTTCGCGACGGGCGCCGGGACGAGCTCCCGAAATAGCATCGCACACTTGTACGATAGGAGCCAACAGACTGGTCATTTCGGTTTCGTCGTGGTGAGCTCCGATAGCATTACAAATGTCGGGCTTTTCCTTATATTTCTCCGCCAACTTCATGCCTAGCAACGCATGCGGCAATTCGGGTTCCTCATCGGGCACTTTACCTATATCGTGCAACAAACCGGCCCGACGGGCTTTCTTGGGATTCAAACCGAGTTCCGAAGCCATAACGGCACAAAGGTTCGCCGTTTCACGAGAGTGTTGCAGCAAGTTCTGCCCGTAGGAAGAACGGTATTTCATTTTACCCACCAGACGAATCAATTCGGGATGCAGACCGTGCACGCCTAAATCAATGGCAGTGCGTTTACCGGTCTCGATGATTTCTTCCTCGATCTGTTTACGCACTTTGGCAACCACCTCTTCGATACGTGCCGGGTGGATTCGGCCGTCGGTTACCAACTGATGCAAGGCCAAACGGGCGATTTCACGGCGAACGGGATCAAAAGCCGAAAGCACAATGGCTTCGGGGGTATCGTCCACGATAATTTCCACCCCGGTAGCCGCTTCGAGAGCTCGGATATTACGACCTTCACGCCCGATAATCCGGCCCTTGATTTCATCGGATTCGATATGGAATACCGTAACCGAGTTTTCGATAGCCGTTTCGGTCGCTACCCGTTGGATACTTTGTATCACGATACGTTTCGCTTCCTTGTTGGCCGTCATTTTGGCATCGTCCATGATGTCGTTGATATAAGAAGCTGCCTGCGTCTTGGCTTCTTCCTTCAAAGATTCTACCAAACGTTCTTTCGCTTCTTCGGCAGAGATTCCCGAAAGGTGTTCAAGCCGTTCCACTTCGGACTTATGGAGTTTTTCCAGTTCTTGTTTTTTCTTCTCTACCATTTCGAGCTGAGTATCGAGGTTGGCGCGAATGGCATCGGTCTCACTTTTCTTCTTTTGCAGATCTTGTTGCTGCTGGGAAAGCTGCATTTCCCGTTGTTTCAGTTTAGCCTCGGCCGACTGTATCTTGGCATTGCGGGCATTCGCCTGCTTTTCCATTTCGGCTTTCATGTGGATAAACTTCTCTTTCACTTCGAGCAGCTTGTTTTTCTTAATTACTTCGGCTTCTTTTTCGGCCTCTTCCAAAATCGTTTTCGACCGAGTCGCCAGCAGATAGCGGTTCACCAAAAAGACAACAAGCCCCCCTATGACCAAACCGCCAATTACTGAAAAAATCAATAGTATGTAATTCATCTTTTCTAAATTATAGTTATAAAAAAAGCACTACCAACCTGTCCTTTCGAAGGACCTGTCGCAGTGCAGGAATTATCTCTCTTTTCCGTACCGTTATTCTCCGGTATGTCCGTCTAATATCTTCGCAGCCTCGGCTTCAAGTTTTCTTAAATCGGCCAGCAAGGTTTTACGGTCTTGTACCATTTCACAGTACAATCGAGCCATCTCTACCGCCACCATCGCCATCATAGATTCCGAATCCATCAATCCGTCTTTATACTTGTCCTTATAAAAAGCCCAACGCTTGTTGAACAAGTCGGCAGCATCTCTCCAATATTTTTCGTCCGCTCCATAATCGACCCGCAAGGCTAACGGGGTTTTCAGATCGGCGATCCTCAGAGTTATTTTTAATTTATCATCGTTCATAGCATCTATTCGTTCAAGAGTGAGATGCATTTATCGATTTCCCGCACTAATCTGGCAAACCTGACTTTTGTTTCTTCGGTACTCGAACCATCTTGCCCCGCAACCGTCTTCGAGAGTTTCAAATTTCCATATCTTTTCTCCAACTCTTCGTACTTACTTTGCAAAGCTTGCATCTCTTGTTTCTGATGCATCAACTGCTCTTTCAAAATACCGTTTTCGTTCTCGAAAGCCTTACATAAATCACTCATAGCATGAAACTTAGCAATCAGTGAATCTATTATGTCTTTCGAACTTCCGGCCATTATCCCACCAAATTTCTATACAAATATAGGTATTTCCCGCCAAAAGCTGTAACATCGACCCAATTATTTCTTTTTTTCTCTCTTTTATTACAAATTTTAAATTTATTTATCTCTTATCGCCATACAACGATATAGAAAGAAATCAATCAAAAACAGCTGTTCAAAACTGGGAGTAAATGAAAGGAACCAGTTCGCTCGAACGCACCTGCAAAACAAAGAAGAGTACCAGCGCCAGAATAGCTGCCTTAACTACCAGCGGCGACCACGAAAGCTCGCGTTGCAGCCACTGCGACCAGCGATGCGGGGCAAAATGGAGCAGATAACCGACTACCAAAGCCACGAATATAACGGCGTATCCCGACACGAAGGAGGGAATGGCTTCGGGACGGAAGTTGGTGAATATCTGGGTTAATATCTGTCCGGCAACATCAAGAGAAGGCGACCGAAAGAATATCCAGCCGGCGGCCACAACATGGAACGTGAGCAAAACATGAAAGAAATGGCGGATAATACCCGGGCGATCGTCTTTCGCCACAGGGAATATACGCCGATAAACTTTATGGACAATCAACAAAACGCCATGCCAAGCACCCCATATCACAAAAAGCCACGAAGCTCCATGCCAAAGTCCACCCAGCACCATAGTTATGAACAAATTGAAATAGGTACGGATTTTGCCTCGACGATTCCCGCCCAAAGATATATAGAGATAGTCTCGCAACCAACTCGACAAAGAGATATGCCAGCGACGCCAGAACTCGGTAATAGAACCCGACTTATAGGGAGAATCGAAATTGATTTTAAAACGATACCCCATAAGCAAGGCTATGCCGATAGCCATATCGGAATAACCCGAAAAATCACAGTATATCTGCAAGGTATAGCCATAGACACCCATAAGATTCTCGAATCCGGTATAGAGCATGGGATTGTCAAAAATGCGGTCTACGAAATTGACACTAATGTAGTCGGAGATAACTACCTTTTTAATCAACCCGCACATGACGAGAAAAAGACCTTCGCCCAACAGCATAGGTGTAATCTCCAACGGACGGTGTATCTGAGGGACAAAGTCTTTCGCCCGAACTACGGGACCCGCCGCCAACGGAGGGAAAAACGAGAGGTAAAAAACATAATCTCTCAAACTCGTCACCGGGGACATTTGCCGCCGATACACATCTATAATATAGCTCAACGAACGGAAAGTGAAAAAAGAGATACCGATGGGCAACACAATATCCAACGGCTCGAAAGGCTCACGGGTGAAATCGGCAATCGTACCCAGTAACAAGTTGGTGTATTTGAAATAACAGAGCATCCCCAAATTGACCGCCATGCTCATCAAAACGAAAAATCGACGCATCCATTTCCACGAAACCCAACCTAAAAGCCTCCCCAACGAATAGTCCGAAAGGGCGACGAAAAGCAACAACAGGAAACACAGCCCACTCGATTTATAATAGAAATAGAGAGAAAAAAGTATCACGAAGTAGATACGCAAAGTATCGCGCCTCGCCAACAACCTGTATATCCAGACAAATCCGACGAAAAGAAACAGAAACAATCCGGTATTGAACATGAGCGGATTCTGCCCGTCATAAACGAATAAATCCACGACTTTCGATACGTCGATACTTTCCCAAAAGGAGATCGCACCGGTCTTTATATTATTGAGCCACTCTATCCACATATTCCTGATAAGCTTTCATAAGAGCACGATACAACATTTCGCCCTGCACCCGATAGCCCGTCTCGGTGCAATGGGTACGGTCATAGGCCATGAACCCGGCCTTCCGCCATTGCGAGGACGAACCTTCGCCTCCGGCAATTTCGTACCAATCCCAACAAGCCAGCCGATGCTCCACCGCATAGGAACGAATCGTTTCCCGAACGAGCTTTACCCGAGCATTCGGCGTATAATAAACTCTACGTTTTTTATTTACGCGACGCACCCGACGCCGAGCACATTCGGCCGGAGTAGTCAGCAAAATTTGAGCCTGCGGACAATCTTTTCGCAAAGACGAAACGACGGTATCGATCTGTTTATATAACTCGTCGCGGGTCAAAGAGGTGGAAAACGACTCATTCGTACCCAACGACAAAACAATAAGCGACGGCGAGAGTGCTGCCACCTGCTCGGAAAAGCCGGGAATGGCAGCATAACTACTGTAAAAAGCCCCGTTGTTACCGATAGTGTGATAAAGAATTCCGCTCTCACCGGTTTCAAGGCTCGCTCCATAAATGGCCAAAGGCGTCTCTTTCGAGACGGCTTCTCCCGTAAGATGAACGCTACACACGGACTCCTCCCACGAAAAATGGGTCAAAAAAGGTAATAGGGTTTCTCCCTCGACCAAAAAAGGTTCTGAAATTACTCCCGGAAAAGAGTCGACCGGCGCATGGAACAAACGAACTTTCTTGAAACCGGCACAGTCATCGGTCTTACTAAGCGTGGAAACCGTCAAATCAATGCGACCGTTACGGGGTACAATAGCTATACCGCCTACTCCCGGTGTATAGTTACTATACTTCCGCCCTACACAACGAGAAAAATTCCAACTTCCGTCCGCCACGACCGAATAATCTCTCGGTTCATTGGTCTTCGCTAACTTCAAAGGAACGACCAACCCACGCCCTGCATCCCCGAACCTTCGCTGCAACGGTAATCGGACAGCCTCGGTGAGAAACCCTGCCTGAACATGCGAATCGCCGATATGAACCATCGCCACTACCCGAGGAACAGTATCCGTGTCGTTCTGCAACCGTACCATTCCATCGAACAGAGCCGACCAATCGGCATCGTTAAACTCGATAACGTTTTTCTCTTTTTTCAAAAAAGAGGGTACAGTAACCGTGTCGCCTGTCAGCTGTGCACAAAGTTGCACTGCCAGCACTGCGACAACGAAGAAAAACCCTATTACCGACAAACGAAATTTCATAAGCCTTCCCGATTCATTTCATACTCCAACGACTTGACAAACTCGGTCGCCAATCGTTTACCGCCTTTATGGTTAATGTGCGTATAGTCTTTATTCGCCTGCCCGTTAGCGACATAATCGAGCATCCCGTTGTGCCCTCCCATCGCCTCGTATGTATCCCAAAAAACGACACCAGCACTTCGTGCCGCACGACGTTGCGCTTCGGAAAGAGCGACTACCGCCGGCATCGTAACGAAAGCCCCGTTCGCTTTGCGACTGCGATCACCTACTCCCATCAATATAATATCGGTATGCGGATAGCACTCCCGCAAGTGACGAATGACTTCTGTCATCTTACGGGCATAAGACCCGTAATGCAAAATTTCGGGAGTCATCACATTCAGTCCGTATTGCAACACAATGGCATCGTAGGGAACGATACTATCCATCTGAACCACCCTTTCCCGGGACAACGCCCCGAGCGAAAGACCCGAATAACCACGAGTCGATATATTATCGACAGCAATGCCCTGCACATCGTCCAGCCACACGCCTATGGCTGCAAATCCCGGTGTATTTCCCACCCTTACTTGAAAACGTGGGGTTTGCCCCTCTACCGCCAAAGATTGAACCTCATGAGAACCCGCAACGGGAAAAACCTGCCATTCGCCATCGGCTATTTTCAACTCGACCGAGCAATCCTGCCGGGCGATAAATACGAACCGAGACAGTGCCCAACTATCGGCATGTTCTATTTTCGTAGTTCCTCTATATTGAGCCGTAGCACCCTCCAACGGTACGAAATACTGCTGCTGCAAAGTCATGACCTTCCAGTCGACTTCTTTGGGTTTCAATACACTATGCACTTCCCAACCTTCGCCCGACTGTACGACCGACCGACGAAATCCGGGAAAATCGGAATGCATAGACACGTATCCCACACCACTCCCACCATACCGGGATTGCAACAAACTTCGCACGTCTTGCGTGAATATATCGGCCTCGATAAACGAATCGCCCAAAAATGCCAAACGCACGGGACGTCCCAATGAGGCTCGTTCCTTCAAGGACGAGAGAAGATGAGACAAACCATTTTTCCCCGGCGAGAAATCTTCGAACAAAACCACATCGCCGTCCCGTCGGGGAAGATTCCCGACCTCTGCCGTATCGGACGAAATATTCGTTACGAGAAGAGTGTCGGCTGTTTCTTGTACCCTTATCGTATCGGGCACGACTTGTCGATTTTGCGGTTCATCTTTCTCCACAGAGGAAAGAGAGTCCCCCCCCTCGTTCAACCACTCCGTTCCCTCCTCCTGCCACTCTGCATCACCCGGCAAATCCAAATCTTGCTCATCGACACGGATATCGGAAAAGAGATCGACAGGTTTCGTCGCGAATCCACCCCACTCCAAAACAGGCAACTGAGTCAGGAGAAACAGAAAAACGAGAGAGAGCACCAACAGAGCAACCACATGCCCGTCTTTGTATTTAGAGGAATTATTCCCTTGCTTTTTATTCTTCACTTCGGCTATTCAAATGAGACTACAAAAATAGAGAAAGGAGAGTGGAGAAAAAAGAACTCGCCCTATTTTTCTACCAAGCTACCTTCCATTTCCGCATTTCACACAAAAATAGGGAAAGATTTATATCTACGAACGATTCCTTCCAAATTTCACTCGTCCCATTCACATTTCTTACAGTTCTCTCCCTCCTCATGATTTTTTCAAGAAACAACTATCCTATTTGCTTTTTTCAGATTTTTTTTCTAATTTAGCTTTCGGAATGTTGACACTCGCCCTATTACCGCCTATCAACGACTGGGTATACATCGTGGTCTATACGATATATGCCATTACCATACTGGGTACGATCGTGATAATCATCACAGAGAATCGCAATCCGGTAAAAAGTTTGGCATGGGTACTCGTATTGGCATTTCTTCCCATCGTAGGATTGGTTTTCTATATTTTTTTCGGGCAGAATTTCAAGGCGAAAAGAATGGTTTCCCGACGCATAAAGAGGAAATTACGAAAGCGGGATTATCATTCGATCGTCAATATCGACAGTCTTCCACTGAACGAGGAGAGCAAGCAAGAGATAAGATTGTGCCACAGTTTGTGCAGTGTACCGTATTATTCGGGAAGCCACGTGAAGATATTCACTTCGGGAGAAGACAAATTCAAACACTACCTGCAAGATTTGGAGATTGCCCAAGAGTATATCCATATCCAATATTACATCTTCGAGGACGATAAACTCGGCAACCGAGTCAAGGAGGTTTTGCTTCGATGCGCCCGCCGAGGCATACAAATAAGAATCCTATACGACGATGTGGGTTGTTGGTCGGTGAAAAAACGATTTTTCAAAGAGATGCAGGATGCAGGAATCGCCGTACGTCCTTTCCTTGAAATCACGTTTCCCCAACTCGCCAGCCGAATCAATTACCGGAACCACCGCAAAATAACGGTCATCGATGGAAAAATAGGCTACATAGGAGGCATGAATATCGCCGACCGCTATGTCGAAGGGACCAAATGGGGAACGTGGCGCGACACACATTTGCGCATCGAGGGGCCTGCGGTAAGAGGATTACAATTGTTGTTCGCCGTCGATTGGAGCTACGAATGCAAAGAGGTTCTTTCGGATTCCCGATTTTTTCCACCGGTAGCAGACAAAGGGAAAAGCGGCATACAAATCGCTCCGGGCGGCCCCATAGGGGAATGGTCGAACATCGCCATGCTTTTCTTGAAAGCGATTACCAATGCTAAAAAAAACGTATATATACAAACGCCTTATTTCCTGCCTACCGAAAGTTTGGTGAAAGCCTTGCAAACCGCAGCTCTCGCCAAAGTGGACGTGCGGCTAATGATACCGGAACGGTCGGACTCGACGGTATTGCGTTTTGCATCGTTTTCTTACATAACGGAAATGTTACGCGCCGGGGTAAAAGTTTACTTTTACCAACCGGGCATACTTCATTCCAAGACGATCATCATAGACGACGAGTTATGTTCGGTAGGCTCTACCAACTTCGACTTTCGCAGCTTCGAACACAATTTCGAAGCCAACGCTTTCATTTATGACCGAGAGGTCAACAGTGAAATGAAACGTATTTTCTTGGAGGACCAGCAACAATGTCGTCGCATTATCCAACACTATTGGCGACACCGTCCCCTCTATCAAAAAGGGATAGAGTCTATCATGAGGTTATTGAGCCCTGTATTATAAAGACGACTCCCGAAACTCTTCGCTCATATTGACCAGCCATATCTTCTCGGTCGCCCGGGTGAAAGCCGTATAAAGCCAACGATAGAAATCGAGCGAAACCGCACCCTGAGGGATATACCCCATATCGACATAGACATGTTTCCACTGACCGCCTTGCGCTTTGTGACAAGTTACCCCATAGGCATATTTTACTTGCAAAGCGTTGAACCACGGATCGGTTTTCAGCCGTTTCATTTTTTCTCTCTTTGTCGTAACGTCATAATAGTCGGCCAAGACTTGCGCAAAAAGAGTCTCCTGCTGTTCCCTTGTCAGAGAAGGGGACTCACTGGTAAGGGTATCCAATAGAATCTTAGCTTCCATCTCGACTTCCAAATCGGGGAAATAAAGCTGTACATCGGCAAAGCAGAAACCATACATATCGGTACGTTTAAGTACTCGCACGACACGGGCCACATCGCCGTTAGCGATGAAATCGACCTCTTTATAGTCCTTTCCCCAGAAATAGTTATTCTTGGCGACCAACAACAGATCGCCTGCGGTAAGCTCCTCTTCCCGATAGAGTATCTGGTTACGAATCCCCTGATTGAATATATTGGCCCGTTTATTGGAACGAGTGACGACAATCGTTTCGTCGAGTCCGACACGGTCGTAAGAGTCGGATATACGTTCTACCAAATACTCTCCGCTAAGAGCCTCGACATCGGGAAACCCATTCACCCGCAAGCAGGGTCGGGGCAATGGCGCTTCTTCCATACATTCCCGCAAACGGGTGGCATTATAGAGGATTCCCGATTCGGCAGCCTGCCGAGCGACCTCCCGCAATTCATATTCCACGACATTCAATCCGTAACCGCCCATAACGGCGGCATCCAAAGCCGGACTACGCTCCTGACCCACCGGAGGCAGCTGTGCAGTATCGCCCAACAAAATCAACCGACAATGCTCGCCTGAATAGACATACTCGACCAAATCGTCGAGCAGCCTCCCGGAACCGTAAACCGCCCCTTCACCCACCGAGTTGGCAATCATGGAGGCCTCGTCGACAATAAACAGCGTGTGTTTCGCCAGATTTTCCCCGATAAGAAATCCTTCCATATCGGGCGAATAGCTCTTTTGCCGATATATCCTCCGATGAATCGTATAGGCCGAGTGACGAGCATACCGAGAAAACACCTTAGCCGCACGCCCCGTAGGAGCCAGCAATACCACCTTGCTCTGCAACTGTGTCAATGCTTTTACCAAAGCTCCCACCAGTGAGGTTTTACCAGTTCCCGCATATCCCCGTAGCAGGAACAACGAGTCGTCCCGTCCGTCGAGGACAAAAGCGGCTAGCTGCTGCAACAACTCACTCTGTTCGCGATTCGGTTCGTACGGCAAACAACTTTCTATCTGTTGGACAAGCAGGTCGGTAATCATGTGCAATCGGTTAAAGCATACTGCAAAAATAACGTTTCCCGGTTTCTTTACCTACATTTGTATAGGATAAAATACCAGAGTATTTTTGTAAGCATAGTCAAGCCGAAAATGTAATTTTCGCTTGCCTCTGCGCTCTCCTTTCACTATATTTGTAGAATATCGGAGGCGGTTCGGCATAGTCAAGCC